>NZ_DRGY01000140.1 GCF_011049865.1 Marinobacter antarcticus | reverse complement strand
GCACCCATGCAAAACCGCGATGCGCCTTTTTCCCGGGCAGCACGAGCTTCTGCAACCACCGCCTCGATTTCCAGCAGTTTTTCCTTTTCCAGGCCGGTATTGTAGTGACCGCTCTGGGGGCAATACTTGCAGTCTTCCGGGCAGGCGCCGGTTTTGATCGACAGCAGAGTGCTGACCTGAACCTCATTGGGGTCAAAATGCTGTCGGTGTACCGACTGGGCCCGGAACATGAGATCGTTAAAAGGAAGTTCCAAAAGTGATCTGGCTTCCTGAAGTGTCCAGTCATGGCGTATTGCTGTAGCGGTCATGTAGAAGTCCTGTTAACCTTTTTTGGTATCTGGGTTTACGGATGAATCAGATGATAAAGACACTAGGCTGGCTGTCAACCTTAAATAGATTAAAGGTTGACACTGAACGGAAGAAAGACCGGTGCATCGCCTGCCTGTCGCCCAATGGCAAGCACGGTCTGTGCGCGCCCTGTCGTGCGGATCTGCCGGTGAATAAATGGCATTGCCGATGCTGTGCGCTACCCCTGGCGCACCCGAGCGACGAGTATCTTTGCGGAGACTGCCTCACATCGCCGCCGCCGTACGATCGCTCTCTCATACCCTGGCGCTATCAGTATCCGGTCGACAGCATGATCAGCCGCTACAAATACAACGGCCAGCGTAAATTCGCCCGGCCACTGCTTGCCGACTTTTCCGACTACCTTGAATTGGCCTTCGAGGGTCAAAGCGACGCAAAACCCGACTTGCTGATTCCGTCACCCATGTTCCCTGCGCGCCGTCGCGAACGCGGTTTCAATCAGGCGAGGGATATTGCAGAAAGCCTGGGCCGAGCACTGAGCATTCCAGTTGACGCAGGGGTCGTTCGCCGGGTGCGCAAAGTTCAGGCCCAGCGCGGGCTGAGCAGAGAGGCAAGACTGGCCAATCTGCGTGGTGTTTTCAACGTGTGTTCGTCGGTACCGGAACGGGTTGCCATCGTGGACGATGTGGTTACAACCGGCGCCACTGTGCGGGTGCTTGCGTCGGCGTTACGGGAGGCGGGCGCACGGAACATTCAAGTCTGGGCGCTGGCACGAACACCCGGCTAAACCGGCTGGGCTCAGGTCAGCTTGCGCGTTACCAGATCAGCAATCGCCAGGCAGGCTGTCAGTCCTGGGGATTCAATACCAAACAGGTTGACCAGCCCCGGAACACCGTGCTCTTCGGGGCCATCTATTCTGAAATCGAAAAAACCGCCCTCCGCATCTCTCAGCTTCGGCCGAATACCTGCATAGGCCGGATGGAGGCGATCGCTCTCAAGGCCCGGCCACCACTTCCGGATACCTTCCGCAAAAGCGTGCACTCGTTGGGGATCAACCGAGTAATCCTCCCGCTCAATCCATTCTACGTCGGGCCCGAAGCGGGCCTGGCCGGCTAGATCAAGAGTGAGGTGAACGCCCAGGCCGCCTGTTTCGGGCACCGGATAAATCAGGTTATGAAAGGGATGACGACCGCCGTAACTGAAATAGACGCCGCGTGCGAACCACTGGGTCGGTCTTTGCTCATCAGGCAGCCCTGTCCAGGCGCCGGTCAGTGGAACGGCTCCTAGCCCAGCCGCATTAACGAGATGTCGGGCCTTAACCGTGCATGGCGCAGCGCCAGCCACCTGCAAAACATGAGCACCTTCAACGGATTCCACGCGCACGACCGGTGAGCGCAGCGCGAGCGAGCCGCCTGCATCTTCCAGCTCACCCAGCAGTGATAGCATGAGTCCGTGGGTATCCACAATGCCGGTTTCCGGCGACCATAGCCCGGCGCTGGCACGAACGTCGGGCACTTTTCGGGCGACGGCATCACCACCCATAAGAGACAGATCAACACCATTGAGCGCAGCGTGCGACTGAATGTTTTCAAGTCTCGGATTTTGTGCTTCATCGGTGGCAACTATCCACTTACCGCACTTGTGATACGCAACCTTGTGGGCCCCACAATAGTCGTACAACTGCCTGCGGCCTTCCACGCAAAGACGTGCTTTCAGCGAGTTTTGCGGGTAATAAATCCCCGCATGAATCACTTCGCTGTTGCGGGATGAAATACCTTCGCCCACGCGATCACCGGCCTCCAGAACCACCACATCGCGGCCGGTCAGCGCGAGCGCCCGGGCAATTGCCAGCCCCACAACACCCGCCCCGATAACAACGGTGTCCAATTCGAGAAAATCACTTGCCACGGGATCAACCTGCTGCCGATGAAGCGTATCTGGTAAATAGATGAAGCGTATCCGGCAAATAAAAGCCGGTAAGCAAAAACCGATAGCACCTACGTTAACGCAATCCCGCACGGGCAGGAACCCATGGAAACATCCCGGGGCCGCATTACGAGAGCGCTGCCAAGCAGGTATACTGATGCTCACATTTACCAGCCCGGCCTCGCTTTATTATGAACGTTTCAGCCCATCCATACGATGCCCTGACGCCTGACACTCTTCTGGACGCCATGGAAGACGCCGGTTTTGCGGTAAGCGGCCGGCTGTTTGCGCTAAACAGTTATGAGAACCGGGTGTATCAGGTGGGTCTGGACGAAGGCCCGCCGGTGATCACCAAGTTCTATCGCCCCGGGCGCTGGACCGAAGCGCAAATTCGCGAAGAACACGAGTTTACCCAAGAACTGCTGGCGGCAGACATTCCTGTTGTAGCACCTTTGGTTATGCCCTCGGGAAGCACGCTCGGAAAACACGATGACTTTTTTTTCGCGGTATTTGACCAGCGCGGCGGGCAGGCACCTGACACAAGCGTTACCGATACCCTCTATCGCCTTGGGCAGTGGCTCGGCCAGATTCACAACATAGGCGCCCTGAAACCTTTTCAGCATCGCGTGGCGCTTTCACCTCTGGATGGTATCGAAGCAAGCAACAACCTGCTGCTTGAAGGCGACTGGATTCCGAAGGACCTTCGGCCAGCCTGGGACAGCCTGATTCCGGATCTTCTAACCCACTGTCGCGCCCGTATGGCAGAGGCTGGCACGATTGAAACACTTCGGCTTCATGGCGACTGCCACGCCGGTAATATTCTGTGTCGGGATGAGCAGATGCTTTTTGTGGATCTGGACGACTGTCGCTCTGCGCCGGCTATTCAGGACATGTGGCTGTTGCTGAACGGCGAAGACAGCGAACGTGGCGCTCAGCTCGGCGAGTTACTGGAAGGCTACGAAATGTTCCGGGAGTTCAATCGCCGGGAGAGGCACCTGATTGAGCCCTTGCGATGTTACCGGCAGATCAGCCACTGCGCGTGGCTTGCGAAACGCTGGGATGACCCTGCGTTCCCACGGTTTTTCCCATGGTTCGGGCAACCCCGCTTCTGGTCCGATCAGGTGCTTTCACTGAGAGAACAACTGGGAGCTCTGCAAGCGCCTTCGATTGCCCTTCCCGGCCAATACTGACCGTTATTTTGCATTTAACATGAGGTAAGCATGAGCCAGAACGATGCCCTTTATACCATCCGCAGCCTGTTTGTGACCGCCCTGATTGCTATCGGTGGCACGGTACTGGTGCTTGAACTCAGCGGCGGCATCAAGCATTCAGACAACAAGGATCATATTCCGGTTGGCGACTTTCAGGCGATCCACATCACCGAAGGTGAAACCTTCCGTATGTCGCCAAAGGCCTCCGAGCTTCACGCCGTCTGTGAAAACGGCTATCTGGCCATCGCCGCCGATGTAGACCCCTCTTTTATGGGTATTCTGGTGGATTATAAAAACCGCGGCGTGCGGTGCTATCAACCCTCGCCTAATGACCCGGCTGTGCTGCCACAGCCTGACGAACAGGCACAGCCCGACCAACAACAGGAACCCGCCAGTGACCAGTAAGACCGACCCGTTACCGGAACAGCTGACCGACCGGCTTTTTGCAGCCGAGCGCCAGCCTGAAGATTTTCGCTTCGATGCAGCCGTCGCGCGCGTATTCCCGGATATGATTCGTCGATCTGTTCCCGGCTACACCACGATCATTCCGATGATTGAAGTTATTACCGAACAATACGCTCAGCCGGACTCCAACTGCTACGACCTGGGCTGTTCACTGGGTGCTTCCACCCTGGCCATGCGCCACGGTATTGCCTTTGACAGCTGCTCGCTTGTGGGCGTTGATAATTCCTCCGCAATGATCGAACGCTGTGAACATTACATCGCTCTGGACGACCACGCCCAGCCAGTTAGCCTCCGTTGCGAGACGATTCAGGAAACAGAGCTTACGAACGCCTCCGTCACTACCCTGAACTTCACGTTGCAGTTTGTTCCGCAGGAGCAGCGAGGCAGCCTTCTGGTCAAAATTGCTGACGCGACCCGGCCCGGAGGCGTGCTGATCCTTTCGGAGAAAATCCGCTTCGATTCAGAAGATGAGCAGGCCATTCAAACGCGCCTCCACCACGAGTTCAAGCGGGCCAATGGCTATTCAGATCTGGAAATAAGCCAGAAACGCAGCGCCATCGAACAGGTACTGATTCCCGAAACACTGGAGGCCCATATAGCGCGCCTGAAAGAGGCGGGGTTTGACCGTGTGCTGGTGTGGTATCAGTGCTTCAACTTCGTATCCATGCTGGCTATCAAGGCCGGCTGAACCCTATACGCAGAGCAAGCAGACCATGTCGCACTTTGACTGGAGAACCTGTTTCGGCCAACTTCTGGCAGAACTGGACAACACTGGCCACATCATTTGGGCAGATCAAATCAAAAGGCAGCTGACCCACCGCTTTGACGACAACCCTCACGGCGACCTGGGTCGCTGGCAGTCGGCCCTGAACAGCCTTCCGGATATTATCGAAACAACATCCGAGCTGAACACCTCTGCAATCACCCTCGGCTCATCAACCACCCTGAGCGAGCAACAACAGCAAACACTTGAAAGCGGTCTGAGGGGCCTGATGCCTTGGCGCAAAGGGCCCTTTGATTTCTTCGGCATTCACATTGATACGGAATGGCGCTCCGACTGGAAGTGGGACCGGGTGTCACCTTACCTCTCAGACCTGACCGGACGGCGCATTCTGGACGTGGGGTGTGGCTCGGGTTACCACTGCTGGCGCATGCTGGGCGACGGGGCAAAGCGCGTGATCGGTATCGATCCCGGGCTACTGTTCATGTTCCAGTTTCTCAGCGTAAAACGCTACATGGGTGAGGCTCCTGTCGATCTGCTCCCCATCCGCATGGAAGACGTGCCTGAGATGCTTGAAACCTTTGATACCACTTTTTCCATGGGTGTTCTTTATCATCGCCGATCCCCTCTTGATCACCTTTTGGAACTTAAAGGCACTTTGCGCAGAGGCGGTGAACTGGTGCTTGAAACCCTGATAGTTGATGGCCCGGAAGGCCACAGCCTGATGCCAGAGGACCGCTACGGGCAAATGCGCAACGTGTGGTTTCTGCCAAGTTGTGACACATTGCTGAGGTGGCTGGACCGCACCGGCTTTCGCAACGCCCGCGTTGTGGATGTGTCACAGACCAGCACCGACGAACAGCGCAGCACAGACTGGATGCGTTTCAATTCCCTGCAGGACTTTCTGGACCCGAACAACCCTGGAAAAACCATCGAAGGCTACCCGGGGCCGAAGCGCGCTACCGTTATTGCCGAGAAACCCTGAACACAAAAAACCCGCCTTGCCGGTCAAGGCGAAGCGGGTTTCTGAATCCGTTGACGTTTAACTGTCAAATGGGTGGCGCAGGATAATCGTTTCAACACGGTCAGGGCCCGTGGAAATGATATCGATCGGCGCCTCAATCTGCTTTTCCAGAAACTGGATATAAGCTCTGGCGTTTTCCGGCAACTGCGCCAGTGTCGTCAACCCGAATGTGCTTTCGCTCCAGCCCGGTAACTCAGCGTATATCGGTTCGATGTTCTTGTAGCTGTCGCAACCGATTGGTGGCCGGGTAATTTCGCCATTCGGCGTTTTATAACCGATACAGACCTTGACAGTTTCCAGCCCGTCAAGAACATCCAGCTTCGTCAGGCAGATACCAGACACGCTGTTGATCTGAATAGCGTGGCGCAGGGCGACCGCATCGAACCAACCGCAGCGGCGGGAACGACCTGTCGTGGTGCCCACCTCGTTGCCTTTCACGGCCAGATGCTCGCCCATTTCATCGAACAGCTCCGTGGGGAAAGGGCCAGCCCCAACCCGGGTGGTATAGGCCTTGGTAATGCCCAGCACGTAATCCAGATACAAGGGGCCAAAACCGGAACCTGTGG
>NZ_DRGY01000139.1 GCF_011049865.1 Marinobacter antarcticus | reverse complement strand
CGCAGCCAGTTACTGATCAAACCGAAACCTTCATTGCGATAAGCAGCCCTGATGCCACCACACCCGTAATGGCCAACCACAAGAATGTGCTTGACCTTCAGTACCTCTACCGCAAATTGCAACACCGAAAGACAATTGAAATCCGTATGCACGACTACGTTGGCAACGTTCCTGTGCACAAAAAGCTCACCCGGCATCAGATCGACAATCTGATTGGCTGGCACCCGGCTGTCAGCGCAGCCTATCCACAGGTATTCAGGCGCTTGCTGGTTTGACAGGCGATGAAAAAACTGCGGATCCTCGGCCTTGATGCTGTCGGCCCAGGCCCGGTTTTTTTCAAGAAGATGGTCAAGTTGACCCATTAGCAGACTCCTGGCAGGTTCAGTTTGGTAATCCCCGAACACGATTGAACGGGAATCACGACCTCAGTGCAATACTCAGTTTGTCTGAATCATGTCACGGTATCTGCTCGAGTTGGCTGGCACCATGAGGCTGATGATGCAGCGTACTTTGCGCCAAATCCAACAGCTCGCGCAGAGCAACAGAGAACATGGCGTACTCAGGGCCTCTCACACCCTTGAGCTCCAATAACATGGTTTTCCAGCGACCGATCATCTGCTCATGCTGCTGCAGCCAGCCTTCAACGCTGGCAGGCACGTCCTCCGGCTTCTTTGCCAGCTTCAATACGGCGGTCGTCAACGCCCGCTGCTGCCAATCCAAATCTTCGCGGAAGCTCTCCCGCGCCAAAGCCTGCCAGTGAGAGGCAGGTTTGAGGCTGGCAATCGCCGTCGCAAACCAGTTCAGATCGAGTCTGTCGCCCAACTCGTAATACAGATTAGCAACGATCTTCAGTGGCATGCCGGTGGCTTCCTGAGCCTCGATAATGGCAAGCGACGAGTACAGGTATCCGGTACCGGACACGACAGAGGCCAGTTCCGCCGGTAACCCGATGCCTGCCAGCGCCTCGTTGCGTTTTTCCCAATCGCTGCGGGCCTGTTCGCCCAGATATTCCGGAAGGTTCGACGTAATAGCCCAGACACTGTCTGCAAAGCGCTCCATATGGTTCTGAATGCTCAACTCTGCCCGACGATTGCGCAACAGCCAGCGCACCGACCTGCGCATCAGGCGCATGAGATCCCGCATCAACTCCATTTGCAACTGCGCCGGAATGTGGAAATCGAGATCTTCGATCTTGTCCCACCAGTTATCAATCCGGAATATATCCCGGGCAATAAGCCACGCCAGCGCTATAGACGCCGGGTCTGCGCCGGTTGACTGGATCAAGCGTTCCACAAAGGTAATGCCCATGTGGTTAACCATGTCATTGGCAATCTGGGTCGCAATAATTTCCCGCCGCAACTGGTGCTCACCCAGTTCTTTTGAGAATTTCTGAGTCAGGTCACGGGGAAACACCTTGTACATTTCCCGCGCAAGCAGCGGGTCGTCCGGCAGGCTGCTTGCGATAAGGGACTGCTTCAGATCGCCTTTCACATAGGAAATCAGAATCGCCAGCTCAGGGCGGGTCAAACCCTTCTTGTTCAACTTGCGCTCAGACAAGACCTCATCATCCGGCAGATACTCCAAAGACCGGTTGAGCTTACCTTCGCTTTCGAAGGTGTTCATCAGTCTGCGGTATTCCTCAAGGCGCGCGGCGGCGTCATCGCTGGCAATACTGATGGCCTGGACCTGGCGGTAATTGTTCTTGAGCACCAGCGCCGCTACATCGTCGGTCATTTCTTCGAGCATGACGTTGCGTTGCTTGGAGGTGAGATCACCCATGGCAACCGCGCGGTTGAGCAGGATCTTCATATTGACTTCGTGGTCTGAGCAATCAACACCGCCGGAGTTGTCAATAAAGTCGGTATTTAACCGCCCGCCCTTGAGGGCATAGTCAATACGGCCAAGCTGAGTCATCCCCAGGTTGCCGCCCTCACCTACAATTTTGCAACCCAGCTCTGCGCCGTTGATGCGCAGGCCGTCGTTGGCTTTATCGCCAACGTCGCTGTGGGACTCGCTAGCACCTTTAACGTAGGTGCCTATGCCGCCAATCCACAGCAGGTCTACCCGCGCTTTGAGAATGTGGGAGATCAGCATATTCGGTGGCACGCGATCAGAATTGAGCCCCAACAGCTTCTTGATTTCCGGCGTGATCGGTATGGACTTCGCATTTCGGCTGAAAACACCGCCGCCTTTGGAGATAAGCTTGGTGTTGTAATCGGTCCAGGACGAACGGGGCAATTCAAACAAACGCTTACGCTCTTTGTAACTCTTTGCCGCGTCCGGTGACGGATCCACAAAAATGTGCATATGATTAAATGCAGCCACCAGGCAGGTTTTCTCAGAACTCAGCATACCGTTACCGAATACGTCCCCGGCCATGTCGCCAATACCGATCGCGGTAAATTCATCCGCCGCCGGGTTAATACCCGCTTCGCGGAAATGCCGCTCCACAGACACCCAGGCGCCGCGGGCCGTAATGCCCATTTTTTTGTGATCGTAGCCGTTGCTTCCGCCAGAGGCGAAGGCATCGCCCATCCAGAAACCGTATTCCGCCGCCAGACCATTGGCGATATCAGAGAACGTGGCCGTGCCCTTATCGGCCGCAACCACCAGATAGTGATCGTTCGAATCATGACGAACCACCCGTTCCGGGTTCTGAATACCCGAATCCACAAGGTTGTCGGTGATATCGAGCAAACCCCGGATAAACGTCTTGTAAGCGGCTATCCCCTCTGCCTGAAACGCTTCGCGGTCAGATGAGTCCGGCAGCCGCTTGGCCACAAAACCACCTTTGGCGCCCACCGGAACGATAACAGCGTTTTTTACCTGCTGAGCCTTTACCAGACCCAGAACCTCGGTTCTGTAGTCTTCAAATCGATCAGACCAACGCAACCCGCCACGTGCCACCTTGCCTCCGCGCAGGTGAACACCCTCGACCCTGGGGGAATACACGAATATTTCGTACATGGGCAGCGGCAGCGGCATGTCCGGAATCCCGGAAGGATCGAACTTCACACTGATATACGATTTGTGGCCGCCCGCCTCGTCGAACTGATAATAGTTGGTGCGCAGCGTCGCCTGCATCAACTCCAGATAGAGGCGCAGCACACGATCTTCACTGAGGTTTGCGACCTCATCCAACCCAGCGTTAAATTCAATTTCAAGTTTCTGTTGCGCGGCCTGGCACTTGCCCTTGCTCTGGAAACGATCCGGGTTAAAACGCACATCAAAGTATTCCAACAAAATCCGGGTGAGCTCAACGTGATTCACCAGCGTGTTGGAAATAAAGGTCTGGCTGTTGGAAAAGCGAATCTGGCGCATATAGCGGGCGTAAGTGCGCAGTAGCGCAATTTCCCGCCAGCCCATGTAAGAGGTAATGAGCATGCGATTAAACGCGTCATTTTCCGCTTCGCCGTACCACACCCGATAGAACAACTCCTCGAAGATAGGTCGTATCCGATGGATATCCACCGCGTTGCCGCCGTTGGCATGGAGGGTAAAATCATGAATCCAGACGGCTTTGTTGTTCCTGTCAGTTACTTCAAACGGATGCTCTCCCAAAACCCGGAAACCCAGGTTATCAAAAATGGGCATAACGTCCGATAGGGGCAAGGGTTGGTCGGGGTAGAAAAGTTTGAAATGCACCGTGCTGTCATCTTCTTCCAACGCCCGGTAAAAGCTCATGTTGAGGTCGTTGTTGGTAGAGGCAGCCGATATGTGCTCAAGATCAATAGCCGCCCGGCGCGGTGAAAACATCTCTACGTAACTTGCGGGAAAGCCTGCCGCCCAACGCCGGTAAAGCTCGTTACCGCCCTCTTCACCAAAGGTCTCACTGAGCGCACTGGAAAGACCATCGCGCCAGGACTGGGCCATTTCGATGACTTTTTCACGTATTTCGGCAATCGGCAGTTTGCGGTTTTCAACCTGGGGAACACGAATAGTGAATTGCACCCGAGCCAGCACAGACTCTGAGAAGTGCGTAACAAACTCGATATCTTCAGCTTCCAGTTTGTCAAGAAGCACTTGCTCAACCTTCAGGCGAAGTTCCGTGTTGTAAATATCCCTCGGGAAAAACGCCAGACAGGTAACAAACTGGCCGTAAACGTCTTCACGCAAAAACAGCTCAATGCGACGCCGCTCCTGTATGTACAGAATGCTTTTTGCGACATCCAGCAGCTCATCCTCGGCAATCTGAAAGAGCTCGTCACGGGGATAGAGCGTAAGAATCTGCTCCAGTTCCTTGCCTGCGTAATCGGCGCGTAAAAAGCCTGAACGTTTCATCACATTCTGGAACTTGCGCTTGAGCAAGGGAATCTCGTCAGGCCGCTCGTTATAAGCCCGAGATGTGTAGAGGCCGAGGAAACGGCGCTCACCAACGACCTCACCTTTGTTATTGAACTTCTTGACGGCAATATAATCCGGGTACGCAGGGCGGTGAACCCGTGAGCGCTGAGCCGACTTGGCGAAAATGAAAATATCATCGGCCCGTGTCATTTCATGGCGCGTACGCTGGGGCAGTTCGTTGAGCCGAACCCGGTCGGGCCGCTCGTTATTTACCCGCAGAATGCCCAGCTCGGAATTTTCCACCCGGCGAACCGCCATACCCGATTTGTCGCTGACAAAGTCGTATTCATCGTAGCCAAGAAAGGTGAAGTGATCACGCATCAGCCAATCCAGGAACGCGCGCGCCTCCTCATTCTGATCGCTGCTGATACCCGCGGTTGTGCTCTCCAGTTCTTTGATGATCTCGCTGACCTTGTCGGTCACAACGGGGAAATCCGCAACGGCGATGCGTACTTCATGCAATACGGTTTGCAGCGTCTGTTCCAGATCTTTCAGATCTTCCGGGTTGCTGTGCCTATCGATTTCCAAAACGATAAGCGCCTCGTACTCAGAATCTGAGGCGCTTTTATGGGTCGCCAGTAATTTTTTGAGCTTTCCGGCTTTGTCACGTTCCACTTGAAGTATGGAATGCTGGATTGAGTGAGTTCCGATTTCCCGTTGATTCACCGCAATGCGCAGAGAGTCAATCAGAAACGGGATGTTCGGATGCAGGATGAATACCACGGTGTGCGTGGATTGCCAGCCGTCACCTTCCAGATCGGGATTGAATACCGCGACAGGCGTTTCTTCGGCGCTGCGTTTTTGCAGAAAATTCCAGGCCGCCATCGCCGCACCGTAGGTGTCTGAGAGGCGTCGACTGGCGAGAGCTTCCAGCGGAATGTGGGCGTAATGCTGCTTTACAAATTCGCTGATCTTTTTGGCTTCGGCTTTGGCAATTTTTCTGGAAAACTCTTCAGCCAGCAATGCAAAAAACTCATCTTTGCTGGCCATTGTCAGCGAATTCATGGGCGACCTCGGATAATGTGAAATAAACGTAATCGGGATATCGTGCGATAAGCATAGTCAAAGCCTTGATTTTTGCCTACCAGACGCGAAGACTGCGGCATCTACTTACGCACAAGAGCCATCACTTACAATGTCTTTACAGCATACGTTCGGTGATTTACGAACACAGTTAGCCAAAAGGATTATCGGACAGGAAAAGCTGGTTGATCGACTCCTGATTGCACTGCTCGCCGATGGGCATCTTCTGGTAGAAGGCGCGCCAGGACTGGCCAAAACCACAGCCATCAAAGCATTGGCTGATCACCTGATAGGTGATTTCCACCGCATCCAGTTTACCCCGGATTTGTTGCCGTCAGACGTGACCGGCAGTGAAATTTACCGGGCTGAAACCGGGCTGTTTGAATTCCAACGCGGACCCATTTTTCACAACCTTGTACTGGCCGATGAGATTAACCGCGCACCGGCAAAAGTTCAGTCGGCTCTACTGGAAGCTATGGGCGAACGTCAGGTCAGCGTGGGCATGCGCACCTTCCCGCTTGACCGCCTGTTCATGGTCATGGCAACCCAGAATCCTATCGAGCAGGAAGGCACTTACCCGCTCCCCGAGGCTCAGCTTGATCGTTTCCTGATGCATGTGGTAATTGGTTACCCGTCGGCCCAGGCAGAACAGGCCATTCTTCATCTGGCCAGAAACGACTACCGGCAGGGCCAGCAAGCCGTTGATATTCGCCTGACGGCCGATCAGGTTTTTGAGGCCCGGGCCGAGGTTGCCGACATTTTCATGGCCGAACCGGTTGAGCAATATTTGCTGGCCTTGGTATTGGCAACAAGAGACCCAGGATCCCTGGACCCAGAGCTGGCACGCTGGACGGCTTTCGGCGCCAGTCCGCGAGGCACCATTGCACTTGACCGCTGCGCCCGGGCTATTGCCTGGCTGAATGACCGGGATTATGTAACGCCTGACGACGTGCGCGCGGTCGCGTTCGACGTGCTCAGACACCGCATTTTGCTGACGTTTGAGGCCGAAGCTGAAGGCGTAACAGCGGACACCGTGATACAACGCCTGATTGATCGTGTTCCCGTGAGCGCCTGAGGCCATCATGGATACAACCGACAGTGATGCAACAACCCGCATCAGTCTGCAGGCACTCATTCGCCTGCAAGCGGATGCCCGAGCACTGAAGCTGCCGTCGGCTCGGCCGGCGCGAGCTCGGCAAGCCGGGCTTCAGCACTCTTCTCAGCGCGGGCGCGGAATGGCGTTTGCGGAAGTGCGGCTTTACCAGCCCGGCGACGATATTCGCAGCATCGACTGGCGCGTAACGGCCAGGCGGCAGGCGCCTCATACAAAACTCTACGAAGAGGAGCGAGAACGCCCAGTGCTGCTACTGTGCGATCTTGGCCCTACCCTTTTCTTTGCCAGCACCGGGGCCTTCAAACAGGTGCGCTGTGCCCAGCTTGCAGCCATTCTTGCCTGGCTCGCGCTATCCGCAGGCGATCAGGTAGGCGGTATTGTTTTTAACGGCAACACGTTGAGCGTACAGCGCCCGGCGAGGCGCAAAAAATCCGTGCTGCGGTTGTTGGATACCCTTGCCAGCCAGCAACGCTCGGTTCTCTCTCCGGCCAACTCCGCAGCAGAAACCACCCTGGATACTGCGCTTGCCGAAGCCCGCCGGGTTGCCCATACCGGCAGCCGGATTTTTGTTATCAGCGATTTTCTCGGCATCTCACAGAGCACCACGTCTTTGTTAGGTGCATTGGCCCGCCATAACAGCGTGAGCGCGCTGCGAGTGGTCGACCCGCTTGAGCAGGCGTTACCGCAAAACGGCCGCTTTGCCATTGCAGGAACAGAAGGGCCGGTCTGGTTCGATGCGTCCAACCGCAGCTTTCAAAAGGCGTGGCGGGAAAAAATCACCCGTCATGAAGCCGCGCTTGAAAACTGCTTTCGGTTATCGGGCGTTAGAGCCACCGACATTTCGACACAAGAAGCACCCGCTGCAAGCCTGCAACCCATACTGGGGCCCGGGGGACAAATCAGATGACCCCAGACGATCCCCTGAGCCAGCTTCGGGATATCCATCTACCGCCAACCCAAGGCTTTTGGCCACCGGCGCCAGGCTGGTGGGTTCTGGCGCTTGTGCTCGTTGTTATCGTGGCGGCTCTGGCATGGTTGGTCCGACGTCATCGCCGCCGAACTCTTTGGTTAAGGTTGGCCAGAGCCGAACTGGCCAACCTCGAACGCACAGCGTTGAAAGAGCCCCAGTGGTTTACGCAACTGAATTCGCTGCTCAAGCGTGTGGCGAGGGAGCGCTATCCGCTGGAACGCCCTGAGGCGCAATCCGGCGAGCAATGGGCAGCCTGTCTTCTACGTCATTTCCCTGGCAACCAAATGGTGCACAAGCCGGTGGTTGAAGCGCTGGTCATAAGCACCTGGCAGGCAAAACCCACGGCCGAACCCGCAGACGCACTGGACTTTGCCCGTCGTTGGCTGGAGGCACAGAAATGCTGAGCCTCGCGTACCCCTGGATATTGCTGCTGATTCTGGTGCCCGTGCTGTTGCAGTGGAAAAAGCCGGCGGCGCATGCGGTGGACGCCCCCGTCTTTCCGGTGGGCTACTGGCTCTCTGACCTGCCGGGGGTGACCCGCCAGGGCAACGGGGTGCCGCGCTGGCAAACCCTGGTGCTGCTGCTGACCTGGGTGCTGCTGGTGCTGGCACTGGCGCGACCCCAGCATGTGGGCGAGCAGGTTCAAATGCCCGTAACCGGGCGCGATCTGATGTTGGTTGTGGACATTTCACCCAGCATGGAAGAGCAGGACATGGTCATTCAGGGCCGCAGCATTAACCGTCTGCAGGCGGTTAAAAAAGTACTGAACGAGTTTATTGCCCGTCGGAAAGGCGACAGGTTGGGCCTGATACTGTTCGGCACTGAACCCTATGTTCAGGCACCTCTGACCTTTGATCTCCCCACTTTGGAAACGCTGTTGCAGGAATCGGGTATTGGCATGGCCGGGCGCGCCACCGCTATTGGTGACGCTGTGGGCTTGGCCACCAAACGTCTACGAGACAGGCCGCAGCAGCAAAGAGTCGTTGTGTTGCTGACCGACGGGGCCAACACGGCCGGTGAAATCACGCCCGACAAGGCCACAGAAATTGCAGCGGCCACGGGTGTTCGCCTCTACACCATCGGCATTGGCGCCGAATCCATGATTCAGCGCGGTTTGCTCGGTTCGCGCCGTGTTAATCCTTCCCGGGATCTCGATGAAAATCTGCTGACTCGCATGGCGCAACAGACCGGCGGCGAGTATTTTCGGGCCCGCAGCTTGTCAGAGCTCGAGTCGATCTACAAAACCATTGATCAGCTTGAACCGATTGAGCTGGATGGAAAATTCTACCGCCCGATAACCGATCTGTTTTTCTGGCCTGCAGGCATTGCTGTTGCGCTGTGGCTAAGCCTTTTCCTTTTTCGACGAAACGCGGGCAAATTGGCTCGTGCTCGCCAGGGCGCCGGCGGGAGTGTGAACCATGGCTGATTTTCATTTTCTCCGGCCGCTCTGGCTTTTATTGATGCTGGCCGTGCCTTTGCTTTATAGAGCGCTGAAGCGCAAGAACTCCGGCGACAGCGGCTGGTCCAACCTGATTCCTGAATCGTTTTTGTCTCCGGTTATCCGGCGACACGGAACCTCTGCCAAAAAGCGAGGATCAACGTTTGTGCCTGCCATCAGCGCCGTTGCTATTTTGTCTTTCGCGCTCGCCGGCCCAGCATGGCGCGAAGCGCCCACTCCCCTGAAAAAGCCGGGAGATAGCCTGGTGATCGTGCTCGACCTGTCCCTGTCAATGTTGGCGACGGATCTGGAACCAAACCGCCTGACCCGGGCAAAGCGCAAGATCCGCGATATTCTGACGGCCCGCGAGGGAGGGCTCACCGGGCTGGTCGTTTATTCGGGAGACGCGCACGTGGTGACCCCCCTCACCGACGACAGCAACACGCTCACAGGAATGCTCAACGTAATCGACCCGATTATCATGCCGGTGCAGGGCAACCGGGCCGACCTGGCCGTTGCCATGGCCCGAGCGCTTCTGGAACAGGGCGCTCCGGGCAAGGGCCGTATTCTTTTGATAACCGATGGCGTACCCGATCGTTATCGGGCGGCTATCGGCAGCGCACTGGCCGGTAGCGACGTCACTCTGAGTACACTGGCCGCAGGTACTCGCGATGGCGGCCCGATTCCTCTTGCCAGGCGTGGATTTATCCGTGACAACGGCAACATTGTCATCACACGCACCGATCCGGATGCGCTTGCAAAGCTTGCTCGCAGCAACGGCGGTAAAAGCCACGAACTGACCCTGAATGGCAGCGACATTGCCGCCCTTAATCTTAATCCCGCCGAATCAGATGAGTGGCAAGACACAGACACCGGGCTCACCGTAGACCGCTGGAAAGACGACGGCTACTGGCTGTTATGGCTAGCTCTGCCCATGCTGTTATTAGGCTGGCGCCGTGGGACTTTCACAGCGCTGGCACTGATTCTTATGCCAGCGATACCCCAACCGGCTTCAGCAATGGACTGGGACAGCCTTTGGCAACGGGAAGATCAGCGTGCAGCAGAGCTGATCCAGCAGGACCCAGACGCCGCTGCGGCCACACTGACGTCACCGGATTGGCGAGGTTCAGCACTGTATCGAGCTGAGCGCTACGAAGATGCCGCCAAGGCCTTCTCGGAAGCTGGCACGTCTCTTGCGGACTACAATCGCGGCAACGCCCTGGCGCGCGCCGGCAAACTGAAAGAGGCCATCAAGGCTTACGACCAGGCGCTGGGTCACAGCCCCGATATGGAAGACGCCCAGGTAAACCGGCAACTGGTGGAAGACTTGCTAAAACAGCAAGAGAAAAAATCCGATCAGAATAAGGATAAAGATAAAAATAAAGACAAGGGCGACCCGAACGATTCGGATTCATCCGGCGACAAACAGGGCTCGGACAGCTCGCAAAATCCCCAAGGTTCTGAAGACTCTCAAAATCCGCAGGATTCTGAAAATTCCGATGGAGAGTCTGATCCGTCACAGGGTAGCCCGCAAGAACAGGGGCAAAGCAATAAACAAAAGGACGCAGACGAACAAGAAGCCGAAGCGTCCGCAAAAAACAACGGTGCAGATGCGCAGGCTGCGGATGGAGCGCCTGGCAGCGAAGAAATCCAGGCTCCGGCCTCGCTATCAGAAACGCCTCTGACCCAAAGCCAGGAACAATCGCTGCGCCGGGTACCCGACAACCCGGGCGGGCTATTACAGCGCAAATTCCTGCAGCAGTATCAGGAGCGCCAGACACCCTCCGATGAAGGCGATACACCATGGTAAAACGGTTGATAACTCAGACAATCTGGCTGGTGGTTTTGATGGCCCTCTGGCTGCCAGCGCACGCCGGCGAACTCGCCGCTGTGCCGGACAGAACCAGCCTGTACGAAGGGGACGTCCTGACGCTTACCGTTAAAGGCAGCACAGAGATTGATCTCGACCTGAGTGATATTTTCAATTTTGATGTATCAAGCCTGCCCTCTCCGGATATTGAAAAGGTATCGCCAGACTTTGATATTCTGTCTCGCAACCAGCTCCATAACATTCACGCCGTCAATGGCAACATGGTGGGAGAAATAACCTGGACGTATGAGCTTGCGCCCAAATCAACCGGAGAACTCACCATCCCCGCGCTTACCTTCAAGGATTCTGTTTCCAAGCCGGTAACGATTGAAGTAAAGAAAGGCAACCCGCCGGATCAAGCCGACACCAATCGGGACAGTTTTATTGAACTGACCGCCGATAAATCCGACGTGTATGTTCAGGAGCAGTTGATATTAACGGTGCGACTGTTCTTCCGGGGCAACCTTATCCGTGGTGAGCTGTCCGAGCCAGAACATCCCAATGCAATCATCGAGCCTCTTGGGAAACAACGGGAGTTTTCCAGCGATCGGGATGGTGTGCGCTACCGGGTTGTGGAGCGGCGCTATGCCTTGTTTCCACAAAAACCAGGCCCATTAAACTTGCCGACCATCCGATTTGAGGGTCAGGCCAGGGATACCAACGGGTCGCTCAAGTTCCTCCGGGACAGTGAGGCGCTGTTCGAGGTTCCCGTAAAACCCATACCCGCACAGTTCAGCGGCTCGACCTGGCTCCCGGCCACGAACCTTACGCTGGCGGAAGCGGGCATGCCGCCAACACTGAACCTGAAAACCGGAGACAACCTCACACGCACCTTGAGTTTGCAAGCAACCGGGCTGCCCTCTGAGGCCCTACCCCCCTTACCGGAAAATGTACCGGACGGGCTCCGCAGCTACCCGGAAGAACCTAAACGAGACACCAGCGTCGGCGCTGATGGTCTTACCTCAACGCTTACACAAACCCGGGCCCTTGTTCCTGTGAAAGCCGGAAAGCTCACGCTACCCGCCATTCGTATCCCTTGGTGGGACACGGATTCCGACAGCGAGAAGGTCGCCGTTATCCCGGCGCAAACCCTGAACGTCGCTCTCGCAGAGAGTGCTACAGAGAGTGCTACAGAGAGTGCTACAGAGAGTGCAATAGAGGGTGCAACAGCGCCTGCGACAGCCCCTCTCGGAAACCCGGCCACACCGCCGGGCACAGACAGCAACGCAAGCGCTTCCGGCACCCGCAACCCCGTCAACAGCAGCCGATTTTGGCAGTGGGTCAGCCTTACACTGGCGGGAATATGGGTTTTGACCATGCTAGCCTGGTGGCGAACTCGTAGATTGGCGCCCCAGACATCCGCCAGCCGTGGTTCTGGCGATGGCGCTAACGAAAGCGCTGTATTCAAGCAATTGCTCAATTGTGCAAAAGAAGGCAGTGCCTCAACCCATGGACTGTTCGTAAGCTGGGCCAATTTGCGCATGGCCGGTCACAACTTCCGCTCCGCCGGAGACGTCTTCCATGTTTACCCGAAACCCGATCTGGAAGCCGAATTCAGCCGATTACAGGCGCATCTTTTCAGTCGCGACTCGTCCGGCGCGCAGAAGAACCCTGAACCGTGGAACGGCAACGCCCTGACCGAAGCCCTCAAACAAGCCAGGGAGAATATGGGGGAGTCGTCGCCGAAAGCGGGTTTGCCGCCGCTGTATCCCGACACTCTGCGAGTGTCGGGGCCAATGTAATCCAGGCTCAGTCGATTAACTGCTGGTCAATGACCAACTCGATCGGCGAGCCCTGATCCTCGGTAACCGCGACGGGCGAATCGGTGCTGCCCTGCCAGTCACCCGGCTGAGCGCTTATGTTGCCCGAACGGGTAAGTCTGGCGGTAACAACCACTTCCTTTACACCGGATATAACCGACTGCGGCGCCATCGCCCGGCTGTCATCCAGCCTGATTTCCACGGGCAAATCACCCGCCGTCAACCGCACAACAGCCAATGGTGGTCCGGCCTGAGTATTGGCAGCGCGGGCAAACAAAAACAGGGTGGTGTCGTTGGGAATGCTCATCTGAAATGCATCCGCAAGCGTCACTCGAACGCTGACACCCGCACCGCCCGCTTGCGAAACGGCATTTGCGCCTGTTCCTGGCTCACCCATTTTTGGTGCGTTCATGGCCGGCGGTTGCTCACCGAGACGTGAATAGGCTTCTTTAATGCCACCCTGAATGGCGGCCAATTGCGGGTGATCCGGTGCCACTGTCTGAATGCGCTCCCAGTAACCAATGGCCTCACGGTAGTTGCCTTGGCTGAACGAATGAATGCCCAGCAGGCTCAGTGAGTTAACCTCATCAGGATTCAAGGCCCTGGCCTGTTCAATTGCAGACGTTACCTTGTCAGTCATCGCCCCCTGACTGAGGAAAAACTGCGCCTGGGCAGAAAGACCAAGCGCGACCGCCCGGGAAGCGTCGTCTGAGCTCACGCTGTCTGCCAACTCCCGAAACGCCCAGGCAGCGTCATTGTATTGTTCCAGGCGCATGTAGGTCTGGCCCAGCATGGCCCAGCCTTCCGGGTTATCCGGGCTGGCCTCCAGTCGCGTGCGCAATTGCGCCGTCAGTTTGCTCATTTGTGTTGCACGGGCATCGTCTGAATTGCTCAGTTCCTTCATCGCCACAAACGCTTCAACGCTGTCCATCGCCCCCCATTCTTCGTAAAGCACCACCGCCGACGCAGGAATCAGAAGAATAGCCAGCAGACCAACCGCCATGGCGGCCTTGCGACCGGGAACGGTTTTCGCAGGGGTTTCATTCTCCGGAACATCATCCAGCATGGCACCGGCAAGCTCATCCCGAAGTTGTTGATAGCTTTCTTGATCAATAATGCCCGCTTGATGCTCTTTTTTAAGCTCAGCCATCCGGCTGCGATAGGCCATCAAGTTCTGATTTCTGAGATCGTTCTGTTGTCGGGTGCCTCGCCGATGGAACAGCACGGGATAGAGTACAAACGCCAACGCAAGGATAATCAGTACCGTTGCGGCAATCCAGAAAGTTTCAGTCATGGAGATATCGTCACAGTTCAAAAATGAATAAAACGGCGGTCAGACATTACCGTTGTGATGCTGCTCCGCGAGCATCTTGTCAACTCGGGCCTGCTCCTCGGTGCTCAGCGGGGGCGCTGCCGTGCCGGCGCGACGGGAGCGTATAACAATACCGGCAACCACAAACAGACCACCGAAAACGGCAATCGCAGGTGTCGCCCAGAGCATGAATGTGCGGCTATCCAGTTCCGGTTTGTATCGCACGAACTCACCAAAACGCCCCACCAGTGATTCCACGATGTCATCGTTGCTGGCCCCATTCAGCATCATCTGATACACGACGCTGCGCATATCCTTTGCGATGGGCGCATTGGAATCCGCAATATTCTGGTTCTGGCACTTCGGGCATCGCAGTTCTGCAATCAGGGTCTGGTAGCGCTGCTCAGCACTGCGGGTATCAAAATCGTAGACAGCCGCCACGTCTGCAACCGACAAGCCAGAGGCGAGAATCGTCAGCACAAAACACATCAAACGGAGCATTAACCGTTCCCCCGCGCTTCGTTAATCTCCGGCAACAGAACCTTCTCCCACACTTCGTTGTTAATCTCGCCCACGTGGCGGTAGCGCACAACGCCGGAGGCATCAATTACAAAGGTCTCAGGCGCACCGTAAACGCCCAGGTCAAATCC
Source organism: Marinobacter antarcticus (assembly GCF_011049865.1). Classification (GTDB taxonomy): domain Bacteria; phylum Pseudomonadota; class Gammaproteobacteria; order Pseudomonadales; family Oleiphilaceae; genus Marinobacter; species Marinobacter antarcticus_A. The sequence goes on along the minus strand of NZ_DRGY01000139.1, from coordinate 12,401 downwards.
CAGAGTGCCTTTGGGGTCGTAGATAATGGTGCGGTATGGGTCGCCCAGCTCATCAAGCCAGACCAGCGCATCGTCGCGATTATCCTTGTAGTTCAACCCAATAATGGCAATTTTTTTGTCCCGGGCAATCCTCATCAGGTCGTCGTGCTCGGCCCGGCAGGTTGGGCACCAAGTACCCCATACGTTCAGCAGCGTAACCTCACCCCGGAACAGGCTTTCATCCAGGTTGCTTTCAGGCTTTATCAGGTTCCTGAGGCTGAACGCCGGAACCTGCTTTCCAATCAGCACCGAATCCAGCTTTGTGGGATCCTTGCCAATGCCGGCGAACAGGACAACACCCAGTATAATCGCCACCAACAAGGGTAAAAACAGCAAAAACCTCTTCATGAAACCGCTCCGGCTGCGCCTTGGACATCTGTCGGATCTGACACGGGTTTTGTTGTGCTCCTGGCAACCGGTTCACGGATTCGGTAGCGGCGATCCGACACAGCCAGGAAGCCGCCCGTCGCCATAAACAGCGCCCCTAGCCAAAGCCAGCGGATCAGCGGTTTGTACTGGATTCGAATTGCCCAAGCGTCATCAGAGATTCGCTCACCCACCGCCACAAAAATATCCCGGAACAGACCACCATCAATGTCTGCCTCGGTCATGACACTCATTGCAACCGCGTACTGGCGTTTTTCAGGGTGCAGCTCAGAGACGAGCTTTCCGTCCAGCAACACATCGAAACTGCCGTACTGGGCGGTAAAGTTCGGTCCCCGCCGTTCGCCGATTTCCTTGAAAACAACCTGGTAGTCACCTAGCTCAGCCACATCGCCGGGCACCATGCGCACATCACGCTCAATGCCATAGTTCGACACAACCGTTGCACCCGCCATGGTGATGGCGAGTCCAAGATGCCCGAACACCATGCCGTAATAACTGCGGGATTGGCGTTTGAGGCCGTGAATTCGCCCTTTTCTGGAAGCCGATTTATCCCACAAATCCCAGAACGTCGCGGTAGTAACCCAAACGGACGTAAATATGCCCAAAAACGCCCAAGGCGTGAACCCGCCATAACCGACCATAACCGCTGTGCTGATCAATACGCTGACCGCCAGTGGCCACAAGAGCTTGCGCGCAAGCCAGCCGGCATCCGTCTTCTTCCAGCGAGAAAAAACACCCACGCCCATCAGCAGACCGGCTGCTATCGCAAGAGGGCTGAACGTGAGATTGAAGAACGGCTCGCCGATCGAAAGTCTGCCCATATCCAGAAAGTCGAGAACCAGCGGATACAGGGTGCCCACCGCGACCAACAGCGTGGCCGAAACCAGCAATACATTGTTCAGCAGCAGGAATATTTCCCGCGAAAAAGAGCCGTATCGGGAGCGCACGTGAACAACCGGGGCTCTGAACGCGTAAAGCGTCAGGCTGGCAATAATGGTGACCGCCAACAGAACCAGCAGAAAAGTGCCGCGCTCTGGGTCTGACGCAAAAGCGTGAACCGAGGTAAGCACACCCGATCGAACCAGGAAGGTGCCCAGCAAGCTCAAGGAAAAGGTGACGATGGCCAGCAACACCGTCCAGCTTTTGAAGACGCCGCGTTTTTCGGTCACGGCCAGGGAGTGCATCAGAGCCGTACCGGATAACCAGGGCAACAGGGAGGCGTTCTCAACCGGATCCCAGAACCACCAACCGCCCCAGCCAAGTTCGTAATACGCCCACCAGCTTCCGAGGGCTATACCGACAGAGAGAAATGCCCAGGCAACGGTGGTCCAGGGCCGCGACCATCTCGCCCAAGCGGCGTCCAGGCGACCGTTGATCAATGCGGCGATCGCAAACGCAAACGCCACCGAAAAGCCAACGTAGCCCATATAGAGCATGGGTGGGTGAACAATCAGACCGAAGTCCTGCAAAAGTGGATTCAGGTCTGCGCCATCCATCGGTACGTTGGGCAAGAGACGGTCGAAAGGGTTCGATGTCACAATAATAAAGAGCATGAAACCGACACTGACCATGCCGAGAATCGACAATACTTGTGAAATCATCACAGCGGGTAAACGGCGACTGAATACGGCGACCGCCATCGTCCACCCGCTCAACATCAGTATCCAGAGCAGCAGTGAACCCTCATGGCCACCCCACACCGCGCTGAATTTGAAGTACCAAGGCAGCAGGCTGTTGCTGTTGTTGGCCACGTAGGCTACGGAAAAATCGTCGGTTAAAAAGGCGTGGGTAAGTATCGCAAACGACAGCCCGATAAACACAAACACGCCAGAGGCCAGAGGTCGCGCAAACGCCTGAAGATTGTCCCGGCCGGTAAGTGAGCCCACAAGGGGTACAACCGAAAGCAGCACTGCCAGCAGCAACGCAAGTATCAGTGCAAGTTGTCCGAGTTCGGGATACATCAAAGCTCTCCAGGAGTCAGGCTGTTGATTTTGAGTTCAGTAAGTTGCCGGTTTGGCGCCGCCGGCCGTCGCGCTGCCGTTGGATTTCGACGCTTTTTCGAGGGCATCGGCAACTTCCGGAGGCATATAATTTTCGTCGTGCTTGGCCAGCACCTGGTCGGCGACAAAGCGGCCCTGGTTGTTGAGCCTGCCCATAGCCACAATGCCCTGCCCTTCGGCAAACAGATCCGGCAGAATGCCAACGTATTCAACAGGAACCGAGTGGCTGAAATCCGTTACCCGAAACTCCACTTTAAGACTTTCCGTATCTCGAACAACCGAACCCTGTTCTACCATCCCTCCCGCTCGAATCCGCACGTCAACCGGTGCTTCTCCCGCAGAAATCTGGCTTGGATCGTAGAACAGGTTGATATTCTGGCGCAGCGCATAGGTTGTGAGAGCCACCGCTATGGAGAGTCCTGCCAGCAGAAACAGAACAATAGTCAGTCGCTTTTTACGGATCGGATGCATTTACATACCTGTCAGTCAGTCTTGGGAAACGTCTACGCGCTCAAAAGCTGCAGAGGGCGCTGAATACGCCACCTTGCTTTTTTCAGAGCTACTTTCAATGCTATCGCCATGAAGCTTTCCTGCCTGAAATTCATAACCGCGACGGCAGGATTCGATAGCCGCTTTCCGGCTCCTTACGGACCAGACCATCATCACCATCATCAGCACGAAGAACATGGCATAACAGGACCAGACGTAGGGACCGTGGCCTTCCATCGCCATAAACGCCGAAAAAGAATCAAAGGCCATGGGTCAGACCCTTCCTGTTGTTACGAATTCTTTTACCCAGCGGGACCGTTGTTCACGGCACAGAATCTCTGTCTGCATACGAACGCAAGCCAGCCAGCCAAATATGAGGTACAGCCCCAGCACCGATAAAAGCAGCGGCACCCACATTTCGGCCGGCATCGACGGCTTCTCAGTAAGCTTGAACGTAGCGGGTTGATGCAAAGTATTCCACCATTCCACGGAGTATTTGATAATGGGGATATTCACTACCCCCACCAACGTCAGCACCGCCACCGCGCGCGCCGCGGATTTCTCATCATTAATAGCGCGATCCAGTGCAATAACACCACCGTACAAAAACAACAGTATCAGCATTGAAGTGAGCCGGGCATCCCAGATCCACCAGGTGCCCCAGGTTGGTTTACCCCAGACCGCCCCGGTAAAAAGCGCCAAAAAAGTAATAACCAGCCCCACCGGCGCAACCGCTTTAACAAAAACGTCGGCCAGCTTCATCCGCCATACCAGTGTCACAACACCGGCAGACGCCATCATGATGTACACCGACTGGGCCAGCATTGCCGTCGGAACATGGATGAAGATAATACGGTAGCTGTCGCCCTGAAGGTAATCCGTGGGCGCAAACGCCAGACCCCAGACAGCCCCGGTCACGAGCAACAGCATACCACCCGTCAGGAACCAGGGAGCGAACCGGGTGGATATCCCGAAAAACCATTTGGGAGAACCCAGTTTGTGAAAAAATTGCCACATCAGTTGGTCACCGTTCTACCGTTTACCTTGTTTTATCCGTTCGACAAGCTGATTCTCAACGCTGCTGCTGCTGCAAAGGGCGCCAGCGTTAGCGCCAGCATCAGAAACGCACCCATCAGAGCCATATAGGCGCCTACTGCCGCACCGTCCGATGCCGCTGCAACCGTGCCCGTACCGAAAATCAGCACAGGAATGTACAGCGGAATAACAAGCAAGGACAAGAGCACGCCCGCTGATCGTAATCCAAGTGTCAACGCTGCGCCAATGGCCCCAATCAGGCTTAGTACCGGTGTACCAATTAATAGCGTTAGACACAAAACACCGATAGAGTTCCCGTCGAGGTGCACCATCACACCAAGAACTGGCGTCAGTAACACCAGAGGCAGCCCGGTCAACATCCAGTGTGCTACGGTTTTTGCCAGAATCAGCAAGAACAGCGGCTGCGGCTGAAGCACGAGCTGTTCCAGCGTACCATCGTCGAAATCATGGCGGAACAAATGGTCGAGTGACAATAATACAGAAAGAAGCGCCGCCACCCAGAGAATGCCCGCGCCGGCTTCACTCAAAAATGAGATTTCCGGGCTCACCCCCAGTGGGAACAGGGTAACAACCATCACAAAAAACAACAGGGGGTTAAGTAGGTCCTGGCGCTGTCGAAACGCCAGTTTTATGTCTCGCGCAAAAACCCCTTTCATCGCTGCCAGGACACCAACACGGTTGCGGGCAAGCCTGACTTCCGGGGGAGCTTCAGTGTTCATTGATCGCGTCTCCCGCACCAAGAATCAGCTTTTGCATACCCGGCAACTCCAGGTTGTGGTGTGTTGTCACCAGCACAGCTCCACCTTCGACTGCCCGTTGATGCAAAAGCGTTTCAAGCGCGCTTACACCCTCCGCGTCAATGGCCGTGAAGACCTCATCAAGCAACCAGAGGGGTTCATCGGCAATGAGCAAGCGGGCCAGAGCCACCCGGCGTTGCTGACCGGCAGACAGGTTGCAACATGGCACATCCTCATACCCGGCCAGGCCTGTACCCTGCAAAGCCCGGCGCAGTGCGATATCAGAGACCGGCCGGCGGCCGGCCATCAAGGCCCGAAGGTTTTCCGTGGGCGTAAGCAGTGACTTGATACCCGGGCGATGCCCTATATAAAGAATGTTCCGGAGAAACGTTTCGCGCTGGCTGGCGACCGGTGCTCCGCACCAGTTGATGTTACCCGTCCAGGCATCATTGAGGCCCGCCAGTATTCTCAGCAGCGTTGTTTTACCAGAGCCGTTTGGCCCCTCGACACGGGTTACTGTACCGGGCAGTATGGAGAAAGATAACTCACGGAAAAGTATCCGCTTGTCCCGCTCACACTGCAGATTGACAGCCTGTAGCAACGGCTCGGTCATCAAAGGTAACGGCTCGGACATCAGGGCCCCGTAATCAGGACGATGCGCAAATGGCATCGGGTGTATTCACGACAATAGTTGCCGGCGCGGCGTATTATAGCGAATGCGCCCACAGAATACTCTTGTCCGGTATCAAGTCAGCAACGATGAAACTACCCAATAGTCAACAGCCTCCCGCTTCTCAGGCACCGGCACCGTCATCGGCAACTCCGAAGCCGGCACAGACCAACAGCGTCGCACAGCCGGGTCGTGAGCCAATAGCGTTGTCTGCCCGGCAGCAACTGGATCAGATTCAGGTTGCGAATCGGGAAACCCTATTAGCGCGAGTCGCAGAGATCATCAACCGCCAGGGCAGCAGCACTGCAGAGATTTTACTGGATGTGCGAGGCAAGCCGCTTCAGGTCAATGCGGCCATTGGCGCAACGGAGTTGGCCCGGGGTGATTGGGTAAAAGTGATGCGTGCAGGCAACGAACTGCAACTTATGGGCAAGCTGACTGCGGCGCCGGAAGTCGCCATTGCCCGCGCCCTGGCTCAGCGCATGCCATGGCAACACAGCCTGGACGCCGGCCTGGCCAAACTGATGACGGCTCTGAACCGAGGGGTGATTCCCGACCTGACCCCCGGCCAGTTACCCGCAGCACGCAGCCCACAACCGCTGCCGGAGGCCGCACGTCAAACTCTCGAAACGCTGCTCGCACGGCTCCCCGCCAGCAACGCTTTGGCGCCCGGTGCCGGTACACGGAGCAACACTGTGCAGCAAGTTCGCCAGTGGATAGCCGAAAGTGGCCTGTTTGCCGAATCCCGCCTGACTCAGGCTCCTTCCGCTACCTTGCCCGATTTAAAACTTGCGATTGGCCGCATGATTACCGCCCTGTTGGCCGAGCAAGGCGGTGACACAACAACCCTGTTCAACCGTCTCACACCGCTGGCCAGCCCGGGATTGGTTCAGGCGCCGCTGCAGTTTCCCCAGACAGTGACAACGCCACCGCCCGCCAGCAACTCCGAGCCGGCATCGGTGGGGCAAACATTGCGAATGCTTGCAGGCATGCTCAACCGGATTACCGTTAACCAGTTACACAGCCAGATTTTGAGCACGCGAGGCGGTGGCGACGCATCGGCGCCCGCTTCTACCATGCTGGTGGATTTACCCTGGGTAACACCCCAGAACGAGCCCAGAGTGGCTCAGTTGCGAATAGAACAACGCAAAGAAGAGGCCGCTTCCGAACGCCACCACAGCAAGCGCGTCGCAGTCAGCGAGTGGCGCCTGAATCTGGCAATTGATCTGGAATTGGCCGGAGCACTGAATTTTGAGATTGCGTTGCGCCAACATGAGGTAAGCGCAAGGGTCTGGGCAGAAAAACAGAGCACGCTGAAACAGGTGAACGAGGAGCTACCGCTTCTGAGGCGAAGCCTCGCGGAATTGGGGCTCGAAGTAACCGATCTTGAATGTCGGCGGGGCAGCCCCTCTTACCCGGCAACCAAGCTCGAACACAGACTGGTGGATACCCGGGCATGAAAAAGCAAAACGATGGTGCTTCTTTACACTCAAACACGAGTACCAGTGCGGCCGTTGCGCTTAAATACGACGGCGACAAGGCCCCGACCATAACCGCCATGGGGAACTACGAGCTGGCAAATGAAATTATCAGAATCGCCAGAGAACACAACGTGCCGCTTTATGAAAACGCCGAGTTGGCCGGCATTCTGGCTCGTCTATCCCTGAACGAAGAAATACCGGAAAGCCTTTACCGGGTGATCGCTGAAATTCTTGCGTTCGCATTTCATATTCGTGGCCGGACCCCGGAAGACGCCGGCAATCAACCCGACGCAATCTAATAGTGCCCGTAATGGTTCAGGCCGCCTCGCGTTTTCTCAGCGCCGAGACAAGCTCGGCCTCCGGGCGGGATATTCCACACGTGTTCATCAGATCGTCTATATCCGCACCCAGATCAACCAGCCGTGAAGCCTCATCGTAGGAGACGCGTAAAGGGTCGTTCTGGCGCATTTCATCAAGGCTTGAGCGCAGCTCGTGCAATTGCCGTTCGCAGACCACAAGGCGCTGACCCACGCCCATACTGCCGCTTGCGGTCGCGTGCAATTCCCGGCCAAGAATGTCGCAGCGCTCCTTCAATGTTGCTTTCAACTGCCTATTCTGGCGCCCGAGTAAAATGCCTTGTGCGAAAACCAGACAAAGGGCTGTCGCGGTAAGCACCCAAGGGATATAGGAAGGAATTTCAGCAAACATAAAGGACGTCTCCGGTTTACAGCCCTGCGATTTCAGCCCATTCGTGGTCTGACAGCATTTTGTCGAACTCGACCAATATGATCAGTTCGCCGTCTTTGTTGCACACGCCCTGGATAAACCTGGCGCTTTCCTCATTGCCTACATTCGGTGCCGTCTCGATTTCACTGGCTTTCAGGTAGACAACCTCGGCCACGGAATCCACCAGAATGCCCATCACCTGATCGGCCGATTCCATCACCACGATGCGGGTGGCCTCGGTAACCTCTGCGTCCGCCAATCCGAAACGGCGACGCGTATCGATCACCGTTACCACGTTACCCCGCAGATTGATGATGCCAAGCACATAATCCGGAGCGCCGGGCACGGGCGCAATTTCCGTATACCTCAAAACCTCTTGAATCTGCATAACGTTCAGACCATAGGTCTCGTTATCCAGCCGAAACGTCACATACTGCAATACCTGATCGTCTTGGGCATGACTTTGCTGTCCGCTCGGGGATGCCATAGCCTGTCTCTCCTGTTCGGTTGCCCGGCGGGCAGCCTGATCGTCAAAAAAACATCACTCGTGCCCAATACTATAATCAATGGCACAAACCGTGCCAGCACGACAAGGTTTCATTCCGTAACCGGCCTGGCCGTCAACTCAGGTCCAGATGCCTTTCTTTTTCAGCGCGCACCAACAGAGCCGCCATGGAGCGCACATCAACCAGCGCGCACATCTGCTCAACCACCGTTCCGGCGAGCCAGGGCCGCTTGCTCCGGCTTGTTCGCCAGCGCACATCGTCGGGGCTCAGCGTAAACGACTGGGCGACATCATCACACGCCAGCCCCCATTCGCTGTTATCAAGACGAATGACAAATCGGTAGTTATCCCGGGCATTGGCAGGCACCCGGCCCGCCATAATCCATTCCGCGGTATCCACAATTCTCAGATTCTGTTGCGCGCCCGGATAAATCCCCATATACCAACGGGGGCTACCGGGAATTGGCCGAATTTCTTCGTCAACCCGATGAATGGCTCCCAGCAAAATCAAAGGAACCGCAAGCTGTAAACCTGCCACGGTAAAAATCAGGCACTCAAACGGGCGCTCCGACCACTCAGGTCGCGATACCGCCAGATCTGGCGCGGGTTCTGGCGCCAACACCGGCTCTGGCGCTGGTGGCACTTTTGGCTTGGGTTTGGGCGAGGGATTGGAAACCGCCTGCGGCGCGCGAACGTCTTCCTGCAGCGCGCTGTCCGTTGCCGTGTGCAGTAGTTCGTCCAGATAACTGGCAATGGCGTCGGCAGGACCCGCCAGCTTTGTCAATTTTTCGTCAGCCATGCTGACGCTCCAACAAATCATCCAGCAGGTGCCGGTAAGCCCGCACACCGTGGGTTTGTGCGTCCAGCTTTGAAGGTACAACTCCAGACTGGCTCGCATCGCGGAATTTTGTGTCTACCGGAACCGAAAACCTCCACAGCGCATCCTGATAGGTTTTGCGCAGAAGATTCAAACTCTTTACAGAAGCCTGGGTACGGCGATCAAACAAGGTCGGCACGATGATGTACGGCAAATCATTTTTCTGGGAACGCATGATCATTTGCAACGTGTGCAACATTCTCTCAAGGCCCTTGATTGCAAGAAACTCGGTTTGAACCGGAATCACAAGATGTTGCGCAGCGGCCAGCGCGTTGACCATCAGCACGCCCAAAGACGGCGTGTTGTCCAGGATAACGTAGTCAAAATCATCCCATAGCTGGGCAAGCGCCCGCGAAATGATACGCCCCATACCTTCCACACCAATCATCCGGCGCTCCAGTGTTGCCAGCGCCGTGCTCGCCGGCAGTAACGCTAAACCCGTACAACTGGTTTCGGTAATAAGCTGGGCGGGCAAGCCCTCGGGCACTTTGCCTTGATGTTGAAACAAATCAAAAACGCTGTGCGCAAGAGTGTCCGGATCATAGCCGAACCAACTCGTAAGAGAGCCATGGGGATCAAGATCAACCACAAGAACGCGTTTGCCACGCTCCGCCAGCAAGCCGCCCAACGCGACCACCGATGTGGTTTTACCCACGCCACCTTTTTGATTGGCTACTGCCCAGATTCGCACGTTTTCTCTCCGGAAAATACGTTATTGCAACCCGCTAAGTCCCGCTACATACGGCTTATCGGCCAGCAGTTAAACAACTTGAACGTCAACGGCGCCCTAACGCATAACGCCCCGAACGCTGGCCTCCCGAGAGATCAGCAGCACCACACGCCGATTGCGCCGGCGCCCCTCCTCGGTGTCGTTCCGCGCCAGAGGTTGATGCTGCCCATAGCCCACCGCGGCCATGCGATCGGGCTCAACGCCGTCCATACCCAGCATGCGCACAACCGCCGCCGCACGGGCCGCTGACAACTCCCAGTTCGAGGGAAATTGGCGCGTGCGAATGGGCTCGTTGTCCGTAAAGCCCTCAACTTTTACCGCGTTATCCCGGTTCCTGAGAACCTTGGCGATTTTTTCGACCACACCAAATGCATCATAGTGGGGCTCGGCATCACCACTGCCAAACAGCAGGCTGTCGGGCAGGTTGAGCGCCAGCCAGCGCTCGTTAGTTTCAAGTGTGACCACCCCGCGGTTGATCAGATCACCAAACTCGACCGCGAGTTGATCGGCCATGTTGCGCAATGCCTCTGTGCGCTCTGCGGATTCTTGCTCCGAATTGCGTGGCGCTTCGGTAACCGCCGGGGGAATGACATCCTCCGAAACGGTCACTTCAGGGCGCGGAGGCTGATCACCCACTTCAATCGGCTGGAACGATCTTTGCGGCGCATTGAAAACGCCCGAAAGCGTTTCTGAAAGCACCTTGTACTTGCCCTCGTTCACTGACGAAACCGAGTACATCACCACAAAGAAGGCGAAAAGCAGCGTTATGAAATCCGCATAGGAAATCAGCCACCGCTCTTTGTTGTGTAAATCGTCCTGGGGTTGCCTGCGACGCCGCATAATAGAAACCGGGTTTGCCTACTGCAGAAAGCCCCGCAGCCGCAATTCAATGGATTTAGGATTTTCACCTTCCGCAATGGCGATAATGCCATCGATCATCATGTCCTCGTATCTCGAACGCTCCTTGACCAGCCCTCGCAGCTTGTTGGCCACTGGGAAAAACAACAGGTTTGCCAGGGCCACGCCGTAAATGGTCGCCACGAACGCCGTGGCAATGCCACTGCCGAGGGATTGGGGATCTTCAAGGTTGGTCATTACCTGGATCAGACCCATAACGGCACCGATGATGCCAATGGTGGGTGAATAACCGCCCATGGCTTCAAATACTTTGGCCGCTTCAAGATCCCTCTGTTCCCGGCAATCCAGGTCGATTTCCATAATGCTGCGAATGGTTTCTGGTTCTGCCCCATCGACTAACAGCTGCAGGCCTTTGCGGGCAAAATTTTCGGGTTCTTTTTCAGCCAACCCTTCCAAGCCAAGCAAACCCTGTTTGCGAGCTTTCACACTCCAGTCGATAACCTTGCCAATGCCGTCTTCGATGCTGATAAAGGGCGGAATAAACACCCACCGGGACTGGACAGATGCGCGTTTCAGAACCGGCCAGGACGTCTGGAGAATGGTCGCCGCCAGCGTGCCACCAATAACGATAATCGCGGCAGGCCCGTTAAAGAGCGAGCTAAGCGCTCCGCCCTCCAACAGATTGCCACCAAGGATCGCTGCAAAGGCCAGAACAACGCCAAACAGGCTGAGAAAATCCATCAGCAGACGCCGTCGATCAGTCGAGGGGCCACGCCATCAAGCGACAACACTTCGTCACTCAGACCGGCTTTGGCCACGGCCATGGGCATGCCGTAAATCACCGAGGAGTTCTCATCCTGAGACCAGATCTGCGAGCCACTTTGCTTCATCATGCGGCAGCCTTCCCTGCCGTCTGCCCCCATTCCTGTGAGGATCACACCCAGGGTTTTCCCGGGAAACGCGCGGGCCAGAGAACCAAAGGTTACATCGACACAAGGCCGGTAATTCAGCCGCTCGTCTCCGGGCAAAATACGCACACGGGGCTGACCACCCCGGTTTTCAATCATCATCTGTTTGCCGCCAGGCGCGAGCAACGCAAGCCCTGGGCGAAGAATATCGCCGTCTTCCGCCTGGCGAACCTCTATGTTGCACAGCTTGTTGAGCCGCTCGGCAAACGCTGGGGTAAAACTCGCAGGCATATGCTGAACCAGCACAATGGGCGCAGGAAAGGACCTGGGCAATGCCGCCAGCACGCGCTGCAGCGCAACCGGACCACCGGTCGAGGTACCGATACCGACAACCGCATAGTGCCGTGCCGGAGCTTTTCGAGAAGGACGGCTGACAGGTTCGTGTTGGGCGGATTGCGCGGCTCGAACCCCGGATATTGGCGGGCGCGGCTCCGGGCGAACCGGAACGGTCGGCTTTGGAGCAACCGGTGTTGAAGGCAACGGCGGTGTGCGCCCCCCCCGCAGGCCGGCTGCGAGCGACATCCAGCACTCGGTCAACCAGGATTTTTTGCAGTTGGCTGCCATCCCGGGCAATTTCTTCGAAATTCTTCGGCAGAAAATCCACCGCCCCGGCTTCGAGTGCGTCCAGCGTCACCCTGGCGCCTTCGTAGGTAAGGGAGGAAAACATCAGCACCGGCACCGGGTGCCTTTTCATGATCTCCCGAACGGCCGAAATACCGTCCATAATCGGCATTTCGTAATCCATGGTAATAACGTCGGGGCGCAGGGATTCCGCCAGCTCAACGCCCTCCCTGCCGTTGGTAGCAACACCCACCACCCGGATCTGCCCGGACGCCGTCAGTATTTCCGTCAGCCGTTTGCGGAAGAACCCCGAATCG
>NZ_DRGY01000138.1 GCF_011049865.1 Marinobacter antarcticus | reverse complement strand
GCGGCGCCATGCCACCATCTTTCTGAACCCGATACCAAAATTCAACACGCCGGGTGTTGACGGTAACGACATCAGTTTGCGCCAGCTTGAACAGGCAGCGGTTCGTTGAACAGGCACAAACCCTCTTACAGAGCCAGGAGAGAAGTATGAGCTTTCGACTTGGGGCTGATGTGGGCGGAACCTTTACGGACCTGCTCCTCATCAACGACGACACGGGTGCCACCTACACGGCCAAGGTACCCTCCACCCCCGCGGATTCGTCCGTGGGGGTACTGAACGGCATTGAAAAGATCTGCCGGACCTCCGGCATTGATCCGAAGCAGATTCGCTCGGTGATGCACGGAACCACGGTGGCAACCAATGCCATTCTTACCCAACGAGGTGCAAAGGTCGGCCTTGTTACAACCCGTGGTTACAGGCAGGTGCTGCACATTGCGCGCTCGTTTGTACCGGGCGGCCTGGGCGGCTGGGTGACGTTCAAAAAACAGCCACTGCTTGCGCCTCTGGAGCATACGGTAGAAGCCATAGAACGGCTGGGCGCAGGGGGAGAGGTGGTAACGCCCCTGGACGAGGCCGATATTCGCAAACAACTCGAATTTCTCAAAGACGCGGGCATTGAAGCGCTGACGGTATCGCTCATCAACGCTTATGTGAGCGGGGTTCACGAGGAGCGGATTGCTGAAATCGCGGCTGAGGTAATGCCGGGCATACCCGTGTCTCTGTCGTCTCGGGTTGTGCCCGAAATGCAAGAGTACGAGCGCACGGAAACCACCGTGGTGAACAGCTTTGTGCGCCCGGAAGTGTCCAACTATCTGGACCATCTTGAAACCGAGATCCGCGCCAGACTGGCGCCCGATGTCGAGCTCTCGATTTTGCGCTCAGACGGCGGCTTGGCCACCTGTGAGTCGGCGTCTTACACGCCGGTGAACCTGTTGCTCTCCGGGCCCGCCGGTGGAGTGGCCGGCGCAATCTGGTTCTGCTCCCGCGGCGGGTTTGAAAAAGTTCTGACGTTTGACGTCGGTGGAACATCCACCGACGTGGCCCTGATCGAACACAACAGCGCAAGGTTGCGCCGTGAAACCCGTGTGGGTGATGTGTCCGTTCGTGCGCCCTCGGTAGACGTGCGAACAGTCGGCGCGGGTGGTGGATCCATCGCCTTCGTGCCGGAGCTGACCCGCGCTTTGCGTGTCGGGCCAGACAGTGCCGGCGCAGAGCCTGGACCAGCTGCTTACAACAAGGGTGGTGAAAAGGCGACAGTAACGGATGCCAATGTTGTGCTGGGTTATCTGCCTGCGAATCAGAAGCTCGGTGGCGAAATGGCACTGCGCACGGATCTTGCCGAAGCGGCCGTTCAGACAGTTGCCGATGCTATGGGCGTGTCGCTAAAAGAGGCTGCGGAGGGCATTGTGCGCATTGCCAATGAGCATATATTCGGTGCTTTGCGTCTTATTTCTGTTGAACAAGGCTACGATCCGCGAGAGTTTGCCCTCTGTGGATTCGGGGGCGCCGGGCCCCTTCATGCCAACGCGCTGGGTATTCTTATGGGCGCCTGGCCCGTGATTGTTCCGCCCTCGCCAGGCGTGCTCTGTGCCTACGGTGATGCGACTACCCGAGTTAAAGATGAGGCTTCGCGCTCACTGGTGCGAAATTTCTCGGCACTTACCAGCGAAGAAGTGATAGGCATTCTTGAAAGTTTGACCAAACAGGTCACCGACTCGCTGGAAAAACAGGATATACCTTCCAGTGACCAAACCGTGATTTGGCAGGCCGACGTGCGATACCAGGGCCAGGCCTTGTTGCTCACCCAGGATGTAACGCCCGAAGAACTGCGCAACGATGGGCTGGGTCTTTTGCAGACGGCTTTTGATGCTGAGCACGAACAGTTGTTCAGCTTCTCTCTGGAGGAGGAGCGTGAGCTCGTGAATCTCCGGGCCATCGCCCGTGGACCAAGGCCGAATATTGCCGAGCGCGAGTGGGCGGCCAAGGCAGAACCCCTTGCAGACGCGGTTACAGGCGACAGTCCGATCTACTTTCAGGGCTCAGACTATCAGGCCACCTTGTACGATCGTGAAAAGCTCTTCCCCGGCCACGTTGTGCCTGGCCCTGCGATTGTTACAGAGATGGACTCTACAACCGTTATCTTCCCTGACCATCAGGCAACCGTGGACAAAGTCGGCAATCTGCTGATCGAGCCCGCTGGCCTTAAGGGTAAGGAGTAATCGTATGCCTGCGAATATTATTCAACCGAATACGACCGCGCTCAAGCGGATTGATGTGGATACCGTTACCCTCGATATTATCGAGAATGCCATGGCCAACGCCCGTAACGAGATGGATGCGGTATTGATCCGAACCGCCATGTCGCCGGGAATCCGGGAGCAGGGCGATGCATTCCCGATGATCGCCAACCACGAAGGCAAAATGGTAGTGGGTCAGTTTGGCTCGTTCATCACAGGCTTTATGCAGTCCTACGGTGGCGATATTGAGGAAGGCGATATTTTCCTGACCAACGACCCCTACATGTGCGATGGCGCCGTGAGTCACTTGCCAGACTGGCTGGTGCTGGTGCCGGTGTTCAAGGATGGTCGTCTGATCAACTGGGCTGCCATGTTTGGCCATATGTCGGACGTTGGCGGTAAGGTTCCAGGCAGTTTGCCAACCGATGCCCAGACGATTTTTGAAGAAGGCATCCGGATTCCGCCGGTTAAGATCTACAAGCAAGGCGTGCTGAATCACGACGTGCTGGAACTGATCCTGCACAACGTGCGGATGCCGAGCTGGAACCGGTCTGATTTCAACGCCATAGTGGCATCCTGCCGCACGGCCGGGCGCCGTTGTGTGGAATTGGCAGACCGTTTTGGCGATGACGTCTTCGCGAGCGCACTGGGCATGATGTTGCAGCGCAACTACGTGGCTATGCGCGAAATCATTCGCAACGTTGTGCCTGAAGAAAAGCGGTCTTTTGAAGATTACATCTGTGATGACGGCGCGGGCCTCGGCCCTTACACCATTCGCTGCACCATGTGGCGCGAGGGTGATATAGCCATTTTTGACTTCGAGGGAACCGATCCTCAGGCGCCTTCATCTGTGAACTACTTCCTCAACGAGGAAATGTTCAAGATGTTCTTTGGCGCGTTCACCATCAACCTGTTTGATCCCTCGATTCTGTTCAACGACGGGTTCTACGACCTGGTAGACGTGCGCATTCCGCAGGGCTCTATTCTGAAACCAAACTTCCCGGC
This sequence comes from Marinobacter antarcticus, assembly GCF_011049865.1. Classification (GTDB taxonomy): domain Bacteria; phylum Pseudomonadota; class Gammaproteobacteria; order Pseudomonadales; family Oleiphilaceae; genus Marinobacter; species Marinobacter antarcticus_A. The sequence continues at coordinate 97,782 of NZ_DRGY01000138.1, read as the reverse complement.
GGCGCTTTCCTGTCGCACGCACCTGCTGGGCCGCATCTTTGATGTTATGGGTGGTTTGTTGGGGCAGGGAACACCGGACGCCATGAACGCGGCCGGCTTCTCGGATTCACCGCACTTCATGTATTCAGGCTATGACGCAAAAGGCGAGTGGTTCCAGCTGTTCCAGATTGGTTTTGGCGGCATTCCCGGTCGTCCGATCGGCGATGGGCCAGACGGTCACAGCCTCTGGCCTAACTTCACCAACGTGCCCAACGAGTTTGTAGAAGCCTATTTCCCGCTCCGGATCGAGACGTATGAAACGATTACGGATTCGGGTGGTGCGGGCAAACACCGTGGTGGTAACGGCATACGGATGGCGTATCGGCTTCTGGCTGACGGAGAGATCTCTATCCACGATGATCGCTGGCTGACTTACCCCTGGGGCGTTATTGGCGGTGACCCCGGCATGCGCAGCCGCAAGGAGCTGATCAAAGCAAACGGTGAGAGCCGGATTCTCCCGTCCAAATGCGATCACATAAAGGTCGAAGCCGGGGATCTGGTGATCTTTGATACCTGGGGTGGCGGCGGTTGGGGAAACCCTCTGGAACGCGATCCTGCAACGGTTGCAACGGACGTTCTCAAGGGGCTGGTCAGTGTTGACGGTGCCCGTCGCTACGGCGTGATACTGGACAGAATGGGCAAAGTCGATGCTGGAGGTACCACGGAATTACGAGCCGAAATGGCGCTCTCCCGCAACAGCAACGATCTATTCTCCAGAGGGGGCACCATTGAGGAAATCAAAGCCAGGTGCGAGGCAGAAACCGGATTACCGGCCCCTGCAACACCCGTCTGGAAAACGTCCGGAGCGCACTGATGCAACTGGAATCCAATGTATTGCGGCGTGGGAATCGTTACGCCCTGATCCTGGTGGATATGTGCGTCGGGTTTACCAACCCGGCGCTCAGCCCTCTGGCGTCGAATGCCGACAGCGTTGTGGAGGCCAACCGGCAATTGCTCGCATTTTTTCGGGAGCGGGGCTGGCCGGTGCTTTTTACCACCGTTGCCTATTCTGATGAATCCCAGGCAACGGTGTTTCGGGAAAAACTGCCGGCGCTGAATGTGCTTCAGGTTGGCTCCGGGCTGGAAGAAATCGATGCAAGGCTCGCGCCTCTTTCGGATGAGCCGGTGTTGGTCAAGCACTGGGCCAGCGGCTTTTTTGCAACGGATTTGCATGAGAGGCTTCAGGCCGCCGCCGTGGACGGCACGGTCGTGACCGGGCTCACAACCAGCGGTTGCGTTCGTGCAACCGCTCTGGACAGCCTGCAATACAACTATCGCACTCTGGTTCCGAGGGAGGCGGTAGGCGACCGCGATGCCTCGGCGCACGAGGCGAATCTGCGAGATTTGGGAATTAAATATGTCGACGTGCTTCCTCTCGATGAGGCCCTCCGGTTTCTGGCTTAGGAGAGTTTCGGCTCTGGCGGTTTTGATAAGCCTTTTCGGGTGTGCTGTGCAACCCGAGCTGAAGGCTGGAGGAGAAAACCGAACGGCGTTCGTCGAGCGGCTTGCAGACACTCCAGAGGCGTGCCAGGCGTACCGGCAAGCCTATGTGCGTGGCTTTCGCGACAACGTAAAAGCGCTGGCAGCCGAGAACGTGGGAGCTCAGAACAGGGCGCAACAACAACTTTCGAACAGTCGCCAAACGCTGGCGGATAGCGGTCTGGAAGAAGCGGATTGCGCGCGGCCTTACTGCATTATTGAACCTTTGCAGAATGGCCGGTTGGACACCTGGTGCGGTTACCGACTCGACGCCGACGAAGGTAAGGATCTTTATCAGTGGCTTGACTGGGAGACGGTTCAGGCTGCAATGAAGCGTTCATAACGAGGATAGCGGCATGGCGTCACAGACGCTTTACGACAAGCTTTGGAACCGGCACCTGGTGGCTGAGCTACCAGACGGCTCGGCCCTGCTTTACGTGGACAGGCACCTGCTCCACGAAGTGACGTCTCCCCAGGCGTTTTCAGGTTTGCGCGCAGCCGGCCGCAAGCCCTGGCGCATTGGCCCTAACGTGGCGGTTCCCGATCACGCCGTACCAACCCGGCGCCGGGAGCTTGGGGTTGCCGGTATTGCCGACCGGGTGGCGCGGGTTCAGGTTGAAACCCTGACCCGGAACTGCCACGAGTTTGGTATCCCTCTTATTGAACTGGAAGACGCCCGCCAGGGTATTGTGCACGTGGTGGGCCCCGAGCAGGGACTCACCCTGCCAGGCATGACTATTGTCTGCGGTGATTCCCACACGGCAACCCACGGTGCGTTTGCCACATTGGCCATGGGCATCGGCACCAGCGAGGTCGAACACGTGCTGGCGTCTCAGACATTACGCACCCAGCGCCAAAAAAACATGCGGGTGGTGTTTGACGGGGCGATGGGTTTTGGCGTTACGCCCAAGGATTTGATTCTGGCGTTAATCGGCCGCATCGGCACCGCTGGTGGAACCGGTTATGCCATTGAGTATGCCGGAGAGGCGATACGCACTATGTCCATGGAAGGGCGCATGACCATCTGCAATATGAGTATTGAGGCGGGCGCCCGGGCCGGCATGATTGCGTATGACGCCATTACTGAGGCCTATGTCCGAGGCCGGCCCCATGCGCCTGAAGGCACAGAGTATGCAAATGCCTGTCGCTATTGGCAGTCGCTGCGCTCCGACGAAGACGCTGTGTTTGATCGAGAGGAGTATTTTCCGGTCTCCGCGTTGGTGCCACAGGTGACCTGGGGTACGTCTCCGGAAATGGTGGTCGGTATCGACGGTTGTGTGCCGGACTCTGCGGGACCTGACGCAGCCGCGCAGAATTCAATGAAGCGCACACTGGACTACATGGGGCTTGAGCCCGGGCAGGCGCTGAAAGGTTTGCCGATAGACAAGGTGTTTATTGGTTCCTGTACCAATGCGCGTATAGAGGATCTCAGAGCCGTCGCAAACCTGGTTAAGGGTCGAAAAATAAGCCGGTCTGTCGCGCAGGCACTGATTGTTCCTGGCTCTGGTCAGATTCGGCTTCAGGCTGAACGAGAGGGCCTGGATACGATATTCCAGAAAGCCGGCTTTGAGTGGCGCGCCGCCGGCTGTTCCATGTGCCTCGGAATGAACGACGATCGTTTGCAGCCGGGTGAGCGCTGTGCTTCAACCTCCAATCGTAATTTTGAAGGACGGCAAGGCAAGGGTGGCCAAACCCACCTCATGAGCCCCCTGATGGCCGCAGCGGCTGCGCTGACCGGAAAACTCACCGATGTTCGGGAGCTATGATATGGAGCCCTTCACAGCACACGCAGGCCTGGTTATTCCCTTCAATCGGGCCAATGTTGATACGGATGCCATTCTCCCCAAACAGTATTTGAAGATGCTGGGGAAAACCGGTTACGGTGATTTTCTTTTCGATGATGAACGCTACCTTGACCCGGGTGATGTGGATATTCCCGTGGGCGATCGACGACCGGATCCTGATTTCATTCTCAACCAGCCCCCTTTTGATCGCGGGACTGTTCTGCTGGCGGGTGCAAACTTCGGATGCGGATCATCCAGAGAACATGCTGTCTGGGCGTTGCACGATTATGGTGTTCGCGTGGTGCTGGCGCCCAGTTTCGGTGATATCTTCTTTAACAACTGTTTCAACAATGGCCTGCTCCCGGTCATTCTTGCGCAGTCTGTTATCGACAGGTTGTTCGAACTTGCAAGTCAGCCGGGAGAAGTGTCACTGACAGTTGATCTTGAACGCTGCGAGATTGTACAGGGTGAAAATGTCTGGTCTTTTGTGGTGGAGCCGGGTCGCCGGGACAATCTGCTGAGTGGCCTGGACGATATTGGCCGCACCATGGCTTTGGGTGAGACCATTCTTGAATATGAGGCGCAGCGTCGCTCCGTTGAGCCCTGGATGTTCCGTTAAGTAGCCAGCACGGGGGAGAATTGCGTTGGACTTCAATAATGCCGAAACCAGCCGGGTAAGAGTGTGCCTTATTGGCAACTCCAAGCTGAGCAAACTGGTTCATTCATTGATACCCGAGTTCGCATCGATTGCGGATGTCATCATTATTGACAGTATTTTCAATGACGCACTGATGTCGGCTCGAAGGCTGGTGGAGCACGATGCCGTTGATGTGTTTGTCAGTGCAGGTGCCAACGCTTTCTACCTGCAGGATACGCTGCCGGTGCCGGTGGTGGCGCTAAAAGTCCTTCAGTCAGATCTCGTGAATGCGGTGCTCAAGGCCCGGCAAGTCAGCCGTACCATGCTGATATTGACCCATGAACATCAGGGCGCCTGGACGGAGTTTCTGGATTACGTTGAAGGAGTCGAGATTGTCCATCGCACGTACCAAACGGCGGAAGAGGCAAAAGACATTTTCAACGGGATCGACAAAGGCGGGTTCGGGGTGGTGATCGGAACCAGCTACGTTTGCGATCTGGCAGAGCAGGCCGATATTCCCTACATCTTGATTTATTCCCGAGACGCTTGCCGGCAGATGGTGCGAAAGGCTATTGCCGTTGCGGGTGAGTACAAGCGTGAAGGCGAACAGCGGGCGTTTGGCCAGTTTTTGCTGGATCAGTCGTCGGTAGCCGCCATTATCACCAATCGTGATGAACAGGTAATTGGCTTCAATCGCCAGGCTTTGCAGTTGGTGAACGGGTTGGTCTGTAACAAGCGGATTGATCGCTTTCTGGACGGGCGTTTTTTGCAGGCGCCGAATACGGTCGCCGAAGCCATACTGCTTGATGACCGCTTATGTCGAGTCGACAAAGCTGCGTTCGATATGGACGGCAAGCGCGTAGGCCATCTGTATTCGATCAAGGCGGCGCCCCATAGAAGCGTTGAGACGGGTTCATCGGCTGAACGGCTCATTTCCCAATCCTTGTCCATGGCAGAGGTGAAGCACTTCCTTAGGGTTTACGGCGCAACGCCCGGAGCCGTGCTGGTGCGGGGCGAAACCGGAACGGGAAAGGAGCTTGCGGCGCGCATTGTTCACGAGTCGAGTTCCAACCGGGACGGACCGTTTGTTGCCGTTAATTGCGCAGCCATTCCCGGAGAACTGTTTGAGTCTGAGCTGTTCGGGTACGCTGACGGCGCTTTCACCAATTCCCGTAGCGGGGGTAAGTCCGGTTTGCTGGAGTCTGCAAATAACGGCACCTTTTTTATGGACGAGATCAATTCGCTGCCCATGCCTCAGCAGGCAAAATTGCTGAGAGTTCTCCAGGAAAGGGAAGTCCGGCCTGTGGGATCGCGCAGGTCTATTGCGCTGAATATCAAGTTTGTGGCAGCGACCACTCACAACCTTATCGAGGAAGTTCGGGCGGGTCGTTTTCGGGAAGATCTCTACTATCGGCTTAACGTGTTCATTGTCAGCTTGCCGCCTCTGAGAGAGCGCCCGGAAGATATCGAACCCTTGACCCGGCACTTTATTACGCTGCTGGGTAAGCGCTACCAGATTGATGCAGATGAGGCGTCGCTGGTCTCCACTCTCATTCCTCACTTTCATCGATACCACTGGCCCGGTAACGTTCGCCAGCTTGAAAACCTGCTCGAGCGTCTGTTGGTATCCTCGACTCTTTATGATTCCATCGGCCAGTTTTCCGCGCATCTACCCACACTCATTCCAGAGTTGTTTGAGGCGCCCGTGACGCCGTTAACGGATTCGGTGGGAGGCGGTCACCTTCAGGCGCTGGAACAGGAGGAAATCCTCAAGGTGCTGGATCAGTTTGATGGCAACAAAACCCGCGCCGCGGAATATCTGGGAATCAGCCAGACAACCCTGTGGCGGAGGTTAAAGCAGCTCAAACCTCAAACGGGTGGGGGTTAGTGTGCAAATCTGAGCAAGGTGACACGATGAGGGAGGCACAATGACAATCGGAACAGAACCTGTTCGGGTAGAGCCCGACGTATTCAATGAGTTCGCAATTGGTCAGGGGCATTGCGTCGGCGACCTAATCTTTCTTTCCGGCCAGGCGGCGATAAACGATTCGGGAGAGGTTGTCGGAGCGGGAGATATCAACGCCCAGATCGAACAGGCCATGTTCAACATCAAGCGGGCACTGGAATCCGCAGGCTCCGGAATTGAACGAATTTTCAAGGTGACCGTTTATCTCACGGATATGGCCCATTTCGAATACATTATGTCTATGCGCCACCGTTACTTTTCTGAACCCTGGCCGGCAGATACGACGGTCGGCGTTCAGTCGCTGGCATTGCCGGAGCTAATGGTTGAGTTGGACGTGATCGCCACCCGGGGCTAACGCTCCGGATGTGATGGGTTTGGGGCACCAAGTATGGCCCGCAGGAAAACCTGGCGGGCCGTTGCGGCATCAGAACGGTTTACTGCAACTGGTCACGAATCAGCTTTTTGTTAATTTTGCCGACGCTTGTTTTCGGAATATCGTCAACAAAATCGATCCGGGCAGGGATCGCCCATTTGTTGATTTCACCGTTATCCACATAGTGCTGCAGGTGGGCCTGTATGTCTTCCTTAGTCGCGCGTTCGCCCGGCTTGAGCGTGACCAGAGCACAGGGCCGCTCGCCCCATTTCTCATCCGCAATACCCACAACGGCAGCCCCTTCGACGGCCGGGTGTTGGCTGATCAGATTTTCCAGATCAAGAGATGACAGCCACTCACCGCCGGTTTTGATCACATCCTTGATGCGATCCTTGATGATGAGCGTGTGGTCTGGCTCGATGGAGGCAACGTCGCCCGTGTGCAGCCAGCCGCCTTCCCAGAGCTCCTCGCCTTTGGCCGGCTCTTTGAAATAACTCTGGGTCAGCCAGGGGGCCCGGGCAACCACTTCGCCCTGGGCCTTGCCGTCGTGGGCCACCATATTCCCGGCAGGGTCCATAATGTCCAGTTCTACCATGGGGATTGCGATGCCGGTCTTGACGCGCTTGGCGGTTTGCTGCGGCAGCGGCAATTCAAGATCTTCGGGTTTGAGATGGGTTGCACTGAGCAACGGACAGGTTTCTGACATGCCATAGCCCGTGTACATGCGAATGCCGAGCTTGGCGCCCGCGTCACACAGGCCTTTGGTCAACGCGCTGCCGCCAATCAATACGTGCCAGTTACTCAGGTCTGCTGTTTTGATGGACTCTGTGCCCATTAGCATCTGCATGATGGTGGGAACGCAGTGCGAGAAAGACACCTTGTGTTCCTTGATCAGATCCACCAGCAACTCTGGCTCATAGCGGCCGGGGTAAACCTGTTTGATGCCCATCATGGTGGCCGCGTAAGGCACGCCCCAGGCATGCACGTGGAACATCGGCGTTACCGGCATATAAACCGACGACGATCGCAACAATGGCATTTCATCGTAGGCGGCAAGCGAGCCGGTCATGGCCAGCGTGTGCAGCACCAGCTGGCGATGGCTGAAAAACACGCCCTTCGGGTTGCCGGTAGTGCCGGAGGTGTAGAAGGTAGTGGCCACACTGTTCTCATCAAAATCCGGAAAGTCGAACGCGGCCCCTGCGCTGGCCAGAAGCGCTTCGTATTCGCCGGCCGTATTGAGTTGTGTGCTTTTCGCCGTTTTGTTGTCGCTAAGCTGGATGTAGGTTTTGACGGTTTTGATATCGTCACGAACGGCGTCCAGAATGGGCAGAAAATCATCGTGTACCAGCACCACGTCGTCTTCGGCGTGGTTCATGGTGTACACAATCTGCTCCGGTGACAGGCGTACGTTTATCGTGTGCAGCACGGCGCCCATCATGGGGATCGCGAAAAAGCATTCCAGATACCGGGGGGTGTCCCAGTCCATAACCGCGACCGTATCGCCTGGCTTTACGCCCGCATCGGCAAGGGCGTTAGCCAGGCGATGAATGCGCTCTACCAGGTCGGTGTAGGTGTACTTGCTTCGGTTGGCGTAAACAATTTCCTGATCCGGAGAATATCGCGGCCCCGAAAGCAGCAGCTGTTTGATCAACAGAGGGTACTGGTGGGCATTTTCAGCCGCAGGTAAAATTCGTGTCTGTACCATGTCTGGAATCCTCTTTCCCGTTTATTGGTGTTGTCTTGAGAAGTTGGCTCAATCTGACATAAATGGAATAAAACCGGAAGCTTGGGGGATCATTCCGTCAGCCCGGAGAAAAACGACACCGCAGTGGCGTTACTGTTCCCAGGGGTGCCCTTCGGTGTTGTCCACGGTTTTCACGCCTATGTGCATGGCGGCTTTGGCAAGCATGTTGGCGCTCACCGGCGCGGTCATCAGCAAGAAGACCGTGATCAGGATCTCAGAAATATCAATGCTTTCGCCCGATGCGCTGAAATAGATAACGGAGCTCAGCATGATAGCGCCCACGCCCACGGTGGTAGCCTTTGTGGGCCCATGCAGGCGGGTATAAAAGTCCGGTAGCCGGGCAAGACCAATGGCGCCGACCAGCGTAAAAGCACCACCAAACAGCAACAGCGCCGAGATAGCGTATTCCGCAAACGGGTTCATGAGTTGTCTCCTTTTTGTGCAGTGCAGTTATTCAATGACACTGCCCCGCTTCAAATATTTGGCCATGGCAACCGTGCTGACAAAACCCATAACCGCAATCAACAGGGCCGACTCAAGATACATCCGGGTCCCCAGCGTAATGCCCAACAGAATAATCAGGGCTATGGCATTGACGTTGAGCGTATCAATCGCCAGAACCCGGTCTGGTTCATCCGGCCCTTTTATCAGGCGATAGACGTTTAGCAACGCGGCCAGGGTGACCATGGCGATGGTCAGGTACAGGGCAATGGTGATCATTGGAACATCTCCATCAACGGCTTTTCGTAGCGATTGTGAATGGCGTCAATAACCTCCTGATCGCTGGCGGCGTCGAGCGCATGGATCAGCAGGGTCTTGTTGTCATCGCTTATATCTGCGCTGACGGTTCCCGGCGTGAGCGAGATGGTGCTGGCTAAAATGGATATAGCCAGCGGATGTTCAAGCTTTAGCGGATAGTTGATAAAAGCCGGTCGCGGGGTGCGCAGGCTGAGTATAAGCCAGGCCACAGAACAACTGGCAACCACAATATCCTTCAGCACTCGCATTACATAAATCGGCATGCGCCAGATTTTCACCACCGCGGGACGTTCCGGCCAAAAGCCGTGAGTCAACTGAGGAATCAGCCACGCCAGTATTAAACCGAGCACAATACTGCCGCCGGATACGCCTTCGCTCAGTATTTGCCAGATAACAAACAGGGTCAGGCTAAGCCCGGGTTGAGGAAAATTCAGACGATCAAGCATCAGTGTATCTCCTCGCCCAGAGAATTCGGTGGAACATGCATGGGGGTTTGCAGGATATTGATATAGCCACGGTTGTCGTGCAACTGCTCTGCTGTGGCGCGTGTGTAGTCACTGATCGGATACGCCAGAACAACAATCAATACCGTAAGACAGGTCAGGATGACGGTGGCGATTGAAATCCGGCTGTTTATGGGTTCCGGAGCTTCCTGGTCACCGTCGACAGTCCACCAGAAAACAATACTGCCTGCGCGGCTGTAGGTAATCAGCATTAAAAAACTGCCGGTCAGCAGTACGCCCCATAACCAGGCCATTTCAACGCCTGGCTCAACGGATTGCAGAATCAGCAGCTTGCCAAAGAATCCGCTCAGGGGTGGTATGCCGGCCGCGGACACAGCGCCGATAAGGAACAGCACGCTCAGGAATGTCCGATGGCGCATTTTTGGTGCGGTCACAATGCGGTCGGCTGCGGTGCCTCGCTGGCTTGCAACCAGCTCGGAAACCAGGAAAAGGCCGGCGACCGTCCAGGTGGTGCTCACCAGATAAAAAAGTGCAGCAGACAGCCCGGCCACGGATCCGAGCGCGATGGGGGCCAGCAAGGTTCCTACCGATATGATGACCTGCCAGGCCACCAGTGTTTTCAGGTTATCGGCCCCCAGTGCGCCGATAACGCCCATGCTGAGTGTTATCAAAGCTATAGGGAAAAGCCAGTCCATGCCCAGGTTCGCCAGCTCACCGGCGCCGTCTCCAAAGATCAGCGGGTAGATTCGCATGATGGCGTAAATGCCCACTTTGGTCATAACGGCAAAGAGCGCAGCAACCGGCGCAGTGGCGCTGGCGTAGGCTTTTGGTAGCCAGAAGCACAGTGGCAGCACAGCGGCTTTCAGGCCGAACACGACCAACAGCATCATGCCACCGGCCTTCACAAGGTTCAGGTCGCTACCGGAAACTTGCGGAACTTTTACGGCAAGGTCTGCCATGTTCAAGGTGCCGGTAACGCTGTAGATCATGCCTACGCCGATCAGGAACAAGGCCGAGCCCACCAGGTTCAGGGCAACATAGTGCAGTCCCGGTATCGTGCGCACGGTTCCCCCGCCGTGCATGAGCAACCCGTAGGAGGCAATCAGAAGAACCTCGAAGGCAACAAACAGGTTGAACAAGTCGCCGGTCAGAAAGGCAATGTTCAAGCCCATCAGCTGAAACAGAAACAGCGCATGAAACTGCCGGTTGCCTTTGTCGGCTCCGCCTGTTGCGTAGATATGACAAAGCAGGGCGAGAATCGCCGTGATCGCTAACATCAACCCCGCCAAACGGTCGAGAACCAGAACGATACCGAAGGGCGGTTGCCAGTTGCCAAACGCGTAAATGCGGTAGCTGCCATCACTGGCAAACACCAACAGCACAATGGCAGACGCCAGCATCAGTACCGTGGTGGTCAGTGCCAGTGTGCGGCGCAGACTGATAGGCGCGTAACCCATCAAAACCTGAAGAATACCGCCAAGCAGCGGTATCAGAATGGGAGCGATAAGCCAGTGGGTCATTTACTTGCTACCTCTCGTTCCTGTTTCGAGGAGGCGGACATTTCACGTCCTTCGCCATTGACGTGGTCGTCTTGGTTATCTGCCAGGCTGCGCAGCGACAGAACAACGAGAAACGCGGTCATGGCAAATCCGATCACGATCGCTGTAAGCACCAGAGCCTGCGGCAGAGGGTCAGCGTAGGTCGCGGCGGTTCCAATAACGGGTTGCTGGCCGGTAGCGAGACGCCCGGTGGCAAACAGGAACAGGTTTACTCCGTAGGAAAGCAGCGTCAGCCCCATGATCACGGGAAACGTGCGAGCGCGTAGTAGCAAATAGATACCGGATGCGGTCAGGGTGCCGATCACCAGTGCAAATAACAATTCCATTACACGCTCTCCTGATTGCTCTTTATGGCCGAGTGGGGAGACAGCCGGCCAATGCTCACAAGCGCCAACAGGGTGGCACCAATAACCGCCAGGTAAACGCCCAGATCAAACACCATCGCCGAGGCAACTTCGAATTTGCCCACAACGGGCCAGGTAATATAACCAAATGTGGATGTCAGGAAGGGGTAGCCGAAGGCCAGACTGCCGGTGCCCGTGATGGTCGCAAACAACAGGCCGAGGCCGATAATATTATGATACCGGAACGGGATGCGCTCCTGAGTCCAAATCATGCCGCTGGCGATGTACTGAAGAATCAGCGCCACAGAGGTAATCAAGCCAGCGATAAAACCGCCCCCGGGCAAGTTGTGCCCGCGCAGGAAAATATACGCCGAGACCATCAACGCCAGCGGCAGCATGGGCCGGGCAATCTGTCGTAGCATCAGCGGGTAGTGATCCCGAGTCCAGGCGTGCCCCAGGCCGTCGCCGGGTGGCGGCGTCAGCGCGGTATTTTTCAGCATGGAGTAGATGCCCAGCGCTGCAATAGCCAGTACCGTGATCTCGCCAAGGGTATCGAAGCCGCGGAAGTCGACCAGGATCACGTTGACCACGTTGGTGCCACCGCCTCCCGACTTGCTGTTCTCCAGAAAGAACTCGGAAATCGAGCTGAACGGCTGCGTGAGCATTGCAAGCGTGATCAGCGTCATACCGGTACCCGCCGCAAGGGCAATCAGCGCATCGCGAATACGCTGCGCCTTAGAGCTCTCTACGGGCGTCCAGGATGGCATGTAATAGAGTGCCAGCATTAACAGAACGATGGTCACAACCTCCACCGACAGCTGTGTCATGGCCAGGTCAGGCGCCGAGAAGCGGGCGAATGCGAGAGAAACAATCAGGCCGACAACGCTCAGAAGCACCAAAGCGTAAAACCGCTCTCGATGCCACAGCACTGTTGCAAGTGCCGAGATCATGAGCACGCCGGCGGCAATTGCCGTGGGCCAGTCAATCGTGCTCAAACCGTTCTCACCGATATGAAAGCCGTTGTCTGCAATGGGCAGAACGACCACCGCGATCACGCTTAAAACCAGAAGCATGGCGTAGCGCTGCAAAGAGCCATTTTCGACCTGTTTTGTGAAACGGTGAGCAAGGTTCACGAACTTTGAAATGACCGTTTCAAACACGGCCTTTTCGTCGATTTCAGGGAAGCGAGCATGAAAGTCGAAAAAGCGCTGGCGCTGGCTGTACATCAGCAACCCCCCGAAGAGTGCCAGGAAGCTCATCAGCAAAGGCAGGTTCAGGCCATGAATCACCGCGAGTTGGTAATCGGGTGCGTCAAAACCGAGGGTCGCTGAGGCCGCGGAATAAAGCAAAGGGCCAACGGAGAAGGTGGGGAAAATGCCAACCATAATGCACGCGAACACCAGAATTTCCACCGGGATCTTCATGTAACGCGGTGGTTCATGGGGCGGAAATATGGGCAGGTCAACCGGCTTGCCGTTGAAGAAAACGTCGTGAATGAAGCGCGCCGAGTAGGCTATGGCAAAGATGCCCGCCAGGGTCGCGACTATCGGTGGCACCCACGACCACAGGCCAGGAAGGTTAAGCTGGAGCGATTCCGCAAAAAACATTTCCTTGCTGAGGAAACCGTTTAACAACGGGACACCCCCCATAGAGGCGGCGGCAACCATCGCCAGCGTGGCGGTGTGGGGCATATAGCGCCAGAGCCCATTGATTCGGCGCATGTCACGGGTGCCGGTTTCGTGCTCAATAATGCCGGCGGCCATGAACAGTGACGCCTTGAAGATGGCGTGATTTATCACGTGGAATACGGCTGCGACGGTGGCCAATTGTGTGCCCATACCGAGCAGCAGGGTGATCAGGCCCAGATGGCTGACCGTTGAATAGGCCAGCAGGCCTTTGAGGTCATGCTTGAACATCGCGACATAAGCGCCGAACAGCAGGGTAACCAGGCCGGTGAAACTCACCATGTAGAACCATTGTTCGGTTCCCGCCAGAGCAGGGTACAGGCGCGCCATCAGGAATATGCCGGCTTTTACCATGGTGGCAGAATGCAGATAGGCAGAGACGGGTGTCGGTGCCTGCATGGCGTGGGGTAGCCAGAAGTGAAACGGGAACTGGGCTGACTTGGTAAAGGCACCGAGCAAAACCAGCGTCAGTGCAACCGGGTACAAGGCGTGGGCTTTGATTTGATCGCCGGCGGCGAGCACGTCCTCCAGTTCAAAGCTGCCAACGATGTTGCCGATCAGCAGAATGCCGGCAAGCAGGGCTAGACCGCCGCCGCCGGTAACGGTTAGTGCCAGGCGGGCACCACGCCGAGCATCCTGTTTGTGTGTCCAGAAACTGATCAGCAGGAACGACGTCAAGCTGGTGAGTTCCCAGAAGATGAGCATTAACAAAAGGTTGCCAGAGAGCACTATGCCGAGCATTGAGCCTTTGAAGCACAGAAGCAGGGCGTAAAACTTGGCTACGTTCTCCTTTGCTTCAAGGTAGTAGTGGGCATAGAGTATGACCAAAAGCCCAATGACTAGAATCAGCAGTGCAAACAGCAATGCCAATCCATCAAGGCGAAAACTGAACGAAAGCCCGAGAGCTGGAAGCCACTCGTAACTCTCCAGAACCGTGCCACCCGCTGAAAGAACAGACCAGTGTGGAAACAACGCGGCCAAAGCGATCAGTGCGGGAACAGATGACGCTATTGCAATGGCGGTTCGCCCGCCCTGGGCAAACAAAGGGGCGGCTATAGCCCCAAGAAACGGCAGTAAAACAACCAGGGGTAGCGACATCGCAACCTCGTTAACGGTTTTCTTTTCTTATGAATGAAAATGGCGTACTGGCCTGAGTCTAGTCGCCGGATGGCCACTTTGCACAAGTTGCTCAAAGGCGGGCCATGGCATGCATCAGGAGAGGATTCAGTGGGGGGCAGGTGGGTCCGGGAAGTAAGGTAAGCGCCCTCGGTGCCGCGCGATATCGGCAGTAATCGGGGCATTATAGGTGTTCATGCAGCCTGAGGACCTTACGGTCATGGTTGCTCCGTTTGTAAAACCTGGAAGCTGATAATACGTGCCCTTGCCCTCAGGTCAAGTCAACTTGTCACCGGACGGATTTTAGCGCGTTAAAAATGGCCTCGGCTTCGGCTTCCAGCACTTGGTTGCGCAAGCTGTAGCCTTGCCTTGCAGCTTGCTCGATCTGTTCAAGTTTCATGCTGTACAGTCGATTAAGAACTTCAACCCGGGTTTGTTGAGCGGGTGCGTTCATGGCACATTTCTCCCACATGACATCTGTCAGAATACTTTACGATAACGTTCGGCCACTGGCCATTAAGCCAATTCAAGGCATAAGCCGGGCCAAGCGACAATGTTCGTGGTTAACGAAAGGCCGCGATTATGCCATAACGCAGGTTCCCAGAAAAACCCGGTTATGAGAGCCTGTAGGCAACCAACAAGTGGCCCCAGCCAATTACCAGGAAGCTGTATACATGACCGATACCTTGATAGACCGCCGTGATCTGGCGTTCCAGCTCTACGACGTTCTTGATACCGAGAGCCTGACCGGTCGCGACCGCTTTAGCGAGCACAGTCGCGACACCTTCGATGCCGTCATCGAAACCGCTGACAAAATGGCCCGGGAGAAATTCGCCAGCCACAACAGCGCCGCTGATAAAGACGAGCCCAGGTTTGTTAACGGCCAGGTTGAAATGCTACCCGAAGTAAAAGAGGCCTTCGATGCCTACGCGGCGGCCGGTTTCATTGCCGGTCGTTACAATTACGATCTGGGTGGTATGCAGCTTCCCGAGTCTGTTATGGCTGCGTGCAACGGCTTTTTCACTGCGGCCAATCCCGGCACAGCGGGCTATCCGTTTCTGACGGCGGCGGCCGCCAACCTTATTCGCGTTTTTGGCAACGAATCACAGAAAGCCGAATTTCTACCTAACATGCTCAGCGGCCGCTATTCCGGAACCATGGCGCTTACGGAGCCCCATGCCGGGTCGTCACTGGCGGACATTCGCACCTCTGCCACGCCAACAGATGACGATAACTACCTGATTAAAGGCGCAAAGATATACATATCCGGTGGCGAGCAGAGCATCACCGAAAACATCGTTCACATGGTGCTTGCCAAAATCAAAGGCGCTCCGGCAGGAACAAAAGGCATTTCCCTGTTCATTGTTCCCAAGTTCCGGATAGGCGCAGATGGCCAGCCGTTGGATCGCAACGGCGTTAGTCTTGCCGGTTTAATCCACAAGCTGGGTTACCGTGGCACCACCTCTACAGCGCTCAGTTTTGGCGACGATGCGCCTTGCCACGGCTATCTGGTGGGCGAGCCCCATCAGGGCCTCAAGTATATGTTCCAGATGATGAACGAAGCCCGGGTAGGCGTAGGTTTCGGTGCGGCGGTGATTGGTTATCGGGGCTATATGCACAGCCTTGAATACGCCAAAGACCGTTTGCAGGGCCGCAAGGCGTCCGAAAAGAATCCTGAAAGTCCGCAGGTTCCGATCATCGATCACGCGGATGTGCGTCGTATGCTGCTGGCACAGAAGGCCTACAGCGAAGGCGGATTGGCCCTTTGTTTGTATGGCGCGCGCCTGATGGACGATCAACATACCCATCCTGATGAACAAATGCGCATCGAAGCGGGCAAGCTGCTCGACCTGCTTACGCCGGTCATCAAAGCGTGGCCGTCCGAGTACGGCCCGAAAGCCAATGACCTGGCCATTCAGGTATACGGTGGCGCCGGCTACACCCGGGAGTATCCGGTGGAGCAATGCTGGAGAGACAACCGCCTGAATCCCATTCACGAAGGCACCAACGGCATTCAGGGCCTGGACTTGCTGGGGCGCAAAATGTGGCAGGACCAGAGCCACGGGTTGCAATTGCTGATGCGCGAAATGAAGGTGGATCTGGAAGGCGCCACCACTGATCGTTGTCAGCAATGGGCGCTGTCTTTGAGTGAAACACTGCAGCAAGCCGTCAAGGTGACCCAGAGCCTGGGCAAATCCCTGATGAGCGGCGAAGTGGACAAAACCCTTGCTAACGCCTCCTGCTATCTGCATCTGTTTGGACACATCATCGTCGCCTGGATGTGGTTGCGCCAGGCCAACGCTGCTGCCAATGCGCTGGTTTCCGCCAATAGTGACGACGAGCGCAACTTCTATCAGGGCAAGCTCCAGGCCGCCCAGTATTTCTTCCACTGGGAGTTGCCGACGGTTGCTCAGGATCTGGTGCTGTTGCGGAATATGGATGACACTTGCCTTAACATGAAGGTGGAGTGGTTCTAGGTTTTGATGCTGCCCTCGCCGCCACCTCGGCGGCGTAGTGCGCGTACTTCGACATTAGCTCCGCCTTTCGGTTTGGGGCCCAGTTGATTCTATTCAAGTCTCCCTCGTAGTGATCAATCACCCGCTTATCCATCGCCTCATACCACCACTGTGGCACGTACGCTGGTATCAACATGGATGCGTAACCGCCGGGCAACTGCGGCGCTTGCTCAAAGTGGCGCAAAGCCTGATAACTGCGCTGCGGATGGGCGTGATGGTCGGAATGACGCTGCAATTGATACAAGAACAAGTTGGATACAATCTGATTGCTGTTCCAGCTGTGTTCCGGCTGTGTACGTTGATATTTTCCATTGCTGTCTTTCTGGCGCAGCAGCCCGTAGTGTTCGATGTAATTCACACTTTCCAGTAGACTGGCGCCGTAAATGGCCTGTGCGGCCAGGAACGGCAATGCTCTTGGCCCGCACACGAGTGTCGTCGCGCCAAAGAACCCGGCACTCATTGCACAGCCTTGCAACAGCTCGTTTTCCCGGCTCCAGAAACTCTTGCCCTTGCGGGCCAGGCGCGCCGTCTCGATCTTCACCGAAGAGTTCATTCCGCCGAACACCGTGCGCGGTAAAAACCTCCAGAAACTCTCACCCATGCGGCTGCTCGCAGGATCTTCCGGCGTTGCTACCCGTTTGTGGTGGCCAAAGTTGTGCTCCACTGCAAAGTGGGTGTACCCGGTGGGTGCCAGAGCCGCCATAGCCATCCATTTATTGAGCCTGGTCGATTTATGGCCAAGTTCGTGGGCCGTATTAATGCCAACGCCATTGATGGCGCCAACCGTCAGCGCCAAGCCGATCCTGTCCTCAATCGGCGTGTCCTTGCGGCTGGCCAGCCATGCGCCCATAACCGTCATCGCGTATTGAGCAGGAATGAACGCCTTCACGATTCGGCTGTAATACTTATCCTGTTCCAATGTGCCAAGGGCCGATTCCGGCGGATTATTCTGATCTTCTCCGATGGCGTGATCCAGCGCCGGGATAATGCCGTGAACCAGTGCGGGTCCAATCCAGGCAAGAGCTTTGAGCTTTTTTGGCGCCAGCGCGTATCCGGTCAATGCCGCCAAGCCAATACCGGGCAGGACGGGGCTTAAAAGCCAAAGATACCGTTTGGGGTCTTGCCATGCCTCCCCGGAGTTGAGTGCTGAAGGGGAGGTTGGCGTGTGTGAATTCAGACTGTCATGGGTTTTGGCATTCATGGTGTTTCTCCATCGCGGTGCGCTGGATCTAATTTATGTCGGACAATCTGGCAATGCAACAACTTATTTCTAGCCGCGTAACCGGGTTAAACAAAGGGTAATCAGCAAGTAATTGTGTGCTGCCTTGCCTGGCCTTACCCTATACACGGTTATAAACGTTTACCGACAGAGGGATATGTTATGAACAAGCTCACTCTCAGCGCACTGCTTATGTCTTTGACTCTGGGCCTTGCAGCTTGTAGCTCCGATGACGATGAAGGAGCTGATTTCGGGAAAGCCGCAGACAACGTTAAAGAAATGGCGGACGATGCTGGTAACTCGATGGAAGAAACCTATGAAGAGGCCACAGGGCAAGACAAAGGCGTGATGGGCGAAATGAAAGAAGGTGCCGAAAACGTCGGAGATGAAATGGATGATGCGGCCGAGGAAGCGGGCGATTCAATGGAAGAAGGTTATGATGAAGTAACCAAGTAAACTTGGTCGTGTCTTCAGCAGGTGGCTGGTAACGCGGCCACCTGACCCCAAAAAACCCGCTCTGACGGGTTTTTTTGATCCTGAAATTGCACCATGGTTGAATTCCTTCCGCTTTAATTTCCTGAACCCAGGACATCCGCTCGGCACGCACCCATCCCGAGGATCTGAATTATGGAGTACATAGGCCCCCGTAATGAAAACACGGATCAGTCGGCGTAGGCGGTTTGGCGATTTTTATTTAAGAAGTTCGCTGTTTGGTCGATAACCTGTTTAAGTCAGCTAAAGTATGGGTTCTTAACCCACTTCAAGTTTTTAGACTCAAAAATAATCATATAACTGTGCACCCATCAGAAATAATAACAACGACGAGGTTTTTATGGGGTTGCTTGATCGTGCAACGGTATTTTGGGGGAGTGTGATCGCGGTTGTTCTCGCGGTCGTCAGCTTTTTGGTAGCGCCTTTTTTGAGTCTGCATCCGGCATCGCTGGTAGTCGGGCTGGTTATCGGCCTTGTTGCTGCGGCTGCATTGCTGATTGTGAAGGTGCTGGAGCCGGTAAATCGCGGGCTGGCAGGGTTGAATGACGGAACGCTCGCTGATAACCATCCTCTGCGGACCCGGTGTGGGCCGTTACTCGAGGATGCCCGTTCTGGCCGGGAACTGATAAAAACGCTGGCGGGCAGTGCCGATAAAAATGCCATATCCGCTGCCCAGGTCTCCCATGCGGCGGATCAGCTCAAGCTGCGCCTTGATCTTCAGGTTCAGGAAACCGCGCAAATGGCAGACTACGCGGGCCAAATCACTGAAACCGTAAGGGAGTCTTCTCAACAAGCGACTGATGCGGCCACCATGGCCATGCAGAACAGTCAGGCCAGTACCGAGGGGCGACAGGCCATCACGTCGGCGATTGACAGCATACGGGTTGTGCACCAGCAGTCTGGCGAAAACCTGCGCCTGATTCAGGAACTCAATGAAAAATCCAACAAGATTCAGGGCGTAACCACCACGATTCAGGGTATTGCAGAGCAGACCAACCTGCTGGCTCTTAATGCGGCCATTGAGGCCGCCCGGGCCGGGGATCAGGGGCGCGGCTTTGCGGTGGTTGCCGACGAAGTCCGTCAGTTGGCGGGTCGCACCGCCCAGGCCACGAGCGAGGTGGCTGAAACCCTGCAGGAGATCCGGTCGGATACGGCGTTGATTGTCACCCGTATTGGCGACCTTGCTCGCAGCGTCGAGGAGGGGCTTGCCTCGGTGGAAACCGTCGGTGAGCGGCTCGATCGGATACGCGATCAGTCAGATCAAGTGCAGCGGCAGGTTGCGCGCATCGCAGAGATTGACCAGAACAACGAACTCAGTTTGTCCCATGTACTGACGGCTATTCAAACCGTTAGGGACCAGATTTCCGAGAGTGACAACAGCGTAGTTTCGCTGGCTGAACAGGCCGCCATGTTGATGGAGCTTGCGGAAGTAGCCAACGCAGCGTTTGCGCTGAACAGTGGTTCCAGTTACCACAGGTTCTTCTACGACCAGGCACGGGCGGGCGCAGAGCAGATCGGCCAGGTCTTTGCCCAGGCTATCCGCGATGGCAAGCAAACAGAAGGTCAATTGTTTGATAAAACCAGAACGCCCATCCAGGGCACTCAACCTGCCAAGTACTCAAGCAGCTTTGACTCGTTTACCGACAAGGTTTTGCCTGAGGTGCAGGAACAGGTAAAGAGCTCGCACCCGGCCCTGGTGTTTGCGATTGTTGCCGCACCGGACGGGTATATACCCACCCATAACCGTGAATTCGCCCATGCCTTTACTGGCGATCCCAAGGTTGATCTTGTCCGTAGCCGAAGCAAGCGCCTGTTTAACGATCGCACGGGTATTCGCTGTGGCAGTCATAAAGAGAACATGCTGCTACAAACCTATCGCCGCGACACAGGCGAGGTTATGCACGATCTCTCTGTGCCGATTTACGTAAACGGCCGGCATTGGGGCGGCTTCCGGCTTGGATACCGTCCGGATAAGCATTGACGAGTAGACGAGCCCGCAACACACCCGGGCTGACGTATCCGCTCGGCGACAGAAATGCCCCCCGCCATGTCCACCAGACAGGTTTTCCGGCCCGGTCATACGCCTGCATGGGCAATGCTCAGCGCAAAAAACGCCAAGGCCGAGCACAACAGTAGCGCACGGGTGATAACAAAGTGACGAAACAGAGCGTCGTCACGCAGTAATGACAAGTTTTTGAAGGCTTCTGACATGGCGTTGCCACCACCACCGGTTTCAGCTTTGTATTCCTCCACGCTCGCGAGCAGGAAGCCGGCAATAATCCAGAGCCCGGCGGCCAACAGGAGAAACACGCTATAAAATGCGAGAGATGGGTCGTTTTGTTCCCGGAACAACAAAACGGTCAGGATAACCGTTGCTGTGCCGCCAAGAGTGGCCGCAAGGCCTGAGAGCCTGCCGCGCCAGAGAAAACACGATCAACGCCGCGATAATGCCAGCCCCGGCAGCACAGCCCTCAAGAAACCAGACACATGCCGCCATGCCAACACCGTTTTGGGGCTGGTAAGAAGGTCACCCAGTTTGGTCAACACGTTGGCGCCGTCTTTTAAAGAGGTGGTGTCGTTTGAAAGTATTTTTGCTCAGACAAGATGATGGTCCCAGCTTACCGGCAGAGTGGCAATCTCAATGGCGGGTCGGCCCTTGCCCATTCTGATCAACTTACCACGGCCGGAGGAAACCATGAAGTCTCCACCGGCCAGAGCTTCCACTCCTGCGCAGTCCTCTATGGAGGCTTTTTCAGCCACCTCGCCCGTGCGGCTGTTGAATATCAGTGCGGTGCCGCCGACGGGCGATGCGATCGCAACCAGGTCGTTCTCCGGGTGCGCGACAATGCTGGCAATATAATTACCCAGTTCCTGATGCACTGAAACGCCCAGATCAATTTCTTCGTAATGACCGTTGCGATAGCGTGCAACCAGTGGCGGCAAATGATGCGCCGGCCCTTGATATTGATACGCTGCGTAAATGCTGCCGTCTGGCGCAACATCCACATGCCGGGTACTGAGTTGGTGGCGGGATGGGCGGAACCGGCCGAGAATCTGGCCTGAGTGGCGGTCCATCAGAACCAATGCCGGCTCCATCGTGTCGAGATTGAGCTTGATTCGGCCGTAGTCCGGGTGAGTCAGAATGCCGCCCAGCCCGACAATCAGCGTTTGGCCGTCAGGATGCAGGATGATCTGGTGCGCGCCTATACCGTTTAGTTCAAACGTATTCACCCGTTGATAGCTCCGTTGGCTGTCATACACCGCCACGATGCCCTCTCCGGGTTCGTAGCGGTTAGCCGGGGCATACAGAAAACGACCATCTGGCGAAAATATGCCATGGCCCACGAAATGCTCACCTTCAGCGGCTTCAATGCGATGCAACCGCACGCCGGTTTTGCTGTTGAGCACATAGAATGCCCAGCCGGGCCGGCGTTCAAAGAACACCACCTCGGCTGTTTTCGGGCGGTTGCAGCCACTGTGGCAGCGGGTGCTTACGGGAGATTGCCAGAGCAGGCTGCCGTCCGGGGCGACAGCACCCACCGCAAAACGGCCGTCTGGCAGGCCGATGGCGCCCGTGTAATGCTGCGGGCCGTGAGGGTTGGCCCTGCCGGGTAATACACTGCAGCCGGAAAATGTGATCGCTGCGCTACCCGCAAGGGCAGCTTTCATTAGGCGTCTACGGGTCAGTTCAGGCATGGCAGAGTTGTCCTCAATCTCCGTCGGTGGAATTGAAGCCTCGCACGATGCCAAGCGCCGCGGCTGCCTGATCGCTCAGCAGAACATTTGCCTGCGAAACATGCACATAGAGGCTTTGCATTGCCCGGAACTCCTCGTCGTTCGTCAACAAAGGCCCCATTGGGCGGTCGAGCTCGGGGAATTTGGCGTGCGCTTCGTCAAGCTGCTCGGCAATTCGCCTTGCAAGGTCGGCCTGCTCGTGATCCTTGAGGAGTCTGGAAAAGGCGGGCATAAATTGTTGCTGTAAGCCTTGTATCGTCGCATCTGCGGCGATCAGGCTGGCGCCGCTGCGCCAGGCGTCGGCACTATAGACAGAGCGTTTGCCGGTGCCCCGAAGGCCCATGGGTTGCGCGAGCCGGCGTTCTTCAAGAAGTTCAATGCCGGCCATGGCCGCGCGAATCGTGAGGTCTGTGTACTGATCGTTTTCTACGTAGTTTTTTTGAAAATCGCCCCAGGCGTTCGCCACGGTTTCGCCGTTGTTGGCGATATGATCGGTTACCCTGATCAGCAACTGACAGGCGTGTTCCGCCGGAAGGGCCTTGTCACTTTTGTTGAAGTCCTGGTCGTACAGCAAATACTCCGCCATGGGAAAGCCCTGAACCGCCACCCCGGACTCAGTGATTGTTTCGGGAGTGATTGCAGTATTACCTTTGAGCAGAAACTTAGCTTTGCGAGCTACGAGGTTCTTGGAGTCTGGCCAGAACTGAAATTGCCAATCGAGATTGCCCCGTTTTACCGGTCCGAAATTCACAAACCTAACCCGCTGCCAGGCGAGAAACGCATCACGCCAGGCGCGTTGTGTTTGCTCAAACCCCTCGGATGAGGGTGTTTTGCAATAGGTTTCAGCCTGAGCGGCCAGAGTCTGGCTTCGCGCCTCCAGGTTTTGATAACCCGTGAGAATATCGCTGTGCCACTGTGCCCGGTAATCGGCGGGTTGGGCCTCCGGGTTATTGGCGTCAGCGGCCATCAACGGGGCCGCTGCCAGCGTTGAGGCAAGGCACACAGAGATTGTCAGTTGCTTCATGTCGGGTTCCGTTAGAGTGATTTGAGGAAGTCGAGCAAAGCCTGCCGTTGATTCACGCTGAACTGGCTGAAACGTGCGCTGGCCGGCTCGGCCTCGCCGCCGTGCCAGAGTATGGCTTCCTCCAGAGTTCGCGCCCGACCATCGTGTAAAAAGCCCGCTTGCGTATTGACTGTTTGCGCCAGGCCAACGCCCCAAAGGGGCGGTGTGCGCCACTCGTTGCCGTCTGCAAGAAATTCCCTGCGCCCATCGGCGAGGGCCGGTCCCATGTCGTGCAGCAACATATCGGTGTAAGGCCAGATCGTCTGGTTGCTCAAATCCGGGCGGTCGGCGTCTGTTCCGGTCGTGTGCCGGGGCGTATGGCATCTTGCGCACCCGGTTTCGTTAAACAGTCGCGCGCCTTGCTGAACAGAGGGTGTTTCCATATTCCGTCGCGCTGGCACGGCCAGGCTCTTGGCGTAAAAGGTAACAAAGTTTGCGATTTTGTCACTCACCTCTGGATGGTCACCGTCGGGAAAGCGATCGCAGGCCTGTTCCGGTGTGCAGTCAGTTGTGGGTCTCAGGCTGGAGGTCAGGCCCATGTCTCCGGCAAACGCGTTCATGCTTTGCTGGCGCACACCGGGTTCGCCGGCTTTCCAGCCGAAACGACCGGGCACGGTCTGCTCGGTTGCAAGATCCCATACCTGGTTAAGTCTTCCGGAAATGCCATCACCGTTTGCATCCTGCGGATCACTCATTGCCTCGATCTGCGCAATCGGGATGGCTTCCAGCAATCCCATGCCAATCATGGGTGGTGCGATTCTGGGAGACATCAAAAGATCGTCTGGCAGAGGCCCGTAGTTCGGATTCTCGATCCGGTATTCGGGTTCGCGCAGTTCCACCCGTGTGCCGTCAGACAGCGTTCTGGTTACCGTATTCCAGGTCAGCACCAAGTCGGCTTCAGGCTTGGCGGCGGGCAGGGCAGCCGTTTGTAGCTGGCTGCCGTAAACCGGTGCCGGTTTGATGCCGTGAGTGCGCAGAATCTCTGCGTCAATATCCGGGTCTGCAGGAACGGACAGGCGCAAAAACAGCGATACTGGCCGCTCATTGCTTCCGGGCGGATGACCGCGACCATCTTTTATATGGCAGCCCTGACACGAGTTGGTATTGAACAAAGGCCCCAGTCCATCCCGCGCAGTGGTGCTGGCGGGCGCCTCAACCCAGGGGTTGCGAAAAAAACTGTTACCCACGCTGAAATCCAGACTCTTGGTCATGGAAAGATTGCCCTGGGGCAGGGAGTAAGCATTGGTGTCGAACTGGTCTACCGTGCCGTCGCCGCCGGTTTTGGGCGTATTCTGCAGCGGAAAACCTGCGTGCGTGCCGGCGTAAACCGGCAGGCCGATGCAGAACAGCAGCGGCAGCAGTGCCATCATTCGTTGTGTTCGGGTCATTGCTTCTCGCGGCATGTCAGAAAGAATCCCCGGCTTCGTCCGGCGACAGGGTTTCAAGGCCCAGTTGGCGGGTTGCCTGCTCAATGGAACCGGTTTGTTCAACCAGGGCCATGATCGCTCTGTTTACAATGCTGGCGCCTTTGGCGTTGCCTGGTGCAATCATCATGTCAAACGGCATGGGGTTCTGACTTGACTCGGCCATGGCTTTCAACGCGCTCAGCGCTTTCATGGAGGCGCTCAGCTGAGAACTCAGGCGGGCGTTCAGTTCCGGGTTGCTCTGTTCTACCAGGTCAGAGAGGGACGGGCCGGATACCAGGTCGCCGTTTATTCGGCGATAGTTGCCGGTGTATACGTTCTGGATGCCCAGGCCATTGTAGTAGTGGGAGTTATGGGTGTTGTCGCTGAAGCAATCGTGCTCGTCTTCGTAGGAGTTGGCTTCCAGAGCCACCTTCATACGCTGCCCCGCCAGTTCGCCCAGCGACAGAGTGCCCATTCCAAACAGCATCTTCTGCACACCTTCGCCGGCGTCGGCGTTCATGAGCTGGCTGCGATAGTTATCAGAAGCACCAGGTGCCCATTGGGCAACCATCCATTTCAGGTCTGAAACAAGAAGGTCGGTTACGGCATCCATATAGTCCCCGCGCCTATCGCAATGGCCGTTGGTGCAATCAGCACCAGTGGCATAGTCGGACACCGGGCGGTCGCCGTTACCAAGCTCAAAACCGTGCAAGTCCTGGCCCCAAAGTAAAAACTCAACGGCATGGTAGCCGGTGGCAACGTTGGCTTCCGAGCCCCCAATCTCATTCAGGCCGGCAAGAAGCTCAGGCGTCAGGTTTTGTACATCAAGGGTTTCGCCGCCGATGTTGATGTTTTTGCTGTCAATAATATTTGCCGTCGCCCCTGCGTTGCCCAGTTCATACTGGTAATCGTCGGCTTCTACATAGTCGATCAGGCCCTCATCCAGGGGCCAGGCGTTCAGTTGGCCTTCCCAGTCGTCGACGATGGCGTTACCAAAACGGAACGCTTCTGTTTGTTGATAGGGCACACGAGCGGCAAGCCATGCTTCCTTGGCCGCTTTCATGTTTGCTTCTGTCGGGTTGGCAATCAACCTATCGGTCGCCTTGTCCAGGGCCCTGGCAGTAATCAACGCATCCTCATAACCGGCGTGGGCGAGATCAGCGTAATGCTCTACAACCGAGGCCTTGGTGGCAGATTGGGCGGCGGTCGAATCCGACAGGGCGGCATTAGCGCAGCTGGCGCTTAGTGCAGCGGCAATAATGAGTGCCAACGGGGCCGGGCGAAACAGTGTTTTCATTGAGAACTCCGAGGGTCGAGGAACCGTTATGGTAATCGGATGCATTATCGTTCACAACTATGTTGCCATAGGCACAACAGCGCAAGGGTGGGTTTGCCTTGAGTGCGGGGGCTTTCCTTGGAGGGCCCAGCTTAGGAGGCCCCAGCCTTGGAGGGCCTTGCACGAACGGCGTGCGCTCGGGCCTAATAGCCACTGTTTACAGGAGCTTATTTATGCTGAGTTATCTTCACGCCTTCCACGCTGGCAATTTCGCGGATATTCAGAAGCACGGAGCATTAACGCTGGTTTTGTCCATGATGCAGGCGAAAGCCTCGGCTATCGCCTGCTTTGACACGCACGCGGGCAGTGCGATCTACGATCTTGACAGCGAACGGGCCCGGAAAACGGCAGAAGCAGATGCAGGAGTGCAAAAGCTCTGGGCTTGTCGGAGTGGTTTACGTTCGGAAGACTGGCAACCGATTACGCAAGGGTTGTCGAGTTTCAATGTCGATAAGGAACGGTTGGGTGTTTATCCGGGCTCTCCGGCCTGGTTTCGCCGATCTCTGCGCCGGGGCGATTCGTTAACGGCGTTTGAGCTGCATCCCTCTGAAAGTGGCCAGCTTGCCAACTGGGCAACAGGTCGCAGAGTGCGGGTGCTGCACGAAGATGGCCTGAAGGGATTGTTGAAACAACTGCCCCCCGTGCATCCCAGATTGATGGTGCTGATCGATCCCTCTTATGAGGTCAAATCCGAGTACGCTGATGTTGCGAAGACGCTGCTCAAAGCCTGGCAGAAGTGCCGCCATGGGGTTTATCTTGTCTGGTTTCCGATTCTTACCACCGGCTTGCATGCTGCGCTGAAACAGGCTGTAAAAGAGAGCCCGTTGCGTAAAGTGTGGTGCAGTGAAATTCATCTGAAAACGCCTCCGGAGCGGGGCATGACGGGTTCGGGGTTGTTGGTTGTTAATCCGCCGTGGGGGTTTGATGACCGTTTTTCTGCCATGATTGACGATATTGCCGGAGATCAGGCGCTGGGTTTTTCACACGAACACAACTGGCTGATACCTGAATAAACCGGCTCACCGTTTTGGCATGCAGGAGTTTTTTTGAAGGATAACGCCAACGAGAACACGATTGACCCCTGTCTTCCTGGAGGGCTTATGCCCGCTGATCAGTGGACGCTGCCGGAGACATCGGTGCGGCGTTCACTCAAGGATGCGATACGCCACGCTCTGATGCAGTTGCAAGCGGGCGTGTCCCAGGCAGAAGAATCCTTTGAAAACATGGATCAACTGCCGGAGTTATCCACCGCACAGCAAAGACGGCTGGCGCCAGAACCTGATTACTCACATCAGGCTCTGGCTATTGCGTGTGCCCTTGAATGCGCGCGTTCGGAGGGTTCGCTCAGCCGGGAGGTTATTTGCCTTGTGGCACCGCCGTTTTCCGGTTTGCAGCAGGCCCTTGCCCACTTTTCAGAACCTTTCCGGTCTGACAACCGCGAAAACAGTGTTGATGCGTTGCGGGTAATTTCACCGCCAGACACGTTGTTGCTTGATGATCAGGCCGCCCGTGAATGGTGGGACAATCAGGATTTATCACGCCCCTGGGTGATCCCGGAACTTGCAGATTTCTGGCTTCGGTGCCTTTCCGGTTTGGCTTTGGTCAAGGAGTTGTTCCGCCGCATCGCGAATGGCGACGCAGGTGCCGGTATTGTGGGAAGCTCAAGTTGGTGCTGGCAATATTGGGGACATTATATCGAGAATGCGCATATGTCACCCTGGACGACGGCGCCAATGAACTCCGAGCGGCTAGGGGTCTGGTTTTCGCACTTGGCGGCCGGCGGCAGCAAATCATCCATCACCGCGAAGATGACCGATAATGGCCTGTATGTGCTGCCGCTCGTCGAACCTGAAGAGGTTCCGTCAGGTAAAGACAGTAACGAACATAAAGAGAGCAACAAACGCAAATACAGTACGTTTTTGCGAGACCTGTCTGCAACCTCTCGTGGCAATCCAGGCGTGGCTTTGGCCATCTGGCAGAGATCGTTGCGGGCCCGCCCGGATGAGGACGCCAGGCTGGACGATGCAGATCAAAAGTCACAAGCGCAGAACCTGAATGCAGACTGTTGGGTGGTACCTTTGAATCGGCTCAGCCTGCCATTAATGCCTCAGAGCAAGGAAAGCGTCACCGGCTTTGTGCTGCACGGGCTGCTGTTGCATAACGGTCTTGATGCGCCTTCGCTGGAATCGGTTACCGGTGTGTCTGCCCACGAACTGAGCATGGTGTTGTCCCGCTTGAAGCGCGCTGAACTGGTGGCGTTCGATCAGGCATGCCAATGCTGGCGAGTAACAGCCATCGGTTACCCTACTGCCAGGCGCCACTTGCAAAGCTGGGGATTCCCGGTTGATCAATTCTAGGAGCCATTATGATAGATGATCTTGGAATCAAGGATGCCTTTGCCTCTATAACCGGGCAGGCGATGTTGAAGGCATTGCTCGTTATTGTGATCGCTTCGTTGGTGACGGTAGCCATTCAGAAGGTGCTTCCCCGCATTGCGCACAAGCTGGGCGGTAGGCCACGTTTGTACCTGCTGGCTTCTGTACCCCTACTTCGCCTCGTGATCATTCTGGCCACTGTGATGATCGTCGTTCCGATTCTGGTGGAACCGTCATTCCAGAATATGGTGGCCATTTTTGGCGCTCTGGCGCTGGCACTTGGTTTTGCTTTCAAAGATTACGCCAACAGTCTGATTGCCGGGATCGTTACGCTTTACGAGATGCCCTACCGGCCAGGCGACTGGATTGAAGTGGATGGACAGTACGGTGAAGTGCGAGCCATCAATACCCGTGCTGCCGAGATTGTCACGCCCGACGACACGGTGGTGATCATCCCCCACAATAAATTGTGGAACTCCCTGATTGCCAACGGCAATGACGGCACCGATAACCTCATGTGTGTGGCAGATTTCCATCTGGAGGCAAATCATGATGTCGGCAAGGTGAGGGACCTACTCCGTGATATAGCCTTCACGAGCCCCCGTACAAAAACCTGGCACCCGGTATCGGTGATCGTTTTCAACAAACCCTGGGGAATGCATTACCGGCTCAAGGCTTACCCGTTTAATCCCAGGGAACAGTTTCAGTTTATTTCCGAACTCACAGCGCGCGGCTCAGCGGAGCTGGCACGCCAGGGCGTAAAGTTTGTGTCAGTGCCGGTTGCGGTTGATTGATCCACGAGCGCGGTTGACGATCGAACGAAACTTGACTGTCGAACGAAAAAAGCCCCGTGCGGGGCTTTCCTGACGTGAAACGCGTCTGGCTCAGCCAGTGCTTACATCAAGGCTTCAATGCGATTACGTACCTTCGGCTCGCTGCTGTACGCGGTGGCAATGGCGTTATACGTTGGGATATCCATGCCTGAGTCTTCGATGACGGAGACCATCTCATCGTTGGCTTTCATCTGCAGTTTCTGGGCTTTTTCCTGGGAATCTGCGCTCTCAATTTTCTCGATGTACTCTTCCCGTACACCGGTAATGCCCCCTTGCGCCTCGATGAATTTTTTCAGTTCAGCATCGGTGTAGTTGGTTTTTTGAGTACCTGCCGCAGCCGGATTTGAGTAGCTGCCTGAATCCCCGGTGGATGCCGGGCTTTGCTGGTTCTGCTCTGCCATGGCGGGTGCAGTCGCAAGCAGGGCAATGGATGCAGTAACGGATACGAGTAGTTTATTCATATTCATAATCAACTTCTCCTGTGTTATTTGCGATCACCAGATACTAGTCAAGCGCCGTGCCACTTGTTTGAATTATATATTTATCTATAACAATCAATAATTTGGACAATATTAATCGTTAATCTGAAGTAATGGAGGTTGTGGCGAAATGCCACATGTGGCAAAAGGTTGTGGCAATTATGTCGATGGAGACAAAATGAAGCCTTCTTTCAGAAATGCCGGGCGGTTAATCGGGTCGATACAGTTATCCCTCGTATTGAGCATTGTTGTGCCTTTGCTGGTTATGAGCGGGCTGGCCATTTATCTGGGGTTTGGGGCAGTAGAAAGGGCTTTGAATGATCGCTTGCAAGAAGATCTGGAACTGGTAGCGCGCGCTGCCAGTGGGCCACTGTCGCGGGCAATGCAGGAAAACGACGGGCTGGTGATGGGGGATTCCCTGAAATCGATTTTCCGGATTGGCCGGGTGTCCGGCGCATCGGTGTTTGACAAGAACGGAACCCGTATAGCCAGCCTGGGTCTCGCGGATACCGATGTGGGTAATAGTGCCAGCGCCGAACAGGTCATCAACAGCGGCGAACTTGGGGGTGCTTTTCGATGGGTGGACGGGCAATCCGTATTCTCGCACTTTACGCCCCTGGTGGCCGATGATGGCCGGATTCACGGCCTGTTGCAGATAACCCGCAAACGCAGTGATTTCCATGAGTTGCTCGCATCGAGCCGTATGTGGGCCGTGTCTATCTGGTCGGCGCTGGCGATCACAATCATTCTCGTGGTGGTGCTTGGTCACTACGGCACCGTGGGCCGCCACGTTAGCCGGCTGCTCAGTATTATGGATGGCCTGCCTGAACGTGGTTCGCAACGCCTGCCAGGCGGCTGTCTCGGAGGTGATTTTGTCGCTGCATCGTGACGCGACGGAATGGGAAGTACGGGTAGATGACGATGGCCCAGGCATAGTGCCAGAACACCGGGAAGCTGTGCTTGAGCCCTTTTACAGTACCCGCCCCGCCGGGGAGGGCACAGGGCTGGGGCTGGCGGTGGTCAGCAGCGTACTCAAAGAGCACGGCGGCCGGATTGAAATCGGAACCAACGAATCGGGTGGGTGCAAAATGAGCCTGTTCTGGCCAGTGGAGACCTCAGCATGAACGAATTCAAAGCCACGATCCTGCTGCTGGAGGACGACGCCAGTTTGAGCCAGTTGTTAAGTGAAGAACTTGAGCTGGAGGGTTATCGGGTAACCTGCGCAGCTACGGTAAGCGAAGGCTGTCGACTGCTTGTCGAACAAACGCCAGATCTGGTTGTTTCAGATCTCCGCTTGCCGGACGGGGACGGGCTTGAGCTTCTCAAAGCGGCTCAGGCTGACGGACACAGCCTGCCTTTTATTGTTATTACCGCGTTTGGAACCGTCGATCAGGCCGTCGAGGCATTGAAAGCTGGCGCGGATGATTTTCTGACCAAGCCGCTGTCTACCGATCATCTACGCCTGAAAATACGCCGATTGCTGACCCAAGCCGATCTCAGCCGCCAACTGCAGCAGTATCTCGCGCACAAGGGCGCGGATGAATCTCTTGGTCTGATTGGTGAACATGAGAGCATGGTTCGGCTTCGGTCTGACATTCGCCAGATTGCCCGCAGTGAAGCTGCGGTATTGATTTGTGGCGAAAGCGGCACCGGGAAAGAGTTGGTCGCCAGAGCGATTCACCGGGCCAGCGAGCGGGGCTCCGGGCCCTTCGTGGCGGTTAACTGCGCGGGCATTCCGGGGGAGCTCATGGAGAGCGAATTCTTTGGTCATGAAGCAGGTTCGTTCACGGGCGCCCGTCAGGCCCGCAAAGGCCTGTTCGCCGAAGCCGACGGAGGCACTTTGCTACTGGATGAAATCGGGGAGATGCCCCAGGGCTTGCAGGCGAAGCTGCTGCGGGTGTTGCAAGAAGGCATGGTCAAGCCCGTTGGATCGGATCAGGAAGAACCTGTGAACG
Source organism: Marinobacter antarcticus (assembly GCF_011049865.1). GTDB lineage: Bacteria > Pseudomonadota > Gammaproteobacteria > Pseudomonadales > Oleiphilaceae > Marinobacter > Marinobacter antarcticus_A. Next base: position 66,424 of record NZ_DRGY01000138.1, on the reverse strand, counting down.
TACGAATTCTTGCCGCCACCCATATGGATTTGCTCAAAGCCGTTCGCGAGGGTAGCTTTCGGGAAGATCTCTACTATCGGCTGGAAACCCTTAGCCTGCGGGTTCCGGCGCTGCGGGAGCGGGGTGACGACGTTGATCTGCTCGCCATGCATTTTTTACGAGAGGCGGCGCGGAGGCATCAGCGCGGATTCCTGAAGCTTAGTGACGTAAGCTCCCGCACGTTGATGGACTATCCGTTTCCGGGGAATGTTCGTGAGCTTGCCAGCGCCATCGAGAGGGCCGTTACCTTCTGCGAGGGCGACACCGTTCAGCCAGATCATCTGCCGGAACGGGTTCGCAAGCGCCAGGGCGTTGCGGTAAACCCACAAGCCAAACCCCTCGGTGACAACATCTCTGAATGGCCGACGCTGGAAAATCTGCAGCAGGATTACGTACGCAAAGTGATGCAGGCGGTCAACAGCAATAAACGCCGAGCGGCGCAAATTTTGGGCATTAACCGGCGCACCTTGTACCGGTGGCTGGCCGCAAACGAGTCGGCCAGTGAAGCTGTAGATGCTGGAGGCAATCAAAACCCGCAAAGCACTCGGTTACCAGACCCGCAGGGAGAGTTGTAATGAAGGATCAGAAAACAGCCATGTTGTACGGGCTGGGTACCGTTCTGCTGTGGTCTACCGTTGCGACGGCCTTCAAGCTGGCGCTTGCGGATTTGGCGCCTGTGCAAATGCTGCTGGTTGCCTGCGCCTCATCGGTGCTGGTTATGGGTGTCATCCTTGTGTTGCAAAAGCGCTGGCATCTGGTGTTCTCACTGAGAAAAAAACAATACGTGCAGTCGTTTGGCATGGGCCTGATTAACCCCTGCCTGTATTACTTTCTCTTATTTGGCGCTTTTGACCGGCTTCCTGCCCAAGAGGCCCAGCCGTTGAACTATACCTGGGCGCTGGTTCTTGCGTATCTGTCGGTGCCTTTTTTGGGGCATCGTCTGCGCAGGCTCGATGTCCTTGCGGGGCTGGTGTGCTACGCGGGGGTAGTGGTTATTGCCACGCGCGGCAACGTGACCACGCTGAATTTCTCCGATCCGCTGGGTGTTTCCCTGGCAATCGGCAGTACGCTTGTGTGGGCCTCTTACTGGATTCTTGCGACACGTGACACTCGGGACCCGGTAGTGGGATTGTTCCTGAACTTTCTGTTTGGCCTCCCGGTAATTGCGCTGATCTGCTGGTGGACCGAAGGCCTGGTTTTGCCGGTGACCGGCTCGCTGATCGCAGCTGTCTACGTAGGCACATTTGAGATGGGCATTGCCTTTGTGCTCTGGTCTTACGCCATGAAAAAGGCAGAAAACACCTCCAGAGTGAGCAATCTCATCTTCATCTCGCCGTTTCTGTCGCTTGTTTTCATTTACTTCATTCTGGGTGAGCAGATTCTCCCATCGACTTACATCGGCCTGGTGCTGATCATGGTGGGCCTTTGGGTACAACAGAAAAAGGTGAAGGTAAGGGAACAGGGGCTGAAAGATGGCCAGTGACTGGTTTATCTATATGGTTCGTACCGCCGGTGGTGCGCTCTATACCGGCATTAGCACGGATGTTTCCCGGCGCTTTGCCGAACATCAGGCGGGCGCGCCCAAAGGAGCCCGGAGCCTGAGGGGCAAGTGCCCGCTGGAATTGGTGTTCAGCGCAGTGGCGGGAGATCGCAGCCGGGCGTCAAAGTTGGAATGGCACATCAAACAGTGGCCAAGGCAACGCAAAGAGGCGCTTTTACTCGGTGAAATCAGTCTGCCAGATGCCCTCTGATGTGCGCGCCCGCCGTGTGCACTGCGGCGGCGGCTCTGTCCAACTGGCTGCTGTGTACCTGAAAAACGTGCCAAAGGCTGTTGAACACCTCAAGCTGGGTGTTCACCCCGGCTGTGCTGGCCGCACGGGCGAGTCGCTCGGCATCGTTAAGCAGAATTTCCTGGCTTCCGACCTGGATCAACAGGGGAGGCAAGCCTTCAAGATTTCCAAAAACCGGTGAAAGCAGGGGGTTACGCAGAGATTCCTCGCCAGCGTAGAGTTTCGCAGCGTTTGCTGTCCAGCGCGCTTGCAGAACCGGTTCGCATTCAGGCGAGTAAAGCGTTTCCTGGGTCAGGTCTACCCAGGGCGAAAAAACCGTAAGGGACGCGGGCAGGGGGTGTTGCATATCACGCAAGCGCATGGCCAACGCAATAGCCAATCCACCGCCGGCCGAATCACCGGCGATGGCAATGTGCCCGGGTGCAAATCCTTCCTCAATCAACGCCCGCCAGGCGGCCTCTGCGTCGTCCAGTGCGGCCGGGAAAGGATGCTCCGGTGCAAGGCGGTAATCCGGCGTCACCACCATGCAACCGCAGGCTTTGGCAAGGTGCCCGGCAAGCCCTTTGTGGGTAGCCGCAGAGCCGATGATGTAACCACCGCCGTGCAAATACAGCACGGCGCCGCGCGTGGCCTGGCCAAAAGAGCTTCTGATTACCGGTATGCCCGCCAGTGTGTCGGCCTGGAAGCGACAGCCACGGGGCGCCACGGAGCTCCGGTAGGCCTGGCGTGTAAGCGTGCGTTGAACGGCAATTGGGACGGTTGGGTGAAGAGCCGGCTTGACCAGGCAATTCATGGTTTGTCGCAGCCCGGTTTCAAGAAGATGTTGCAACATCTGTGTTATGCCCCCGCTATGGGTTAGGATTGTGCATCGTAATTCGTATTATCTATCCACGACAGGCGTTTAACTCTACGTGTACTGGAAAACAGATACCATAGAAATACCGGACTGGAATCGTGAATCCCTGCTTGAAAGGCTTGAGCCGTTCGACCCGGAAGGACGGGAAGATCTGAGCGAAGAGATGGTGGCATATTGCCGATTTTATGGCCTTGATCTCTGGGTGGAACACCCGGGTATTGCCTATCATCAGGGCTATATAACGGCGGATCGGCACCAGATTATGGTGCATTATTTCCGATTGCCGGAATCCCGTCCCGGGCGTGGCACTGTGTTTATCCTGCACGGTTACTTTGATCATGTGGGTTTATACAGCCAATTGATTGAGCGTTGTCTCAGCGCGGGTTTCGACGTGTTGACGTATGATCAACCTGGCCACGGGCTCTCCAGCGGGACACCGGCGGCTATCGGCAATTTCCTGGAATATCAGGCGGTGTTGTCAGATGTTATGGCTTGTGCTCGTGAGAAAACCCGTGGGCCATGGTTTGCGGTGGGCCAGAGTACGGGGGGCGCCATACTGATTGACTACCTGCTCTCGAACCACCACTCCGTGGAAACATCGGAGTTCCGTAATGTTGTGTTGTTGGCACCGTTGGTACGGCCTGCAGGCTGGCTCGGCGCAAAAATGCTCCACACGATGGTAAAGCCGTTTATTTCACGGTGGCAGCGTGCGTTTTCAGCGAACAGTGGCAATACTCGTTTTTTGCGCTTCCTGCGAGAAAATGATCCACTGCAGGCAAGAGCCGTTCACGTTGACTGGGTGGGCGCGTTGCGTACCTGGATTCCACACATTGAATCTGCGCGACCGGTCAACTTCCCCGTTACGGTGGTTCAGGGCGAAAAAGACCAGACAGTAGATTGGCAACACAATCTGAGAATTATCCGCAACAAGTTTGCATCGGTAGAGGAAGTGAGGATTGCCGACGGCCGCCATCACTTGGTGAACGAAGCCAAGGATCTGCAGGCAACTGTGTTCAACACCATTATAGATACCTTTGATCATTCATTGGCAGATGACCCTGACGACTATTGATCACTCCAGATGAGTCTTGACCATTCTCGACGCCACAACGAGAGCGCTAAAGGGCTCGAAAGACCCCTGCAACAAAACCAGTAATAAACCCAGCCACAGGAGAATGCTGTGAAGAAAACAATGCTTGCACTAGCAGTAACGACCATGGGCCTCGCCGGTTGTATGACGTATGACCCATACACAGGCGAGCAGAAAACTTCAGATGCCACCAAAGGCAGTATCATTGGTGCGATTGGTGGCGCAGCCGTTGGCGCTGCAACCTCCAGTAAAAGTGACCGTGGCAAGGGCGCGCTGATTGGTGCAGCGAGTGGTGCGGCCGTTGGCGGCGGCATTGGCTATTACATGGACAGGCAAGAAGCCATGTTGCGGCAGAGGCTGGAAGGCAGCGGCGTTCGTGTTGTTCGCAACGGTGATCAGATTGAACTCATCATGCCGGGCAACATCACCTTTGAGTTGAATCAGACCGCCATCCGGGGCGGGTTCACAAACACGCTGGAATCGGTTGTTCTGGTGCTGAAAGAGTTCAACAAAACAATCATTCAGATCGACGGTCATACCGACAGCTCGGGTTCAGACAGCTACAACCAGTTGCTCAGTGAGCGTCGCGCGGGCTCCGTGCGGGACTTCCTCCTGAATCAGGGTATCGAGTCCAGGCGCACTCGCGCGACGGGTTACGGTGAGCGTAAACCTATCGCGTCCAACGATAACGCCGCAGGGCGTGAACAGAACCGTCGCGTCGAGCTGACGCTGGTTCCTATGCAGTAACGCGACTACTCCGGTCCGGCCTGGCCGGGCAAAAAAAGCTCCGCGACCTTTTGGTGGCGGAGCTTTTTTGCTTTCTCTGACCGGCGTTTATACCGAGCGCCGCCTAGAACAGCACCCGACCGCGAATGGTGCCTTTTACCTGGAGCAGTTTCTCCAGAGCAAGTTCGCCGTAGGCCTTGTCTACATCAATCACCACGTAGCCAATGTCTTGTTTGGTTTGCAGATATTGGCCGCAAACGTTGATGCCGTTCTCGGAGAACACCTGGTTTATTTCCGACATCACGCCCGGCACGTTCTCATGAATGTGCAGCAAACGGTGCTGGTTCGGGTGTGAGGGCAGAGCCACTTCCGGAAAGTTCACCGACGACACCGAGGTGCCGTTGTCGCTATACATAGCGAGCTTCTCAGCTACTTCGCGCCCGATGTTTTCTTGGGCTTCGATGGTGGAGCCGCCTACGTGTGGCGTCAGAATAACGTTGTCGAACTCACGCAGTGGAGAAACGAATTCTTCGTTATTGGACTTGGGCTCGACCGGGAAAACGTCAATCGCAGCGCCCAGCAGCTTGCCGCTTCTCAGGGATTCTGCAAGTGCCTCGATATCCACGACGGAGCCTCGTGATGCATTCATCAGGATAGAATCAGGCTTCATCTGGGCCAACTGCTCGGCCTTGAACATGTACTTGGTGGCCGGTGTTTCGGGAACGTGCAAACTCACAACATCGGCAATGTTGAGCAGTTCCTGCAGGGTTCCTACCTGGGTTGCATTGCCGATCGGCAGCTTGGACACTACGTCGTAGAAGTACACGTCCATGCCCAGGCTTTCGGCCAGAACGCTGAACTGGGTGCCTATGTTGCCGTAACCGATGATGCCCAGCTTTTTGCCGCGAATCTCGTAGCTGTTTTTGGCCGATTTCTGCCAATCGCCACGGTGGGCACTGGCATTTTTTTCCGGAACGCCGCGCAGTAGCAGGATAGCCTGCGCCAAAACCAGTTCCGCAACACTGCGGGTGTTAGAAAAAGGCGCATTGAACACCGCGATGCCGCGACGTGTCGCTGCGTGCAGATCAACCTGATTAGTGCCAATGCAGAAACAGCCCACTGCAACCAGCTTTTTGGCAGCCTCGAACACCTTGGCAGTCAACTGAGTGCGAGAGCGAAGGCCTATAAAATGCGCATCGGCAATCTTCTCTATAAGGTCTTCCTCGGACAGCGAGTGACTGAGGGACTCAATGTTGGTGTAGCCTGCAGCATTCAGAGTATCCAGTGCGGTCTGATGCACGCCTTCCAGCAGTAGAATGCGGATTTTGCTCTTTTCGAGAGACGTCGTTGACATGGGCTTTGCTTCCGAACCTTTCGTCGCATGAAGTGACCTGCGGCCAGTGGTCGTTGGGGCTGGCTCGCAGAACAGGGGCAGTATGATACCATAAAAGCAACTTTTCACAGTGTCCCGGTTCGCCTGAATCAAGCGAACCTGGAACTTTTAATCCAGAGCCACCGCCCGACCCTGACGAGACTGATGACTTCATGAACTCTGAACAGATCATTGTTGCCCTGAAAGAGCTTGTAGCCGCCGGCGACGCGCCCGCAAAGGTGCTGACGGACCCAGCGGATCTCGACACTTACGGCAAGGATTGGACGCGAATTTATGAGCCAAACCCACTGGCCATCGTGCTCCCGAAAACCACTGAGCAGGTTCAGGCACTGGTGAAGTTTGCCAACGAAAACCGTGTGGCACTGGTGCCCTCCGGTGGCCGAACGGGCCTGAGTGCGGGCGCTGTGGCCGCTAACGGCGAGGTGGTTGTTGCATTCGACAACATGAACCAGATTCTGGATTTCAGCGCCAGTGACCGATTGGTTCACTGCCAGGCCGGCGTTGTGACCCAGCAACTGCAGAGTTTTGCCGAAGAGAACAACCTTTACTACCCGGTCGATTTTGCCTCCGCCGGCTCCAGCCAGCTTGGGGGTAATCTCTCCACCAACGCGGGCGGTATCAAGGTGATCCGCTACGGCATGAGCCGCGACTGGGTCGCCGGCCTCAAAGTGGTAACCGGCAAGGGCGACATTCTTGATCTGAATAAAGACCTTGCGAAAAACAACACCGGCTACGACCTGCGCCATCTGTTTATCGGCGCCGAAGGAACCCTGGGCTTTATTACCGAAGTCACCATGAAGCTCACGCGCCAGCCAGATAACCTGACGGTACTGGTGCTCGGGCTGAACGATCTTGGCAACACCATGGACGTGCTCAAAACCTTCCAGAGTGGCCTGGACCTGACCGCCTACGAATTCTTCTCGCACCAGGCTATGGGGCATGTCCTGGCCCACGGACAGGTGCCGGCGCCGTTTGAAACCGAAGCGCCGTATTATGCCTTGTTGGAGTTTGAATCGACGTCTGATCAGGTAATGGACGACGCCATGGGCCTGTTCGAGCAGTGCATGGAAAACGGCTGGGTGCTGGACGGCGTGATCAGCCAGAGCGAAACTCAGGCCCGGAACCTGTGGCAGCTGCGCGAGCGCATCTCGGAATCCATCGCCCCCCGCACCCCATACAAGAACGACATTTCCGTTGTGGTTTCTAAAGTGCCGGGATTTCTGCAGGAAATTGACGAGTTGGTGACTGCACAGTACCCGGATTTTGAAATCATCTGGTTCGGCCACATTGGCGATGGCAACCTGCACCTCAACATCCTCAAACCGGAAGACATGGCAAAGGAAGACTTCTTCGAAAAGTGCCAGCAGGTCAACAAGTGGGTGTTTGAAATCGTCGAAAAGTACCAGGGCAGCGTCTCCGCCGAACACGGCGTAGGCATGACCAAAAAGCCCTACTTGCATTACACCCGCAGCGAAGCAGAAATTGCCTATCTGAGAGGCATCAAACAGGTATTTGACCCCAACGGCATCATCAACCCCGGCAAGATCTTCGACTGATGCAAACGTACAAAGTGTGCTAAAAAACGCCTTAGCAAGATAGGCACCGACAGGGTGTAGCGCTCAAAACTGTGCGTAGCCATGAATGGCGGAGCCAAGCGCACAGGGACGTATTCACAGCGTGTTTTGAACGCTACACCCTGTCGATGCCGTTACCACTAAAGCCAGAAAATCAGTCAGGCCCGCCAAGATACCCACGAAGCTCCTCGCCAAACGCCGCCTGAACCCCCAGCCGCTTCAGCATCCAGTAATGCCCCGCAATCATCCGGTCGATAAAAATACTCTCAACCGGCGGCTTGAACGAATCCAGATACTTGAACACCGTGCTCGTCTTGGCTGCCACATGCTTGTGAATACTGGACTCGCCAAAGTCATAGGGTTGCTCGGAATTGAACGGCACCACAAGAATATCCCGCCACATAGCGTAATACGCCTCATCAATAGCAGGTTGGCTCCCCACTCGGGCGCCCAGATCAATCAAGTACGCATCAAGAGCTTTATAATCCTGATCCAGCGCCGCGATGATGGCATTGCGATACGCCTCAACAATCTCCGGCTTCAGTTTTTTAACACAGCCAAAGTCATACATAACGATGCTGCCATCGGGCCGATACGCAAAGTTCCCCGCGTGCGGGTCGCCATGGATGCATTGGAACCGGAATAGCTGATCTGCCATGGTGGTAAACATACGATGACCAATCAGATTGATCGTGGCCTGATCGTAGCGCTCCGGCGTAACCTCGTTAACGTGATCGCCTTCCTCCAGCCCCAGCGTCAGCACATGACGGGTCGAGTGGCTGAGGATCACGGAAGGAATAACGACCCAGGAATCTTTCTTGTGAAACTCCCGGAACAGGTCAATATTGCGGGCTTCATTCTCGTAATCCAGCTCTTCCTGAAGGCGCTCCCGAATCTCCGTGAACAGCTGATCTACCGACTCTTTCGGCATTTTCAGGAGGCCGCCCAGCTTCAGAGCCAGGCGTAGCTGTTTCAGGTCGGAATCGCACGATTCATCCACACCCGGATACTGCACCTTTACGATGACATCGGTGCCGTCGTGTAACCGGGCGCGGTGCACCTGGCCGATCGATGCAGCGGCATAGGGGGTCTCCTGCAGATACTCGAACAGCTCGCCTACCGGCTTTCCCAGTTCCATCTCTATCTGTTCAAGAATGATTTCGAACGGCATGGGAGGCGCTTCTTTCTGCAGCTTTTGGAGCGCATCAGAAAACTCTCGGGGCAGGAAATCCTGGGTCTGGGAAGCAATCTGGCCCACCTTCATAGCCGCGCCTTTCATCTCACCGAGGGTGTCGGTAATGCGGTTTGCCATGCGGGTGTAGCTTTCACTGCGGGCGCCGTCGTCGTTTTCATTGCTGAACAGGCTGCGGGCTTTCTGACCGGCATACTGTCCCGCTACCGAGGCCGTCATGCCGGCAAGCTTGAAGAATCGACCACTGCGCGAGGTAACCGGTTTTTTTGCCATGCCTGACTATACGTGCTCCCGAAAAAGAAAGATTGTGTCAGCTCACGTTAAACCACTTTGGTGGAGACAGACAACTGGTCCTCCAGTTGTAGCGACAGGGTTTGTCCTGAGCGCAGCGGGCCCACGCCACTGGGGGTGCCAGTGAGCACTACATCGCCGGGCAACAGCGTGAAATGGCGGCTTATATGAGCCAGCAGCGGAACGATAGGGAAAATCATATCCCCGGTGTCGCCGCTTTGCTGTCTCTGCTCATCGATGTCCAGATTGAAGGTGATGCAGTCGTTACCGAAATACTCCACCGCCACAAACGGAGACAAGGGGCAGGCGCCATCAAAGGCTTTTGCCCGTTCCCAGGGATGGCCTTTCTCTTTGAGCTGACTTTGCAGATCCCGAAGGGTCAGGTCCAACGCCAGCCCGTAGCCGAGAATGGCTGACTGAGCGTCGCTCTCCGATGCGTTGGTGAGGGGTTTGCCTATCAATACCGCCAGCTCGGTTTCGAAGTGCACTTGGCCCTGATTGGCGGAAAGCGCCAGAGGACGTGTTACGTGCACCGCAGACGTGGCGGGCTTTATGAACAGCAGGGGTTCCGCGGGTACCGGGTTGTTGAGCTCTTTGGCGTGGTCCGCGTAATTCCGGCCAACGCAGACAATCTTTCCCAGCGGCAGGTGCACAGGTGTGCCGTCTTTCCAGTGGTGTTGATAACGATCCATGGTGTTCTCCCGATGCTCTTTAAACACGTCCTAAAACTTAAACACGTCTCAAAACGTCCCGGAGGCGCCGTCTCTATTCGCCCTCAAACGAGCACACAGTATAGACCTTCAAGCCCTCTTCCTGCAGCTTGGCGGAACCTCCAAGGTCGGGAAGATCGATCATTGCGGCAACTTCTATAATGTCTGCGCCAATACGGCGGATCAACCGACTGGCGGCCAGCATGGTGCCACCGGTCGCAATCAAATCATCGACTAGCACAACCTTGTCACCGGGTTTGAGCGCATCTTCGTGGAGCTCTACGGAGGCGGTTCCATACTCCAGTTCGTAGTCCTCCACCAGCGTATCAAACGGCAACTTGCCCTTTTTGCGCACCAGCACCAAAGAGGCATTGAGCTCATAAGCCAGGGCCGATCCAATAATGAACCCCCGAGCATCCACCGCGGCCACCGCATCAATCTTGTGGCCGTGGTAGCGATGAACGAAAGCGTCAATCAGCTTCCGGAAGGCTGTTTTGTCTTGCAGAACGGTGGTGATATCACGAAACGTGACACCGGGCTTGGGCCAGTCCGGCACCGTACGGATTGCTTGTTTAATGCTGTTGGAAAAGTAATCCATAGGAAATCAGGCTCTGGGTCTGCGCGCAGCTCAGGCTGCGTCAAGAAAGATGAATTTCAGAATGAAAATAATGGCGATCACCACCACGCTGACGTTCAGATCCGACCAGCGACCGCTCAAAGCCTTGATGACGGCATACGTGATGAAGCCCAGTGCAATGCCGTTGGCGATTGAAAACGTCAGCGGCATCATCAGTGCTGTAACCACTGCCGGCGCGGCCTCTGTGATGTCATCCCAGTCTATCAGTTTCAGCCCGCTGGCCATCAACACCGCAACGTACAGCAACGCCGGCGCTGTGGCATACGCCGGAATAATGCTGGCAATGGGAGACAGCAAAAGGCACGCGAGGAAGAGAACGGCAACCACCACGGCGGTCAGGCCGGTGCGCCCACCGGCCGAAATACCTGCGGTAGACTCGATGTAACTGGTGGTGGTTGAGGTGCCGAGAGCGGCACCGGACATAGTGGCTACCGAGTCAGACATCAGGGCCCGGCCCAGGCGTGGAAGTTTGCCGTCTTTGTCGAGCAGTCCGCCGCGTTGAGCGGCGCCAATCAGCGTGCCCGAGGTGTCAAACAGATCCACAAACAGAAAGGCGAACACAATGCTGATCATGCCAACGTTCAGGGCGCCGGCGATATCCAGCTGCATGAACGTAGGCGCAAGGCTTGGCGGAGCGGAAACCAGACCGTTGTATTCGACCATGCCCAACATCATTGCAATGGCTGTTACGGCAATAATGCCAATCATGACCGCACCGGTTATGCGCCGGAACGACAAAGCACAAATCACGACAAACCCGCCAAAAAACAGCAGGCTCTCTGCCGATTTTAATTCACCAAGGCCAATCAGAGTGCCAGGATTGGCAACCACTACACCGGCGTTTTTCAGGGCAATCAGCGCCAGGAAAAAGCCGATGCCCGCGGAAATTCCAAAACGCAGGGACATGGGAATGCTGTTAATGATCCACTCGCGGATCTTGAAAATGCTGAGCAGGAAGAAGATCAGGCCCGAGAGAAATACGGCGCCAAGCGCGACTTGCCAGCTGTACCCGAGGTTGCCCACAACGGTATACGCGAAAAATGCGTTCAGGCCCATGCCCGGCGCCAGGGCAATCGGGTAGTTAGCCCACAGTCCCATAATCAGGGTGCCGATGGCGGCAGCCAAACAAGTAGCAACGAATACCGCACCGGCGTCCATGCCTGTGGAAGACATAATGCTGGGGTTGACCACAATAATGTATGCCATGGTCAAGAAGGTGGTAATGCCCGCAACCAGTTCTTTACGAACGTTGGTGCCGTGGGCCTGGAGTTGGAACAGTCGTTCGAGCATGTCGGGTGTCGGCCTCTCGGGGTATCAGAGTGTGGGATGTCAGTTTTGCGTTGGATCACGCTGTAAGCGGATGTCGAATCGCACCGCAGCCATTCGAACAATAACAATAAAGAGCAGGCCAATCGCCAGCGCAAGCACTTCGCTTTGCAACGCCCACTGGCACAGAAAATAAAGCCAGCAGCCGGCGAACGAAATAGACGCATAAATCTGATCTTTGCGGAAAATGAAGGGTACTTCGTTGCAAATAGTGTCGCGCAAGGCGCCACCAAATGTACCTGTCATCACGCCAAGCAGTGAGGCGATAAACCATGAGTGGCCCATATCGAGAGCCAGTTGCGCACCGAGTATCGAGAAGGTACCGAGCCCGATGGCATCCGGAAATACAATCCAGGATTCGCGAATACGCTCTGAACGCTTCCAGTAGCTGAATACAATCGCCATGGCGAGAATAAGGATGGGTTGTTCTTCGTGCTTGATCCAGTAAACCGGATGATTCGCCATGATGAGATCACGGAGGGTTCCACCCCCAAGGGCGGTAATAAATGCGATGGTGAAAACCCCGACGGGATCCATGTTCTTCGAACGCGCAACCACCATGCCGGATATGGCAAAGGCAATAATTCCAATCATTTCAAGCGAATAAACAACGTCGAACATAGCGGATTCTGACTGGGAGGCGGATGCTTTCTGAGTAGTCTGTAACAAGAGTGAGGAGGATAGCGGAAAACCGCTTTTGATTCATCCCGAATAGCGATTCGAAGAGCCTGTTTTCGCCGGCGTCTATGATCCATAACAGCGTCCCTGGACGTACTCTGCTGTCTGCTTCCCGTTAATCCGATATACGGAGTTTCTGATATGCCTCTCACGCGTCTGGCCTATGCCAGTGAAGCCACGTTCGCACCCAAACCAGTAGAGCAGGGTGTTGAGCCCCACGTTGCCCGAATTCTCATGGCGTCGCGCCGGAATAACGGCAAGTGCGACCTCGTCGGGGGTCTCTATTACGGGGATAATCGATTCTTTCAATATCTGGAAGGTGAAGAAGAGGATGTTCGAAAAACCTATGAGCGCATCAAGCAGGACAGCAGGCATCGCACTATCGTCAAATTGATGGATGAGCCCCTTGAGGCACGAACGTTCAGCAATTGGTCCATGAAGTACGTGCCGCTCTCAACGGACGTTCGTCGATTTCTGGCAAGCCATAACCTGGATAGTTTTAATCCTGCATCGTTCACCTCCGGGCAATGCGAAGAAATGATCGGATTGGTTCGCAGCGCCAGTCAAAACCAGAAGTCGGTTAATCCGAATGACCGGAACGCACCGAAACAAAAGGCACAGGCCTATTCCTGGAAACTGCGCATGGGCCTGCTCGCTGCGGCTGCCTGCCTGCTGGGAGCGCTGATTTATGCTGGTACGATGCTGTAAGCCCTAACGCCTTTAGCGATAACGCTCTGGCCAACAATGCTCCAACCAACAACGATCCACACAACGCCACAACTATAAACAATCTTTATTCAGATGGATAAAAGAGATTTATTTGCTTCATGGGGTGACTCTGTTTAGCTTGATTGAAACCACGAACGGGCAGAATCTCTGTCCTGTCAGAATCAAACAGCAGCATCGTTGCAGGAGTTTCCGTGAAAGCCATCCTCTGTAAAGAATACGGCCCGGCTGAAAAGCTCGTAATTGAAGACGTACCGAGCCCTGAAGCCAAAGGTCGCGGTGTTAAAGTCCGCGTGAAAGCAGCCGGGCTGAACTTTCCTGACACGCTTATTATCGAAGGTAAATACCAGCTCAAGCCGACCATGCCATTCTCTCCCGGCGGCGAAATGTCCGGTGAAGTCATTGCGATAGGCGACAAGGTAACCCGCTTCAAGGTGGGCGACCGAGTGGCCGGCCTGACCGGTTACGGCGCTTTTGCCGAAGAAGTCATCGTGCCCGAGCACAACCTGCTTCCGGTGCCAGAAGGCATGAGCGACGAGAAAGCCGCGGCGTTTACCATGGTTTACGGCACGTCCTATTACGCCCTCAAACAGCGCGCCAACATCCAGCCTGGCGAAAGCCTTCTGGTTCTGGGCGCCAGCGGCGGTGTAGGCCTTGCTACGATAGAGTTGGGCAAAGCCATGGGCGCCCACGTTATTGCTGCTGCCAGCTCAGCGGAGAAGCTTGAAGTTGCCAGAGCGGCGGGCGCAGATGAGCTGATCAACTACACCGAAGAGCCGTTGAAAGACGCGGTAAAGCGCCTGACGAACAGCAAGGGCGTGGACGTGATTTACGACCCCGTAGGCGGCGATTTCACCGAGCAGGCGTTGCGCGCCATGGCCTGGAACGGTCGCCACTTGATCATCGGCTTTGCTGCGGGGGATATCCCGAAAATTCCGGCGAATCTGACACTTCTGAAAGGTTGTTCGGTTGTTGGCGTGTTCTGGGGCAGTTTCACCCAGCGCGAGCCAGAAACGAGCGCCCAGAACATGATGGATTTGATGAAGCTTTATGCCGAAGGCAAAATCGACCCAAACATCAGCGAAGTGTTTGAGTTCGAGGATTACGCCAAGGCTCTGAGGGCGCTGAGTGAGCGGCGTGCTACTGGCAAGGTGGTGCTTAAGGTTGGCTCCTGAGTTCTCGTAGCCTTTTAGTTTTGGCGCAAAGCAGCGACTGAAAGGCTAGAGCCGATTTCAGAAGTTAAACATGCCAGCATCAATATCCGTAATCAGCTCAGGGGTTAGTTGAATGTAACCCTCGGTTTTTGGCAGCCAAGCGAAAACGTGCTCACTGGGCCGCGCCAGAGCGTAACCGGCTTTCTGGATATCCACCTTGCGATACTTGAACGTGCCGGTTTTCTCGATGGCGTGGGTAATGCGCACAAACACCGGAACCGCATACGCTGGCAGGTTGGCCCGCATGAATGCCAGCAGTTTGTTGATTTCAAAGGTGCGACTGTTCGGTACCAGCGTCACCATGCCGGCTTTGCCGCTGGTTTTCGGGATCTCCACGCCGTAGACGATAGCTTCCTCGACCATTCCCGAGCCGTCGATGATGTTTTCCACTTCGTTGGTTGAAACGTTCTCGCCTTTCCAGCGAAACGTATCCCCCATACGGTCCACGAACTGCAGATGGCGACAGCCGATGTCTCTCAGCACATCGCCAGTGTTGAACCAGGAATCTCCTCTTCTAAAGGCATCGCGCAGGATGGATTTCTCCGTGGCGTCTTTCTGAGTGTAACCCTCAAAACCCCACTTTTTCGTGATCTCACCGATGAGCAGTCCTGGATCACCTTTCGTTACTTCCTGCAGGATGCCGTTGCGGTTCCGAATTGGGTCGCGGGTGCCGTCATGGAATTTCACCAGTTTGTACGGCGCGGTAGACAAGCCGACGGTTTTGTTCAGGTTGAAGAAGTTGCTGAAGCCGATGTTGCCCTCGCTGGACGCATAGAGCTCTGCAATGGTTTCAATACCGAACCGGTCTTTGAACTCTTTCCAGATAGACGGGCGCAAGCCGTTGCCGAGCATTCTGGTTAGCCGGTGGTTGCGGTCCTGATCGCTGGGCGGCTGGTTGAGCAGGTAACGGCAGAGTTCGCCGATGTAGCCAAAGACGGTGGCATCATAGCGGCGCACGTCGTCCCAGAAGGCGCTGGCAGAGAATTTTCGGCGCAGGGCAAAGGCAGATCCGCCGGCGAGTACCGAGCCCCAGCAAACCACAAGCCCGGTGCCGTGATACAGCGGTAGGGCGCAGTAGAAGACGTCTTCCGGCTTCATGGCCAGAGACATCAGGCCAAAGCCGCCATAGGCTTTCAGGAACTTGTTGTGGGAGGCAGGGGCGGCCTTAGGCAGACCTGTGGTGCCGGAGGTGAACAGGTAAATCGCTATGTCTCCGGTTCTGGGCGGATCGCTCAGAACGGGGTCTTCGCTGTTAAATGTGCTGATCTGCTGCGCCATGTTGGCGTAGCCCGAGGGGGCATCGCCGAAGGCGTTGAGGGTATTGGTGTCGGCAAGGAATAAAAAAGGCGTGGGATGGTCGGGCTGAAGGCCTGCTTTAATCCCATCAAAGGCAGGTATCAGCTCCTCACCAATCACCATCATTTTCGGCTTGATCAGGTTGACGCTGTGTTTCAGTACGTTGCCTTTCTGGGAGGCGTTCAGCATTGCGCAGGCAACCCCGATCTTGGCTGCGCCCGCCACCACTGCCAGAATTTCCGGACGATTTTCAAGGAATACAGCGATGGAATCGCCTTTTTTCAGCCCCTGTGCCAGAAAGTAACCGGCAATGCGGTTGGCCCAGGCGTTGAAGTCACCCCAGGTGATGCGGCAATCCTCAAAAAGAATTGCCGGCCTGTTCCCGTGCTTTTCAGCGTTGTTTTCAACCAGGGTCCCGAGGGTAAGGGTATTCTGCGCGTCCTTGATCGAGTAGTAATAGTACCCTTTTGCAATAGTCGGGAATCTTTTGAATATTCCCGGCAGGCTGCGCACGATGTCCATCGCTGTAACGTTGTCGTGGTCCATGGGCTTTCCGTAAGGTATTTTTATAATGTGTTTAGGGCCTTGGGATAACCTCGCCTTAAGGCTGGTCCAGGTAAAGATCTGGCAATAGGGGCTTATCACCCGCTATGTACCGGTATCTCTCGAAATCGGTGACGCCGTCTTGGCGGAGCACGTCTTCGTCAATCAGGTTTTGGCCGGTCATCTCGTCTAACGATCGATTCAGGATGCTAACGGTCGCATCGGCCATGATTTCCGGCGTTCTGCCCTGTGCCATCAATTGCTCGCCACCCACTTCATATTGAATGGCGGCGGTCGCGATGAGCGTTTTGGGCCAAAGAGTGTTCACGGCAATTCCGTAACGCCGGAATTCCTGTGCCATGCCGATACTGATCATGGTCATCGCGTATTTTGTTGAGGTATAAGGCCCGAACTGCGCGAACCATTTTGGATCCAGGTTCAGTGGCGGCGACATGCTCAGAATATGGCCACGACCGGTTTTTTTGAGCCAGGGCAGGGCAGCCTGGCTGCAGGCAAGTACTGCGCGGGCGTTCACTTGGTGCATTAGGTCGAAGCGGCTGATCTTCAGGTTTTCTACGCCGGTCAGGCGTATGGCGCCGGCGTTATTGATCAATGCATCAAGGCCGCCAAAGTGCTCGGCGGCCTCATCGATACGCTGTTTTATCTGTTTTTCATCGCGCACGTCGAGAACCAAAGGCAGCGCCTGGCCACCTGCCGCACGAACCTCTTCGGCTACTGTGTGAATGGTGCCTGGCAGCTTAGGGTGTGGTGTGTCTGACTTCGCCGCGATGACAACATTGGCGCCCTGGCGGGCACAGGCAATAGCGATCTGACGGCCGATACCCCGGCTGGCGCCGGTAATAAAGATGGTTTGGTTTTTCAGTGTGTTCATTTTTTGTTCTCCGATTCGGATGCTTCGTCGATGGTCACTTCCACCAGTAACTGATTGCGCCTGACCTGATCGCCTTTGCGAGTCAGAACCTGGGCAACAACCCCGTCACAGTCTGCTTTCACCGGGTGCTCCATTTTCATGGCTTCCAGTATGACGAGGGTTTCACCCTGGCGAACGGTTTGGCCGGGCTCGACCAGTACGTCGATAATGGCGCCGTCCATTGAAGCTGGAATGCGCCCGTTGCCTTCTCCGTTGGCGCCGGCGGCTGGCTGGTGAGTAAGATCCGTCACTGACCACGATTTTCCGAATGCCTGCAAATGAAGAGAATCTCCGTCGCGGTGATAGTGACAACGCTGACGAATACCCTTGTCGACAACGCACAAGAGGCCGTTCTGGATGCTGGCTATGGTCAATTCATAGTGTTCATGGCCGAGACGGGCGGAGAGATTTTGGCCGTTGCTTTGCACCAATAACTCAACGGTCTCACCTCCGGTTTCAAGCTTCATGGGGGTGTGGGTAGCCGGTGCGTTGCTCCAGGCTTCCTGGCCACTGGTGCCATGGGCCAATACGCAGGCTGCAAGTGCGAGCTGGCGGATTTGCGTCTTCGCCGGCTGCAGTGATGGGTCTGCGCTGAAGGACTGCTGCAGGAACGCGGTGGTGGCCTCGCCGGCACCAAACGTGCTGTCTGCGATGATGCGGCTAAGGAAATACCGGTTGGTTGTCAGGCCAAAAATGGTGGTGTCTTCCAAGGCCCGGATCAACCGACGACGGGCTTCATCACGGTTTTCGCCCCAGGCGATAACCTTCGCAAGCATGGGGTCGTAGTGTGGCGTTACCTCATCACCGGAACGCACGCCTGTGTCATAGCGCAGGCCTTCGCCCTCTGCCGGCTGAAAGACATGCAGCGGGCCGGTTTGGGGTGTGAAGCCATTGGCGGGATCTTCCGCGTAAAGCCGGACTTCAATGGCGTGGCCGTTCAGTTCAATATCGTTCTGAGCCAGTGGCAGCGGTAGGCCTTCGGCAACCGAGAGCTGCCAGGCCACCAGATCCTGCCCGGTGATCAGTTCGGTAACCGGATGTTCTACCTGCAGGCGCGTGTTCATTTCCAGGAAGTAGAAGTTACGGTCTTTGTCGACGAGAAATTCGACGGTACCCGCGCCTTCGTAGTTGCAGGCAAGGGCCGCTGTTACGGCGGCGTCGCCCATGGCGGCCCGAAGTTCGGGTGTCACAAAGGGCGAGGGCGCTTCTTCGACCACCTTCTGGTGCCGACGCTGTACCGAACAGTCCCGCTCGCCAAGGTAAACGGCGTTGCCGTGACGGTCGGCGAAGACCTGTATTTCGATATGGCGGGGTTCGATGACGGCTTTTTCGAGGATCAGTTCGTCGTCGCCAAAGGCTTGTTTGGATTCGGATCTGGCGCGTTTGATGTTGTCGGCCAGTTCGGATTCTTGATGCACCAGGCGCATGCCCCGGCCACCGCCGCCGGCGGAGGCTTTGATCATCAGCGGGTAGCCGATGTCCGCTGCTGCGGCGATCAGTTCGTCATCGCCTGCGTTGTCGCCTTCGTAACCGGGAACCACGGGTACGCCGGCTTTTTGCATGGCGATTTTTGAGCGTCGCTTGCTACCCATGAGTTCGATGGCGCTGGCCGGCGGGCCTACGAATACGATGCCGGCTGCTTTGCAGGCATTGGAGAAGCCAGCATTTTCAGAGAGAAAGCCGTAGCCAGGGTGGATGCAATCTGCGCCGGTTTTGCGGGCGGCATCGAGTATGGCGTCAGCATTGAGGTAAGACGCCGCCACTTGCGCTGGGCCTATGCAAACGGCTTCATCTGCCAGTTCGGTGTGCATTGCGTTGGCGTCTGCCTCGGAGTAGACGGCCACGGTGCGGTATCCGAGGGCTTTGGCGGTGCGAATAACCCGGACTGCGATTTCGCCCCGGTTCGCTATCAGTAATTTTTTCAGCATGGCGTATTTCTCTTAATCGGTACAAGGCCGCAATCAATGGTTTTCGTCTGCCCAAGCTGGCGGGCGTTTTTGCATGAACGCCATGGTGCCTTCGGCGCCTTCGCTGCTTCGGACGGCTGCTGTGAACATTTCAGCGGCGCTGTCGAGTAATCTACTCATGGGCTCGTGGCCTACTCGGTGGAGCAGGGCTTTGGTTTGGGCTGTTGCGTTTGGCGCGCAATGGCGAATGCGATCCAGTGCCTTGGCTAACATGTCGTTCAGTTCTTCATCCGATGCAGCGGCTTGGTGAACGATGCCCAGTGCGCAGGCTTCTTCTGCTCCGATTCTTAATCCAAGTAGCGCAAGTCGACGGGCCTGGGTCAGGCCGATGCGTTCTACGACAAACGGTGCGATCTGCGCCGGGATGATGCCCAGGGACGTTTCCGGCATGCCGAACTTGGCTGTGGGGCCGGCGATGGCGACGTCTGACACGCAGGCCAAGCCAAAGCCGCCACCCATAACGGCGCCTTCGGTGATGGCAATGACGACTTTGGAGGATTCGTTTACCTGCTGGATCATCTGCCCGAAGGCACGGTTGAGGCGGTAGAACGGGTCGGTTTCGCCTTCACCGGCTTTGTGGTTGCGGGCGCCAGCCATGTCTTTGATGTCGCCGCCGGCACAGAAATGTCCACCGGAACCGCGGATAACCAAGGCGCGTATGCTGGGATTAGATTCCACTTCGGTGAATATCGCGGACAGCTCGGCAACCATCTGCAGGCTCATGGCGTTCCGGGAGTTCGGCCGGTTGATGGTTATGTGCAGGGCTGCCCCCTGTTTTTCCAGAAGCAGTGTGTCGCAATGAGGCAAGGTTTCCATCGGTAGACTCCACGAACATTATTTTGGGGCCGGTAGTCCGGTCTGGCACCTGAGTTCAGCTTTTGCGCTTGCCAGGCAAAGTGCCCATCATCTTGCAAATAATCCCCAGCATGATTTCATCGGCACCACCGCCAATAGACACCAGCCGAACATCACGAAAGGCACGGGATACGGGGTTGTCCCACATATAACCGTTGCCACCCCAGTACTGCAGACAGCTGTCGGTAACCTCACGCCCGAGGCGGCCGGCCTTCAGTTTGGCCATGGACGCGAGCTTGGTCACTTCCTTGCCTTCAATGTGCAGTTCGCAGGCCTGATAGGTGAGGGCGCGCAGGGCCTCTACTTCGGTTTGCAATTCGGCCAGGCGGAAGTGAATCACCTGGTTGTCGATCAGCGGAATCCCGAACGTCTTGCGCTCGCGACAGTAATCAATGGTCTGATTGATGCAGTTTTCCAGCGCTTTGATCACGTTGGCGGCACCCCACAAACGCTCTTCCTGGAACTGCAGCATTTGCATCATGAAGCCCGTACCTTCGGCGCCAATTCTGTAACGCTGTGGCACGCGAACGTCGTCAAAGAAGATCTGAGCGGTCTCGGAAGAGCGCATGCCCAGCTTGTTCAGGTGCGGGCTCATGGTGATGCCCGGCGTGTTCATGGGCACGATAATCAGGGATTTGTTCTTGTGCGGCTTGTCGTCGCTGGTGTTGGCCAGCAGGCAAATAAAGTCGGCTTTCGGACTGTTGGTGATCCACATTTTGGAGCCGTTGATGATGTAGTCATCGCCGTCTTTTTTGGCGTTGGTTTTCATGCCCGCCACGTCGGAACCTGCACCGACTTCACTCACGCCAATGCAGCCGACCATGTCGCCGGCGATAGCCGGTGCCAGAAATTTTCGCTTCAGTTCGTCAGAGCCAAAGCGAGCAATGGCCGGCGTGCACATGTCGGTTTGCACACCAACGGCCAGGGGTACGCCGCCGCAATTGGCCATGCCCAGTTCTTCAGCCGCTACGAGGTTGTAGCTGTAATCCAGCCCCATGCCGCCGTATTCTTCGGGCTTTTGAATGCCGAGCAAGCCCAAATCGCCCATTTTCTTGAATATTTCACGAATGGGGAACTCGCCGGCTTCTTCCCACGCGTCGCAATGGGGGTTGATTTCTTTTTGCACGAAATCGCGGACGGTTTTTCTCAGGGCTTCGTGTTCGGCTGTGAATTTCACGTTTTGTTCTCCTGATAATTAGTTCTTGCCTGCCTCTCTTGGCGCAGGTTCTTTGACTCGGGTTGCGACTGTGGGGGTAGGCTTTCAGAAAACCGCTACAAGCACGTCCGTGTGCGCTTGACTCCGGCCATCCATGGCCTCCGACATTTTCTGAAAGCCTACCCCCACAGCCGCTTATGTCTGCAACTGCACTGCTACCTGCTAACAATTTTCAGTTTCAATGGTTGTTCGATTCCAGACACCATTATTTGAATCTCTTAGAGGCGGGCTACGCCAAATGTATTGGGCCGTAATTGCCGGATTTCGGCTTCGCGGCATACGTCCAGAACCAGCGCGATAACGCGCCGTGTATCCCGTGGATCAATCAGGCCGTCGTCCCAGAGCCGGGCTGTACCGAACAGGGCTGTGGAACCGTCTTCCAGTTTCTTGGCCGTCGCTTGCTCCAGAAAGTCCAGAGTCTTCGGATCAGGCTCTATGCCGCTGCGCCTCTGTTTGTCCTCAGCCACTATGCGCATCACTTTGCCGGCCTGGGCCGGGCCCATGACGGCGGTTCGGCTGTTGGGCCAGGCGAAGATGAAGCGTGGGTCCAGGCCGCGGCCACACATGGCGTAGTTACCTGCACCGTAGGAACCACCGATCACGATTGCGACTTTTGGCACCCGGCAGTTGGCCACTGCCTGAATCATTTTTGAGCCGTGTTTGATGATGCCGTTCTGCTCTGAGTGGGTGCCCACCATGAAGCCGGTGGTGTTGTGCAGGAACAGAAGGGGCGTGCCAGCCTGGTCGCAGAGTTGGATGAATTGAGCGGCTTTTGCGCTTCCGGCCGGGGTGATCGGGCCGTTGTTGCCGACGATGCCAACGGAGTGACCCTCAATGCGGATGGTGCCGCATACGGTCTGGTCGTCGAACTCATTTTTGAAATCCAGGAACTTTGAGCCATCGGCAATGCGCGCCAGGATTTCACGCACGTCGTAAGGTTTTTTGGAATCTGAGGGAATAACCCCTAGCAGCTCTTCCGCCGGGTGCAGGGGCTTGTCCCACTTTAGTTCGCGTTGCACTGGAAGCTGCTCGTTCCACGGCAGAGCTTCCAGAATGTTTCTGGCTTGGCGAATGCCGTCTGCGTCGTCTTCGGCCAGGTATTCGGCGGTGCCGGCGACCTGTGCGTGCATTTGGGCACCGCCGAGTTCTTCGGCATCGGCTACTTCGCCGGTTGCGGCTTTCAGCAGTGGCGGGCCGGCCAGGAACATTTTGGCCTGGCCACGGATAGCGATCACGTAGTCAGATAAACCCGGCTGGTAGGCGCCGCCTGCGGTTGCGTTGCCGTGTACGATGGTAACCTGTGGCAGCCCGGCGGCGGACATGCGCGCCTGGTTGGCGAAGCCGCGCGCGCCCTGCACAAAAATGTCGGTGGCGTAGTTCAGGTTGGCCCCGCCGCTTTCCGAGAGGGAAACAACCGGCAGTTTGTTTTCTTTGGCAATTTGCTGCAGACGCAGGGTTTTATCCAGGCCTGCAGGCGTGATGGTGCCGCCTTTGATGGCGCTGTTGCTGGCGACCACAAGGCAGCGAATGCCGCTGACGGTGCCGATGCCGGCGATGATGTTGCCGCCGGCCATGCTGCCGTCTTTGTCGTCGTGCATCTTGTAGCCGGCCAGGGAACACAGCTCCAGAAACGGCGTGCCGCGATCCAGTAAGCGGTTAATGCGATCCCGGGGCAGCAGTTTTCCGCGCGTGGTGAACTTTTCCCTTGCCGCTTCCGCCAGGTCGAGCACCTGTTGCTCAACATCGCGGAAGGTTTGAATGTGCGCGCTCATGGCAACCGTGTTACCGCGGAACTCATCGGATTGCGGGTTAACGCTGGTTTGAAGTGTTTGCATAAAAACTCCTCAATCCTCGCTGAGTACTTTTGGTGTGACCGCCCGATGGAAACCGTTGTAAGGTTCGTTATTCTTGGCCTTGGGAAACGGCCACACGCGCCCGCCTTGTGACGCAGCGCCATCAATGCGCAGGCAGTCGCCGGTTATAAAGGCTGCGCCAGGGCTGAGTAAAAAACAGATGGCCGAGCTCACTTCCGATTCCGTGCCCATGCGTTTAATGGGCACATTGTCGCCAAGGCTGCGAATCCACTGCTTCATATGCTCGGGGTAGCTGTCCATGCCGCTGGAGGCGATCCAGCCCGGCGCCACCGCATTCACACGAACGCCGCAGGTGGCCCACTCCACGGCGGCTGTCTGGGTGAAGTTCACCATGCCAGCCCTTGCGGCGCCTGAGTGACCCATGCCGGGCATGCCACCCCACATGTCGGCCACAATGTTCACGATGGCGCCACCGGTTTTTAACAATGCCTGGTTGTAAGCCTCTCTCGCCATCAGAAACCCGCCGGTTAAATTGGTGCGAACAACCGTCTCCCAACCTTTCTGGTTAATACCTGCCAGCGGAGAGGGGAACTGGCCACCGGCGTTGTTGACCAAGCCGTTCAGACCACCGTGTTCCTCGATGATGGCTTTTACGGTGGCTTTTACAGAGTCTTCCTCACGGATATCGCATACGTGAGCTGATGCAATGCCGCCGTCTTCAAGTATTTCTGCTTTTACGGCTTCAACTTTTTCGACTTTACGGCCCACCAGCGCAACCCGGGCGCCCAGGGAGGCGAGTTCGTGTGCGGTGCAGCGGCCGATACCGGAGCCGCCGCCGGTTACGATAAATGTTTGACCCTTGAACAGGTCAGGGTGAAAAACGGATTGATAGCTCATGTCTCTAAACCTTATTCAGCGTTAAGGCGCGAACCAGCTCGGAAGGAACCGGCACCGGGAATTCAAGTAGCTGTTGGGCAAACGCTTTGCCCTGCGGATCAATGCGCAGGCTGGCAATGCCGCCGCCGCCCAGGCTGTGTTCCAGAAGAAAGTTAAACCCATGCAGCCCCGGCATAGCCCAGCGTGTCACCTTGCCGGTCTTCGGGTTCAGTGTGTGGGCCATCCACTGGGCAACGGCCTCTTCGGTCAGCGCCGCTTCGATAAACGGAACAAATTCCGGGCTGCGAGCGACCACACCGATGTTGCTGTGGTCGCCTTTGTCACCGCTGCGGGCCCAAGCCAAATCGATCAGGCGCACGTTGGTATCGGTCGCTGATGCTGGCTCGCCTGGGTGTTGGTCTGCGATTTTATCTGGCTGGAATCCGCCTGCCGAATCTATGTCCACGGAGGTTGCATTACGGTTCAGATCGACGGATACAGCCACCTGGCTCTTGGGCACGAGGCACGAATACAGCCGAATCTTCGGCATCACGGCCGGGCGGCCGCCGACAATGCCGGTCAGGCCCGGTGCCATGCCGGTAGCGGCCTGGGCAATCTCCCGGGAGAAAAGCACCAGAGCTGCCTTTTTGGCGTGGGCCGTACTTATTTTGACGATCACTTCCCGGCAGTCCCGGCCACGGCCCTGTTTGCCGTAGGTGGTTTCAGTGCCCAGCAGCTCGATGCTGGTCTCTGTGTAGTCGGGCAAGCCGCGCTCCAGAAACAGCCGCGACGTTTTGGTGAGAATTGCCTCGGCAACCGCCTGGGCTTTCTTCGGGGCATCAATACCGGCGAGCAGAAAAGTGGCGGTGCACTTGAATCCGTCCGGCCAAGTGCCGGACACTTTATAGCTGTCTGTTGGCGGCATGCCTCTTGCCCCGCGCACGGTTACGCGGTTTGTGCCGCTTTCTTCCAGCTCGACCGCGGTAAAGTCGCAGACCACATCGGGTAGCACGTACGCGCGCGGGTCGCCGATTTCATAAACCAGTTGTTCGGCCACGGTGCCACGGCTTACCAGGCCGCCCGTACATTCCGGCTTGGTGATTACAAAATCACCGCTTGCACTGACTTCGGCGATGGGGAACCCCATATCTGCAAAGCCCTCGGCGACAGCTTCCCAATCGGTAAAGTTGCCCCCCGTTACCTGGGCGCCGCATTCCAGCAGGTGACCGGCAAGGCTGCCCTGCGCCAGCTTGTGGTAATCGTTCCACTGCCAGCCAAACTCGTGAACCAGAGGCGCGAGGATCAGTGCGCTGTCGACAACCCGGCCCGTAATAACAATATCGGCACCCTGTTCCAGCGCTGCGACCAGGCCAGGCGCACCCAGATAGGCATTCATGCTTACCATCATGGCGGGCATGGGCTCGCCGGTGGCCATCTCGGTTGTACCGGATTTGCTCAGAGCCTGTTTTTTGGGCAGTAAGTCATCACCCAGCACCAGGGCAATGTTCATTTTCACGCCGGCTTTTTCACACA
The DNA here is from genome assembly GCF_011049865.1 of Marinobacter antarcticus. Classification (GTDB taxonomy): domain Bacteria; phylum Pseudomonadota; class Gammaproteobacteria; order Pseudomonadales; family Oleiphilaceae; genus Marinobacter; species Marinobacter antarcticus_A. Next base: position 41,151 of record NZ_DRGY01000138.1, on the reverse strand, counting down.
GGGCTTGCAGGGCATCGCGACAGGCCGTCGGGTTAACGCCACCGGCGTTGGCCAGAACGCGAATACCTTTGGCTTTGATTTCGCCCAGCAAGGGGCCCATAACGGTTTCCACAAAGTCCCGGGCGTAGCCCTGGCCGGGATCTTTCATCCTCTGGCCGGCCATGATCGACATGGTGACTTCGGCCAGGTAATCGGCAACCAGGTAATCAATGTTGCCTTTGTGAACCAGTTGCGCTGCGGCCGTCTCGGTGTCGCCCCAGAATGCGGAGGAACATCCGATGCGTACGGTTTTCGGGGAGTCAGCCATGTTTGTGCATCCTGTTCTTCGTATTGACCCAGCTCTAATGCGTCAGCGCATGAATGCGGGCGACATCTTGATCTAATGTAGTCTGATGTAATCTGACCACCAGACAATACCAAGCAAGCGCTTGGTATGTAAACAGGTAAGTTTCAGTTAAACTATCAATTCTATTGAAACCACTGGATACGCTCGTGAATCAAGCCAAAATTCTTCAGTTACTCGTTGCCGACAATCTGGTTTCCGATCCGGACAGTGCGCGCGGCCGGTTGCTTCGCGAAGCGGCGCGATTATTCCGGGAAAAAGGCTATGAGCGAACCACAGTGAGGGATCTGGCCGCCGCTGTGGGTATCCAGTCGGGAAGCCTGTTCCATCACTTTCGCACCAAAGAAGAAATTCTCAAGGCGGTGATGGTTGAAACCATACGGCTGAACACGGCGGTGATGCGGGCCGCTATCGATGCGGCTGACTCCAATCGAGAGAAACTGCGGGCGCTGGTAAGCGCAGAGCTGGAATCGATTAACGGCCAGACCGGAGAAGCCATGGCCGTTCTGGTGTTTGAATGGCGCAGCCTTTCTGAGGTTTCTCAGGTAGAAGTTCTTAAGCTTCGGGATATCTATGAAACCTTGTGGCTGGACGTGCTCAGTGCGCTGAAAGAGGAGGGCGCTTTGCTGGCCGATCCGTTTGTGGTGCGCCGTCTGCTGACAGGTGCCCTGAGTTGGACCGTAACCTGGTACCGGCCCGAGCGCGGCGGTTTGACGCAGGACGCACTGACCGATGAGGTAATCGCCATGCTTGGCTTGAGCCCGTCCTGAGGTAGTATTCATCTGGCTGAACGCGCGCGTTGTAAACTGTCGATTGATGAAACAGGGGTTACTGTGAATGCTGGATAACGCACAAGCTGTGAAGTGTTTAAGATATTCCGTGCTGGTGGGGTTGATAACCGCGCTGGGCGGCTGTGGTGGTAGCTCGGGCGACAGTGAGCCAACACCCGCAAACATTGCGATCTCTGGCACTATCGATATTGAAACCGGCACCAGAGTAGATGCAGACGATGGGGACACTCTGGGGCTTGGCTTGCGTCCGTTGGCTGGCGCCCAGCCTTTGCCCCGGGAATTCATTCTTGCGGGTTACGTAAGTGCCAGCGCGGGAAAGTACGTGAGCGGCAGCCAGTCGTCCGGAAACCCCTATGCTGCCGATCCTTCCGATAACTTTTCCATGGACCTGCGCAAAGGTCAGAGTGTTTATCTCCAGCCGTTCTCAACAAGTGAAGGGTCGTCTGAGCTGACGTTGACTCTATTGAGCGGCAGTCGTGTTGTCGAAACCGTTGCTACCAGCAACCAGCCGAAACCGGTTGAGGTTTCGTTGTCAGCTGGCGAGCCTGCGGGTACTTATAGACTGCAGGTTGAGGCGTCGGGCCCGGCCCCCATGCTTTATATTCTGTCAACGTCTGCGGTTGGCAGCGTTTTGGCGACGTCGTTCGCGTGGCCCGATCATGATTTTGCCCCGGCAGAGGCCATTGTCGTGCTAAAGCAGAATGCGGATCAGGTGGCAATGGGCTCGGCAGTGCCACAAGGCTCGATGGAGCCCGAAGAGGAGCTGGCTCCGGGAGTCTGGTTGATGAAAGCGCCGGCCCAAGCCGCCAAGGCGGGTCAATCGCCGACGAAAGAGTCAACTTTGGAGTGGATCCGGGCACTGAAGCAACGCCCGGACGTTGCCTCGGCCACGCCCAACTATAAAATGCGGGCCATGGCCTCAACGCCTGTAAATGAACCTTTGTACGACAACCCCTCAGTCGGTCAGCAATGGCATTATGAGCTGATCAATGCCCCGATCGCATGGCAGATCGCCGGAACCGGGGGCGATGGTGTTACCGTCGCAGTCATGGACACAGGCTTGTACGGCGCGCCGGATAACTGGCACAGCGAGCTGAATGCGAATGTCGTTCAGCCTTTGCCTGTTGGTACGGATTTCGTGTCGGCACAGTTTGATAACGATGACATGCCGGGCCCGGATAATAACCCGTCCGAGCCCGGTAACTCGATAGGCAGCCGTGTTTTCCACGGCACGCACGTCGCGGGAACCATTGCCGCTGCGGTTAACGGTGTTGGCGGGGCTGGTGTTGCCTACAACGCCTCGTTGCTGCCTGTGCGGGTTCTGGGTGAGGGCGGCACAGGTTCATCCGCCGACCTGCTTGCAGCCCTGCGTTGGGTTGCCGGCCCGGCCAACGGATCGCGCCGCGCCGACATTGTTAACCTGAGCCTGGGCGGCTTGCCTTTTCAGCAGCCGCTGCGGGACGCTATCCGTTATGGCACCGATCGGGGCATTGTGTTCGTCGCGGCGGCGGGCAACTCGGCCTCGACGCGTGCGTCCTACCCTGCGGCGTATGAGAACGTTTTTTCTGTAAGCGCCGTAGACGGTGCGGGCGTGCTGGCATCCTATTCGAATTATGGTGACTCGATTGATCTGGCTGCGCCCGGCGGCGACGCCAGCCGTGACGGCAACGCCGACGGTCGCAGCGACCTGGTCAGCAGCACCAGTGCCAGCGTGATAAACGGCGGCGCGAGGGAAACCTACATCGGTTTGCAGGGCACCTCCATGGCGGCGCCCCATGTCTCGGCCGTATTTGCTCTGATGAAGGGCCTCGACCCAGGTCTCGATTATACAAGGCTGAATGCCATGCTGAGGGCCGGAGAGCTGACGTCTCAGGATTGCGGTCGCGAAATGTGCCCCAAGACTGACACTCTGGGCTGGGGGCTTCTTGATGCCGGTAAGTCGACCTTGGCGGTCTCCAACGCCACGGTGACAGATTTGCTGACGGCAGCTCCCGCCGTTGTAAGCCTTTCTTCCGAAGGTGGCTTGTCGGCGAGTGTGAAATTACGCGTTTATGGCAGCAATTCGGCGTCCGTTACCATCAATTCTGTATCAGTAGAAGCACCATGGGTACTCTTGGATTCTGCGCCCGCCAGCGGCGATTCGGGTACCGAGTTTGATATCAACATAACGCTGCTGCCGGAAGCGCTTGACGCAGGTATATCGGAACGAACAACGGTGGTTGTCGAATATCGCGGTGCCGAATCTCGCCAGCTCGAAATCCCGGTTATCGGCCAGCGCATCACGGATCAGCAGGCCCGTGATGCGGGCAGGCATTTTGTTCTTTTAGTCGACCCGCAACCCAGGAACGGCTTGTATACAACGGTTGCTCAAACCACTGCGCTGGCGGAGAACGGTCAATACCAGTTCGCGTTTCTGCCCGATGACGGTGTTGAGCCGAGACAGCGAAACGAGGTGCCACCCGGCAGCTACATTCTGGTCGCCGGATCTGATCTGGATAACGATGGCCTGATTTGCCTCGCAGGCGAAGCCTGTGCGGAATACCCGGTGGCCGGGCTTCGGGAAGAAATCACGGTTCAGGCGGGCAAGCCCGTTATTGAGGTGAGAATGACCACCAGCTATTCCCGCCCGTCTATATCAGCGGCCACATCGGATATGCTGCCGCGTCCCGGATTCAAAGGCTATAGCCTGATAGAGTGGTCGTCAGAAGGTGGAATTGACCCCAAACAAATTGGAGCAGAGCGTTGATCGCTGTATTCAGGAAGACAATGGCCGAGGTGCCTGTAGTGCTTATGGCATCTGTGATCGCCGTATTGGCCGGCTGTGCATCGTCAACAGCCGTGGAAGATGAGCCCGGCGCGCTCCTGGCTCGCCAAGTTACCCAGTCTGCACATTGCGGGCTGACGGGCCCCGGCCTGGCTTATGTTCAGGGGGCGGATCGGTTACAGGCATTGCTTGAGTTACCCGCCCAGAACATGGTGGTTCAACAATTGCGACAGGTTGACCTCACGAAAGAGCACTTGCTCTTCGTGACGTTGGGCGAGAAAACCACGGGTGGTTACAGTGTCAGCCTGGTCTCGTCTGAGAGCAACGAAAGCGTATTGCACATTTCTGTGGCAGTGCGCACGCCGGCACCCGGAACAATGGTTACGCAAGCGGTTACCTCACCCTGTGTTGTGGTTGCGGTTCCCGCCACCAACTGGTCTGAAGTGCGGGTTTCCGGCGTTCTTGACGAGGATCTGGTGATGAAGCCCTGAGGAATGTGTTTTACAGCCGTTGATCTTTAGCCGCGAATCCCTAAGCTATGGGGACGATTTCTTACGCCATTCGGAGTCACTTCCTGTCTATGAGCCAGCAACAATATAACGCCGACGCCATTGAGGTACTGAGTGGCCTGGACCCGGTGCGAAAACGCCCGGGCATGTACACGGACACCAGCCGTCCGAACCATCTGGCCCAGGAAGTGATCGACAACAGCGTGGACGAAGCGCTCGCCGGCCATGCTCGTCGTATCGATGTGGTGCTCCACGCGGATGGGTCCCTGAGCGTTGAAGACGACGGTCGGGGCATGCCGGTAGATATGCATAAAGAGGAAGGCCTGCCCGGTGTTGAACTGATCCTTACCCGGCTGCACGCCGGCGGCAAATTTTCCCAGGCCAACTACAACTTTTCAGGCGGCCTGCACGGCGTTGGCGTTTCCGTGGTGAATGCCCTTTCGACCCACCTGGAAGTGACTATCAAACGCAACGGTGAGCTCCATCGGATGACGTTTGCGAACGGAGACAAGGCCTCGGAACTGGAAGTGATCGATACCGTCGGTAAGCGCAATACCGGCACCCGCATCAAGTTCACACCGGATACGAGATACTTCGACAGCCCCAACTTTTCCGTCAGCCGTTTGCGGCACAATCTTCGTGCAAAAGCGGTGCTTTGTCCGGGGTTAACCGTAACCTTTGTTCAGGAGAAGACCGGCGAGAAAGATGAATGGTTCTATGAAGAGGGTCTTCGGGATTATTTGCGCAGTGCACTGGTCGATATTGAAGTGGTGCCTCTGGAGCCTTTCACCGGCAGCTTTTCCGGCAACACGGAAGCGGTGGACTGGGCCATTCAGTGGCTCCCGGAAGGCGGAGAGGCGGTTGCGGAAAGCTACGTTAACCTGATCCCCACGGTTCAGGGTGGCACCCACGTAAACGGGTTGCGCACTGGCTTGCTGGAAGCCATGCGCGAGTTCTGTGAGTTTCGCAGCCTGCTGCCAAGGGGCGTGAAGTTGTCTCCTGAGGACATATGGGAGCGTGCGGCCTACGTGCTGTCGTTCAAAATGCAGGAGCCGCAGTTTTCCGGCCAAACCAAAGAGCGTTTGTCCTCGAGGGAGGCAGCAGGTTTTATTTCCGGTGTGGTCAAGGACGCCTTCAGCTTGTGGCTTAACCAGCACACAGATATTGCGGAAGTGCTGGCGGAACTGTTCATAAGCAATGCGCAGCGCAGGCTCAAGGCCAGCAAAAAAGTGGCGCGTAAACGAGTGACATCCGGTCCGGCCTTGCCCGGAAAACTTGCCGATTGCTCTGGCAGCGATACCGCACGGTCCGAGCTGTTTCTGGTTGAGGGTGATTCCGCTGGCGGCTCTGCAAAGCAGGCACGAGATCGCGAGTTCCAGGCGGTGATGCCGTTGCGTGGAAAAATCCTGAACACCTGGGAGGTCGATTCCAGTGAGATTCTGGCGTCCCAGGAAATACACGACATTGCCGTGGCTATCGGCGTTGATCCGGACTCGGATCAGCTTGGTGGCCTGCGCTACAACAAGGTCTGTATTCTCGCCGATGCAGACTCTGACGGACTGCACATCGCCACGCTTCTGTGCGCGTTGTTTCTCAAACATTTTCGTCCGGTTGTTGCTGCGGGTCATGTGTTTGTCGCCATGCCGCCCCTGTATCGGGTGGATCTTGGCAAGGAAACCTTCTACGCACTCGATGAGCATGAAAAACAAGGCATTCTTGACCGCATAGAAGCGGAAAAGCGAAAAGGCAAAATTTCAGTCACCCGCTTTAAAGGATTGGGTGAGATGAATCCGCTTCAGCTCCGGGAGACCACCATGGCACCGGATACCCGTCGCCTGGTGATGCTGACCATTGAAGAAGGTGACGACACCGACAGCCGGATGGATATGCTCCTTGGCAAGAAGCGCGCGTCTGACCGACGATCCTGGCTCGAGGCCTACGGCAACATGGCGGATGTGGCAAGCTAGGCCCATGGTGCATCAATTATTCGATTAAGAACTATAAAAAGAATTCGTTATTCTTTTTAAGTATCTAGCAAACTCGTTATTCTGCCGGTTTTCTGATCGGGATAAACCGCAGATGAATTGGCAAGGCTGGTTTGCGTTGAGCCTCGCAGGGGCTGCTTTGGTGCTCATGAGTTCGGGACGATACGCCCCTCATCTGGTGATGATGAGCGTACTCGTTGTGCTGAGCGCAAGCGGCATCATCTCGGCAGATCAGGCGCTGATGGGCTTCAGCAACACAGGGTTGATAACCGTTGTGGCCCTGTTTGTGGTGGCTGCTGGCATCCATCATTCCGGCGGCGTAGACCTGCTGGTGAGATACCTTCTGCGAAACCCCAAGACGGTTCGCTCGGCCCAGGCGCGGATTACGCTACCGGTTGCTCTGCTGAGTGGCTTTCTCAACAACACGCCTGTTGTGGCCACAATGATTCCGGCCGTTCACGCCTGGTCCCGGAAGATCGGAATTGCCCCGTCAAAACTAATGATCCCCCTCAGCTACTCCGCTATTTTGGGCGGCACGCTGACCATGATTGGCACCAGCACCAACCTGGTTGTTAACGGCCAATACGAGCAACTGACCGGTGACACCGGGCTTTCTATCTTCTCCATCACCGCCGTTGGTTTGCCGGTCGCTATTGTCGGTATTGCAGCGATTTTACTGTTCATGCCCAGAGCGCTGCCAGACCGGGAAGACAGGCACAAATTTGGCTCCATGAAAGAGTTTACGCTTGAAGTGGCGGTTGCGGTTGATGGGCCTCTGGTTGGCAAGGCCGTAGGCGAGGCCGGTCTGCGGGAGCTGGAACGGCTTTATCTGGTAGAAATCGAACGTGACGGTAGCGTGGTAACCGCAGTACCTTCAGAAGAGCGCCTGCGCGGCGGAGACAGGCTGGTCTTTGCCGGTGATACCCAGGCGATTTCTGATCTTCTGCGCATTAACGGCATTGTGCCCTCAGTGCACGCCGACGAACCCAGCCTGAGCAAAGATCGCGCAGAGCGGTGCCTGATGGAAGCGGCTTTGTCTCCCCAGTCCGAAGTTCTGGGCCTCACCATCCGCGATGCACGTTTTCGCGAACGCTATGGAGCGATCGTCCTGGCGGTTGCCCGGGGTGGGGCAAGAGTGTCAGGAAACCTCGGCAATATTCGTCTCAAGCCCGGCGATGTGCTTTTGCTCGAAGCCCGGCCGGCGTTTGTAAGCCGGCAACGCTACAACAAGGATTTTCTGCTTATAAACGATTTGGGAACCGAGGCCCCAAGGCATGATCGTGCCTGGCTGTCCTGGGGGATTCTCATTGTGTTGGTAGGGCTTGCCGCCTGCGGCTTACTCAGCATGCTGAATGCCGCGTTACTGGGTGCGGCCCTGATGATTCTGAGCGGCTGCTGCTCGGTGGGGCAGGCGCAGAAGTCCGTTGATGTGCCGGTTGTTCTCACAATTGCCGCATCCTTTGCCTTGGGTGCAGCCCTGCAGGAAACCGGGGCGGCAAGTTATGTCGCTGGCGCCATTCTTGGCCTCAGTAAGGGGCACGTGCTGCTGGCGCTTTTTCTGGTTTATTTTTCAGTGTCTGCACTGACAGAGGTTATTACCAATAATGCGGCGGCTGTTCTGGTTATCCCGGTGGTCTTGTCGATGACCACAACCATGAACGTTGCGGCGGAACCGTTTGTGATCGCGGTGATGATGGCCGCATCGGCCAGTTTTGCAACGCCTCTTGGATATCAAACCAATATGATGGTATTTGGCCCCGGGGGTTACCGGTTCTGGGATTTCGTGCGGGTAGGCCTGCCAATGAATCTGCTCATTGGCCTTGTCTCTGTTGCCGTCATTGCGATGGTGTACGGAATTAGCCCGGGATAACAGAAGGCATCGAAGGATTGGCCAGAATATCGCAGCAAAGTACATGCAATTCGCTGTCGTGAGTAAAACACAGTGACAGAGTGACGCACATGTAGGCACCCGTTACGCAGAGGTAGGGCGCAGTAACATGCAACGTTCCTGGCTGGGCCAGTGCCTGCTGAAGGTACTGTTGCCGAAACCAGTCCGCCTTGCTGGTGCGCTCAAGCGGCTTGAAACGTGGGTCCAGGCTACGAGTGCCGGTATCGGATATCAGGTTGTCGCCAACTTGGACACCTTTGTCATCCACCAGATAGCAGCGTGAAACGGTAGGGTGATTCAGCAGGTTATGGCAAGCAAGGGCCATGCTGACGCCGGCTTGCAGTTGCTCAATGGCTTTCTGGAAATCGGGCTGGAAAAAATCGACCAATTGGCGCGTCGGATCCCCTGTTATCTGATAGCACGCCTTGTACTCGCGAAGCAGCTTGTCGAAGTCGGCGGACGATGAGCGCAACTGAGACAAATCCATAACAGGACGGCAAAAGTAGAATCCCTGAACAAAGTCCACCCCTGCATCAATGGCAATCATCGCCTGGTCGCCGGTTTCCACTCCCTCCAGTAACACCAGGCAACCCGACTGATGCAGCAATGAGACAATTCCGTTCAGTATCTGTCGCGCCTTATGATCTTCTGTTGCCCGCGTTAGCAGCTTCCGGTCCAATTTTACGATGTCGGGCGACAGGTTCCAGATGCGCTCAAAGTTGGAATGCCCGGCACCAAAGTCGTCAATGGCTGTCAGACACCCCAGTTGCCGATAGTAAGCAACGGTTTCACGCAGGCGCTCGGCGTCATCGGTTGGTTGCTCAACAATCTCGATAACAATCTGGTGGGGCGGTAGCCCGGTTTTGGCAAGTAATTCGCCTAAAAAAGAATCGGTCTGGCTGCCACTGGTGATAACCCTGGGGGAGACATTGAGAAACAGCCAGTTGAGCTGGTCCTGTATACCGCTGAAGTTCTGAATGTGCAGATACCGACACAAGCGGTCTAGCAGCAGAGCTTCGGTATCAGACGTTGGCAGTTCAAAAAGGTGTATTGGCAGCACACTGGCGTTATCGGGATCGAGCGCCCGAATCAGGGCTTCATAACCGACGATTCGTTTATGGGAAATGCTGTAAATAGGTTGCAGTGCCGTGCCCAGAATCAGGCCGCGAAAACTTGCCGTCCAGGCATCGCCGTTTCTGCGCAGCATTGGCGTTAGCAAGTCTACTTCTGAATCGGTCAACTTTTCCGGGAGAGATTGCTGCATAGTGAGTTTTTAGTTATTGAACGAATGCATCAGGCGCCATGACAGACGAGCGCCTGAACGATCACTGATCAGTCACTGATGAAACCGGAAAAGCCTGAGTAAACTGATAGTTGGGAGAGAGATTGCCAAAAACACGGGAGTATTGCTACTGTTTCATAAAGAAACTGAAAGCGGGCTGCAGATTTTCGCTCGGGTTGTACACGGCAAAAAATGGAATGGCCCCGAAAAGGGGCCACTCAAAATCAGTTATTGCTGGGAATCGCAACGGATTCGTCGAATTCGATTTCCATGTCTTGTCCTCTCGTTCAATGAGACCCCACGACGGGGCAATTCAGTATGAGTAAATACTATCAAGTCAAGAGTTCTCAACAATCCGTAAAACCCGTATGCGACCAAAGGCAAATAGGTGCACTGTCTCAGGCCCATGATCAGAATTTTTGACGATACAGAGCAAAAGATTGCGATGTCCTTTGCGGATGTCACTTTCTATACTCGTGCGAGCGAGAGTTTCAGGCAAAGAATGAAAGGTCACCGTCACCATGCAATTAAGTAATACACCTGTCAGCTACGGCTTCGTAGCGATTGTTCTCCACTGGGTTGCCGCTGTGGTTGTGTTCGGAATGTTCGCGCTAGGATTCTGGATGGTTGATCTTACCTATTACAGCAGCTGGTACCAACGCGCCCCGGACATCCATCGTGCCATCGGCGTTTTGTTATTTTGTTTGATTGTACTCCGGCTATTCTGGCGTTTGTTCACCGCCTCTCCTGATGCGCTTGCGAATCATAAACGCTGGGAGGTTATCGGCGCCCGGTTCGCCCATGGCCTTCTGTACGTTCTAGTGTTCGTTGCGCTGGTAAGCGGGTATCTCATTTCAACCGCCGACGGTTCATTTGTGAGCGTGTTTGGCTGGATCGAGGTACCCTCTGTAACAGGCCAGATCAAACAACTGGAAGATACGGCAGGGTTGGTTCACTACTGGAGCACATGGAGTTTAGTGGCTCTTGCGCTGGCCCATTCGGCAGGCGCATTGAAGCATCATTTTATTGACCGGGATAACACCCTGCGCCGGATGTTTGTTCCTCAGCGTCAGGAGAAGTAATTGGCGTAACGCTGCTCTGAACCAGAGCGATTCTGTTTTTTAAAAGGAGACATCATGAAAAAATTACTGCTTGCATCAGCCGTTTCATTGGCACTTGTGGGAAGCGTGCATGCCAGCGAGGGCAGCGGCACCTACGATTTTGATAACGAAAAAGATCATCAGTTCATTACCTTCAAAATTTCGCATCTGGGCTACAGTTGGCTGTATGGCCGATTCAACGATTTTGACGGCCAGTTTGTTTACGACGCTGAAAATCCGCAAAACGATTCGGTAAGCGTAACCATTGACACCTCCAGCGTGGACTCGAACCACGCCGAGCGGGACAAGCACTTGCGCAGTGAAGATTTTCTGTATGTGAGTGAGCATCCTGAAGCGAGCTTCAAGAGCAAGCGTGTTGAACTTGATGATGACGGCGAGGCCGATATTGTTGGTGATCTTACCTTGCGCGGTGTTACTCGTGAGGTCACCCTCGACGTGGAAATGCTGGGTCACGGCAAGGACCCCTGGGGCGGATATCGTATGGGCTTTGAAGCCACAACTGAGTTGCGACTTCAAGACTTCGGCATTCCCATGAATCTTGGCAAGGCATCCGAAACCGTGGAAATTATTATCTCGGTTGAGGGTATCCGTCAGTAAACCTGGCCGCTCACGGATGGCAGGTTTCGGATTTATACCCGGAACCTGCCGGTCTGTTTTTCCAGTTCACGGGCATGTTTGTCAAGAGACTGACTGATCCCGTCAATTTCCCCTGATCGTCCGCATGGGCGCCTACTTCATCAAAATACGTGCGCAATGAATCAAACCGCTTGGCTACGCTGGAAACATCAGTGTTGGAGAACTGTTTGACGGTTGTTTCGAAACGTTCCCTAGCCTAACAAAGATCCCGGTCACCGTTCAGGATGCGGCTGGCGGACGTGAAGAAGGTGTCTGCTGATGCTTGTGTCAAAGCATAGCAGCGCAGAGCCGGCTGTCAGAAACTTATTAAAGAAGAGGTGACTTGATCGTGATATTCAGACGTCTGTGTGCAGGTTTTGATGGGTTGCAGTGGTTGTTTTTGGCGTAGTGTCACAGGCTAGGCAAAGATTGCGCTGGCGCCAGAACTGAGCACCGAAAATAACCAGCCATATCAGCAAGCCTGCCCAAAGATAGGTTGCCGGAACGTGAAAGCTGCCGCTGATTGCAAATTCCACGAGCAGCATCAGCGCGACGGCCAGAGCCGCATTCACCATGGCTGTTACCATGGCTTGCCCGCAGGCTTTTAGATTAGGTTTCATAGTGTTCCGCTTGTTTGGAAGGAAAACGGTCTTCTATTCATCACTGGCAACGAGCATACGGCGCACGTTACAGACTCTCCATGCGGGAATTCCGCTATTGGAATTGGCGGTATTGGGCTTCGGCGAACCATTTTGGCCAATAAATCCGTGGGTTGTTGGTGTATCCGCCCGGCGCTCCATATAATGTCCCGTTGCACCGGCCCCGTGATTATTCCGGGCGCACAAGGTAGCATCACGGACTCCTTCAAAATCAGTTAATACAGGCAAAAGAGGCATCCATGCCAGAGTTTCAGACGACGGATGAAGGCTTTGAGCGGGTTTCACTCAGAGACTACACGGAAAAAGCCTACCTGGACTACTCCATGTACGTCATTCTCGACCGGGCACTTCCCAATATTGGTGACGGGCTGAAGCCGGTTCAGCGGCGCATTATTTACGCTATGTCAGAGCTGGGCCTGAAATCTACGTCCAAATACAAGAAATCTGCCCGTACCGTGGGCGATGTTCTCGGCAAGTTCCATCCCCACGGCGACAGCGCCTGTTATGAAGCCATGGTGCTGATGGCTCAGCCATTTTCCTATCGTTATCCGCTTGTTGACGGCCAGGGTAACTGGGGTGCGCCCGACGATCCCAAATCCTTCGCGGCCATGCGGTACACCGAATCACGGTTGGCGCGGTTTGCCGATGTATTGCTCACCGAGCTTGGCCAGGGCACCGTAGACTGGACGCCCAACTTTGACGGCACCATGGACGAACCCTCGGTGCTGCCCGCAAGGCTGCCCCACGTGCTGCTCAACGGTACGACCGGCATCGCGGTAGGCATGGCCACAGATATTCCGCCCCATAACGTCAGGGAGGTAACCGCCGCCTGTATCCGGCTGCTGGATGATCCTGACGCCACCGTCGATCAGCTATGCGAGCACGTCAAAGGCCCCGACTTTCCGACCTACGCAGAAATCATCACGCCCCGTAAAGATCTTCGCCAGATTTATGAAACCGGCCGGGGCTCGCTGCGCATGCGCGCCCGCTGGGTGCGAGAGAGTGGTGAGGTTGTGGTAACCGATTTACCGCACCAGGTTTCCGGTAACCGCGTGCTTGAGCAGATTGCGCACCAGATGCAAACCAAAAAATTGCCGATGGTGGCCGATCTTCGCGACGAATCCGATCATGAGAATCCGACCCGGCTGGTTATTGTGCCGCGCTCTAACCGCGTTGATCTCGACGGGCTGATGGCCCATTTGTTTGCCAGCACGGATCTTGAGAAAAGCTACCGGGTTAACATCAATGTTATTGGTAACGATGGCCGTCCCGGTGTAAAGGGCCTGCGCCAGATGCTGACCGAATGGCTTGCGTTTCGTCGCACGACGGTCACGCGCCGTTTGCAGTACCGACTTGATAAGGTACTTGCCCGACTGCACATTCTTGAAGGCCTGTTGATTGCCTATCTTAATATTGACGAAGTCATTCATATTATCCGCACCGAAGATAAGCCCAAGTTGGTGTTTATGGAGCGATTCGGATTGTCTCCGGATCAGGCCGAATCCATTCTCGAGCTGAAACTGCGGCATCTTGCCAAGCTTGAAGAAATGAAAATTCGCGGCGAGCAAGACGAGTTGGCCATAGAGCGGGACGAACTGCAGACCATTCTTGGTTCCCAGGAGCGGTTGCGCGAACTGATCAAGAATGAGCTGCTAGCCGATGCTGAAACCTATGGCGATGAGCGCCGCTCGCCCATTGTTGCCCGCGAAGAGGCCCGGGCGTTCAGCGAAAATGACCTGGTTTCCAACGATCCCGTGACCGTTGTGCTGTCTGACAAGGGCTGGGTTCGCGCTGCCAAGGGCCATGACATAGACCCCAATGGTCTGAGCTATAAATCCGGCGACCGTTTTGCTTTGGTCGCCAAAGGCCGCAATAACCAGCAAACAATCTTTCTCGACTCCACCGGTCGGGCGTATTCACTGATGGCTCACAGCCTGCCGTCCGCCAGAGGGCAGGGCGAACCTCTAACGGGAAGGATCAACCCCCCTTCAGGGGCAAGCTTCTCGGGCTTGTTGATGGGCGACCCAGCGCGGAAAACGTTGTTGGTGACGGATGGCGGCTATGGATTTGTGACCTCGCTGAACGACATGCTCAGTAAAAACAGGAACGGCAAAGCCGTGGTCAGTGTTCCCAAAGGTGCGCAGATTATGTCGCCTGTGGTTATCCCTGTTACAGAGAAAGGTCTGTACCTGGGTGCCATTACCAACGAAGGCAGAATGCTCGTGTTCCCGCTCAGCGAGCTGCCGGAGTTGAGTAAGGGCAAAGGCAACAAGATTATCAGTATTCCGTCAGCCCGGGTGCAAAGCCGTGAGGAGTTCGTGGTGGCCATCGCGGTGTTCGCCGAGGATGATCAGTTGGAGATCCGGGCGGGCAAGCGCAAGATGGGCCTGCAGTTCAGCGATCTTGAGCACTATCTGGGCGAGCGCGGCCGGCGCGGGCACAAGCTGCCCCGAGGGCTGCAGCGTGTCGATGCCATTGACGTTATTCCCTCTGCCTCGCGAGCAAAGGAAGAGGCGAGTCTGGAAAATGGTGAGACCTGAAATGGACAGATTGGAAACAGAGAGCGGAAAGGGAGCAATCTGACAGTGAGTGAACTGGTACTGATCAATGTATCCGGGCGCGACAAGCCCGGGCTCACGTCTGAGATAACCGGCATCATGGGGCAGTACGATGTGCGGATTCTCGACATAGGCCAGGCGGTTATCCATGACCATCTGACCTGGGGAATTCTTATTGAAATCCCCGATGAGTCGAAATCCTCCCCGGTGATCCGTGATTTGTTGTTCCGCTTGCACGCGCTCGATCTTCAAGTGAGATTCGCGCCGATTACCACGCAGGAATATCAAGCATGGGCGGAAGGGCGCAATCGTGCCTGTTACATCGTCACTTTGTTGTCCCGTGATATCAAGGCGGAGCAGATTGCTCAGGTTTCTGCGATCACGGCCCGCCACGGCCTGAATATTGACAATATTTCCAGGCTGTCAGCGAGACCGTCCCTCAACGCGACGACAAACGGGATTGCCTGCGTGGAGTTTTCAGTGCGCGGCACGCCTTCGGATTCTGAGCAGTTGAGAGCCGATTTTCTGCAGATTGCCGGCGAAATGAATGTGGATATTGCGTTCCAGGAAGATTCCATTTTTCGGCGCAACCGGCGGCTTGTGGTGTTTGATATGGACTCCACCCTGATTGAAGCCGAAGTGATTGATGAGCTTGCCCGGGAAGCCGGTGTTGGCGAACAGGTCGCGGAGATTACCGAACGTGCGATGCAGGGTGAGCTGGATTTCAGCCAGAGTTTTGCCGAGCGCCTGCTATTACTCAAGGGCCTGGATGAATCAGTGCTGGAGCGGGTTGCCGGTCGATTGAAAATGACGGAAGGGGCGGAGCACCTGATTCGAAGCTTGAAAGCACTGGGTTATCGCACAGCGATACTGTCCGGTGGCTTCACTTATTTTGCCCGGCACCTTCAGAGCAAGTTGGGTATCGATTACGTGTACGCTAACGAGCTGGAAATTCGTGATGGCAAGGTAACCGGGGAGGTGTCTGGACAGATCGTCGATGGCAAGCGCAAAGCCGAGTTGTTACTGGAAATTGCCGAAAAAGAACATATTTCCCGGGAGCAGGTTATTGCTGTGGGCGATGGTGCCAACGATCTGCCCATGCTGAGTCAGGCAGGCCTTGGCGTTGCCTTTCGGGCCAAACCGCTGGTAAAAGAATCGGCGCGCCACGCTATCTCTACGCTCGGCCTGGACGCCATTCTTTACCTTATCGGCTTTCGCGAAAGCGAGACGAATCAGGGGCTGAAAAAAGCCGGTTTCTGAACCGGCGTTTTTCAGTGTTGAGCCCTCAGTTGTCGCCAAAGTCGTAATTCATTTCCGGCGCCGGGGCCTGCAAATAATACCCCTGAATGTAGTTAACGCCCGCCTGCCAAAGTGTGGCAAGAATAGCGGCGTTTTCCACCAATGGAATAATGGTTAGCTTGCCGGCGCTCTGCAGGCTCTTCACCATTTCCTTTACTTGCTCTTTGGCTTCGTCACTCTTCTGAATTTCTTCCGTGAAGGATCCGTCAATCTTCACGTAATCGGTATCTATGTGTTTCAGGGTGTTGAACGGATTCAGGGCGCAGCCGAATTGAGCAATGGATACCTTGCAGTGAAGCTGATGCAGGGCCTTCGTAAAGTCTTTGGCCTGCTTCATGTAATTATTCGCATCGCCTTCGCGAATCTGGAAAATCAGTGCGTCTCCCGGCAGCCGTGCAGCTTTCAGGGCAACGCTCAGCCAAGGTGTAAACGTTTTGTCCTGCAAGGTTTCCGCCGTCACGTTGAGAAACATGCGGGTATCAGTGCCATTGGCGCGGTGGCTTGATAACTGTTTGATGGTTTGCAGGATAACCCAGCGATCAATTTTGATGGCGGTATCGCTTGGGCCCATGGGGGGCAGAAAATCGTAGGGCGAGACTTCTTTCTCGTCTTTGTCGAGCATTCGCACAAAGGCTTCGTAGTGTTCTTCGCCGTCGCCTCGAAGGTTAATAATAGGCTGGAACAGCAGCCGGAAGCGGTTCTCATCCAGAGCTCTCAGTATTGTCTCTACAGAGCTGCCATCGTCCAGCATTTCGTGGTCTGCCGGATTGTAGGCGCGAACACCGTTGCCCTGAGACTGGCCTTCCTGCTTGCGTACTTCCGACGATGCAGTGTGAGCACGGGCCATAAGCTCTTCTGCTTTTGGCGAGTTCTCGGTAATAGACGCAATGCCGATACTGACGGTTAACGGAACGGTACGGCCGTTGATCTCGAACAGATTTTCATCGACCGCTTTGCGGAGGCTTTCACACCGGCCAGCCAGAGACGTTTCATCCCCCGGCAGGCACAGGAAGCAGAATGCATCGTCGCTGAGGCGCGCCAATACAAGGTCATCGGCCGCTTCGTGTTTCAGCAAGGCCGACAGGTCACCCAACAGAAGGTCCGCGCCGGCAATGCCCACCTGACCTTTCATGGTCATGAAATTATCGAGTGCAATGTACGCCAGGGCGCCGGTTTCGTTGTTTTTACCGGCACTGGCGATGGCCTGTTCGAGCTCTCTCATCAGGTGTTGCCGATTATACAGGCCCGTCAGGAGGTCCTGGCTGCTGATTTCCCGTAATTTTTCTTCCAGCTCGACGTCACTGTGCTCCGGTTGCAGCACTATCTGGGTGCACACCTCGCTGTCGTAGGTGGCAGCCGACACCGACATGGTCACGTTCAGCTCGTGTTCATCGCTGCGCTTTGCGGTGCAGTTGAGGGTCATGCCGTCTTCACCGTTTTCTGCGAAAGACTTCATGAACGCCTTGTAGGCGTTTTGACTTTCGGGCGTTAACGTATCGAGTACGGGAAGACACATCATGTCATCAATGTCGTCGTAGCCCAGAAACTCCAGGTAGGACTGATTGGCATAAATATGCATGCCGTCATTGATATAAGCGATGGCATCTTTAGAGCTTTCCAACAGCAACTGACACCGCTGCTCGGCCTCCCTTAGATGCGACTCCAGCGCTCTGCGGCGGCGGCGATCCTCAAGCGCAGCGAGTTCACGCTTGGTTTTCAGTATCAGCAGATCGTTGTGGCCGGATTGCACCGTACCCTGAGCGCCGGCCTTCATGACAGCGACCGTTCTCTCGCGGCTTTCTTCCTCGGTCAGGAACAGGCACGGAATGTCTTTGTCCATTCTCCGGATCATGGCGAGGGCGTTATCGGCTGAGAATTCCTGCTCAATATCACGGGCCAGAAGCAGGTCCCAGTTATTGGTTTTCAGGGCTTCTTCCAGATCTTCTTCGGAGGTAATGCGATGCGCCCGAGTAGCGTTACCTGCATTTCGGAGCAGGCTTATCAACGATTCGGCATCATTCTGGGAAGGATCGAGGATCAGCAGGTGTACGGTGGCGTTCTGTTTCTGCATTCCTAAGACGTCTCATAAAACGGATTGGCGGGGCTTGCCCCGACTGACACTATCGTTGAACACGATCGTTAAATGATGAAGGGGTTGAGGCGGAATAACAAGCCTCCGGCGGATTTGCAGAGGCACCCGCCGGAGGTGTTCAGAGAGACGGCCAAAGCGAATCGAAATCGTCTTCACTGGTGCTGGATGCCGTGGGTGGACTTGAGGGCGTCGACGCAGCGACATGATTTTGAAGTTTTAGCTCAAACTGGCTAACGCTTCCGGTTGAGGACACCTTCTTCAATAATTGGCCTTGCTCTTCTCTGCCGTCATGCAACAGGGAAATCCGGCTGCCGTGCTGGAACGGAAGCCGAGGGGTTATCAAGGTGGCAGCCTGATTGACCACGCTGATCTCAGGTAGCATCAAACCACGCAGGTATTCACTGCTATTGCCAACCTTTTGAATCAGGCGAACACCGCAGGGTGAGCCGCTGGGGGCCAGCAGCTCGATACCAATCTGAGTGCCCTGGTTACGGATTTGCCGAATCCAGCGAACCACCGCAATGCTCCATGGGTGAGAGCGTTGTTCTCGAACCCCGAGGATCTCGCCGGCTTGCATCGACGGCGGAACATTGGTCTCCCATGACACGCAGTAGCCGCCAGGACTGGTGTTCACCAATAAGGTGATGTGTGATTTGGGTCGGTTTTTCTGGTTAGCCGAGGCCGGTGTATTCCCGAAACTGCCGCGGTAATTAATTGGCGTATCGGCGGAGTGCAGGTGTTCGTCGTTGGGGGAGGCATCATGGGCGCCAGCCCAAGCGTCATCGCGCTTGCGGGAAGAGCGAACAAACAGGTTTTCGTCGTTCGGGTCGCCGTTGTCGTTGCCGGTGACAAATTCCGTGAACAATTTTTCGCCGGCAATGAAATAGTGCGCTGCCGAAAGCCCTACGCAAATTTCCAGCGTTCCCTGGCTGGTAATCCGATTGAAGTTCCGTTTTGCCAGAATGCCCAACGCCTGGCTAAGGTGAGTTAGCAGGGTGTCGTTAACGTTGGCTGGAATTTTCAGTGTGCCGGGCACCGGAAGCTGACGAAGCCGGGCATCGAGATTTTCAGCAATGGTGGCGGCCAGTTCGCGGGTATCAAATCCGAAACTTTCGTCGCCAGGCTTGCTCTCGAGTAGGCTTCTGTATACCGGCGAGCTGTCGCGTTCCATATTGACAACGAACAGAGTGTCCTCTCCGATGTCTTTGCCGCATTGGGTTTGTTCGGTCCAGGACTCGAACAGATCGTAAGCCTGAAGCAGTTCCGATTGCCTGAGTTGGTTGGGTCTTGCACAGCCAAGAAGCAAAAGGCGTTTATAACTGTTGGCCACCGTGCTCGCCTGCTTTTGTTTCAGGATGTTGTCTTCAACGGTAACGTCTGCAAGGCTATTGCGGTGGGCAAACTGGAACAAACGATGGCATTCAAGCCAGCTGTGCGCCGGGCTCGGGCAATAGAGTTGATGGGATCTCAGAACAGTAAATGCCAACTCGGACATCGCGCGGTGGATAGCCGTGGTAACCAGCTTGCGGTTTTTGTCCAGCCCGTTATCGTCTAACGCCTCCAGAATACACAGCTTGTAACCACTGGCAAGGTGCAGTTGGAGCGCCTGGGACAGGTTGGCAATTTTGCGCTGCTTTTCCGGCAGTGCCACGGCAAGGCCAAGATAGTGACGAGAAAGCTCGCCGCAAACAAAGTGAATCTTCTCGCGAATCAACTCAAGAAACTGTAGGCGATTCTGAGGTGCTAGAAACAGGTGGTTGAGTTCAATGATTGCGTGATAGAGCTGGCGCGATACTTCGCCAATATTCGCCATGGGAAGCTGTTTAATCCAGGTCTTGAACGCCTTGGGCGTTGTGTCACAAAACGACAGGCTTGCCGTTTTCTGTTCCGGGACACGGAGATCTGGTTTCAGGATCGTACCTTCCATGAATGTGCGCCAATATCAGGACAACGTTTCGCATTCAGGGTTTTCTTATCCTGCCCCGCAGATACCAGTGTGACTTGCGGAGATATCAGGAAAACACCGTAAATACATATTTTTACAAGATAGAAGGTACTTGACTTTGGGGCCGCAAACCAGTGCAAGAAAGCGAGAACGTCGTCTGTTAACAATGTTTGACATGTAAAGCCAGGTTGTCGCTTCTCAGGCATCGCTAAACCGCTTCCAACTACAGATTAATTGGCGTCTTGGCTGCGTTCCCGGGAACTTCCCGCACCAGCCGTGGAACCAGAAACCCTGGCAGTCTGCAAAGCAACTCCCGAACCAGCACTCGAGCCTCTTCGTCGGACACATCAAAGTGATGAGCGCCCGCCACCGGGTCAAACGCGTGAAGGTAATAGGGCAGCACGCCGGCTTCGAACAATGCCTCGCTGAGATGCTCCAAAACGCAGGCGTTGTCGTTAATCCCCCTGAGAATCACGCTCTGGTTTAAAAGTGTTACGCCCGCTGCACGGAGATGGTTCAGCGCCCGGCGGGTTGATTCGTCTATTTCCGCCGGGTGATTGATGTGCAGCACCATCACAACCTGCACCGGCGTGTTGTCTATCCATTCCAGCAGGGCCTCGCACACGCGTTGCGGTATCACGACGGGAAGGCGCGTATGCAGACGTATACGGCGAATATGAGGAATGCAGCTGATCGCCGATGCCCACTGGGCCAAAAGCTGGTCGTTAACGGCCAGGGGGTCGCCGCCGCTGAAAATGACCTCGTTGATTTCGGGGGATGCCGCAAGCGTATCAAGCACTTTTTGCCGGTCGGCCGGGCTGAGGCGCTGTTCGTTGTAGGGGAAATGCCGGCGAAAACAGTAGCGGCAGTTAATCGCACATTGGCCGGTTACCATCAAAAGAGCACGGCTGCGATACTTCCGGATCAGCCCGGTGACCTGTATTGCCGTATCTTCTTGCAGCGGGTCGGTAACAAACCCCTCGGCAACGCCGGTTTCAAGATCAAGTGGCAGAACTTGCCGCAGCAGTGGGTCTGCGGGATTTCCTTTTTCCATCCGCGCCAGAAACGGCTCAGGCACCCTGACAGGAAACAGCCGGTTGCCTGCTTCAGCACCGGCCAGCCAGATCTCCGGGGACAGTTCCAGTCGCTCCAGCAGTTCTCGCGGTGAAGTTATCGAATCGGAAAGCAGTTGTTGCCAGCTCCGGTTATCATCGCCTGAAAGCCGGGCTTCTATAGAGGCAGGGGTTCGCTGTATCATAACGGCCTTCGAATTTTAAACAGCATTTTGGCAGGTGGACATTTCATGGCTTCATATTCTACCAACGAATTTCGCGGCGGTCTTAAAGTATTACTCGATGGCGACCCCTGTATCATTCTTGAGAACGAACTCGTAAAACCAGGCAAAGGCCAGGCGTTCAGCCGGGTCAGGTTGCGTAACCTGATGAGTAACCGGGTGTGGGATCGCACCTTCAAGTCTGGCGAGAGCCTCGAAGCTGCAGACGTGATGGATCAGGATATGGAATACCTCTACACAGACGGGGAATTCTGGCACTTCATGCTGACCGACGGTTCCTTCGAGCAGTACCCTGCCGATGCGAAAGCCGTTGGGGACACGCTCAAGTGGCTGAAAGAGCAGGACGTCTACACCGTAACGCTTTATAACGGCGCGCCCCTGTCCATCACCCCGCCAAACTTCGTTGAGCTTGAAGTGGTTGAAACCGACCCCGGCATGAAAGGCGACACCGCCCAGGGCGGTTCCAAACCAGCAACCTTGTCTACCGGCGCCGTTGTCAGCGTTCCATTGTTCATCACCATCGGCGAAGTGCTCAAAGTTGATACCCGCTCCGGTGAGTACATGAACCGGGTAAAAAGCAGCTGATTGCCATATGAAAAGCCAGCCTGACTGGCAGCCCACCGCCACCTGGGCAGCCTTGAAAAGCCGCGCACAACAGGCATCTTTTGTGCGCGATTTTTTTGCCCGGCGCAACGTACTGGAAGTTGAAACCCCGGTACTTGGCCGCTGCGGTGTAACTGAGCCCAATCTTGACGGCGTATCCGCACAGATCAGCGCCCGGGGAGTTGAAGGTGGTTGGCTGCAAACGTCTCCCGAATACCACATGAAGCGCATGCTGGCCGCAGGCGCAGGCGCCATCTATCAGATCTCAAAAGTGTTCCGCAACGGCGAACGTGGCCGCCGCCACAACCCCGAGTTCTCCATGCTCGAATGGTATCGCCCCGGCTTCGACGATGCCGCCCTGATGTCAGAAGTGTCCGATCTGGTCTGCGGCTGGCTCAACTGCCCCCGGCCGCAGACTACAAGCTACCGCCAGGCAATGATCGCATGGGCAGGCATAGACCCGTTCGACATCACCGAAAAAGACCTGCGCCAACGCTGCCGTCAGTGGCTGGAGCCTGAGCAGTTAGAGGATCTCAGCCGCGACGGTTGCCTGGATTTGTTGATGAGCTTCGCCGTTGAGCCCAACCTGGGCACTGAAACCCCGGTATTCATCAACCAATACCCGGCCTCCCAGGCCTCCCTGGCCAGAATTTCCCAAGTTGGCGGCTTCGACGTGGCCCACAGATTCGAGCTCCACATCAACGGCCTCGAGCTGTGCAACGGTTACTGGGAACTGACTGATGTAGAAGAACAGCGCGCCCGCTTCGAAGCCGACAACCTTATGCGCAAAGCCGCTGGAAAACCCGAAATGAACGCAGATGAAGCCTTCCTGGCAGCTTTGGAATATGGCCTCCCGGACTGCGCCGGCGTGGCCCTGGGCCTCGATCGGTTGTTAATGCTTAAGATCGGCACCCGTGATATTGCAGATGTTCTGGCATTCCCACTAGAACGAGCTTAAACCCCAACCCGACCAAATGCCTCACCCATCCGAACCAACTTCCCCGCAACCTGCTCAGCATTCCAGCTCACGCTCCCCTTGGGCATCACCATCACCACCGTAGAGCCCAAACGGAAACGCCCCATTTCCTCACCTTTGGCAAACGCAACCGCACTCCCACCCTCGTAGGTAACCGCTCGCACGCCGTCGCCATTGGGCGCCACAACCCCGGCCCAGGGCGTCTCAACGCTGCCCACAATCATCGCGCCCACAAGAACCAGCGCCATGGGCCCCGCTTTGGTATCAAAAATACAGACAACCCGTTCATTTCGGGCAAACAGGTTAGGCACATTCTCTGCCGTCATCGGGTTCACCGAAAACAGCTTGCCTGGAACATAAATCATCTCCCGAAGCCTGCCCGCCAGCGGCATGTGAATACGGTGATAATCTTTGGGGGAGAGATAAACTGTGGAAAACTCTCCCTCCGAGAATGCGTCAGCCAACCGAGTGTCGCCACCCAGCAGTTCAATCAGACTGAACGACTGGCCTTTGGCCTGAAACACACGATCACCGGAGGCTTGGCCAAGCTGGCTGATGACACCGTCTACCGGGCATACGAATGTCTTTTCACCCTCCGCAATGGGGCGGATGCCAGGTTTTAACGCCCGGGTAAAAAACGCGTTAAAGCTGGAATAAGCCGCTGGATCCGGCTCGGCGGCCTCGCTCATATCCACGCCGTAGCGCTTGATGAACCAGTTAACAACGCGATTTTTGAGTGCAGGGGCGTGGTCATTATCTGCCAGACGACCAGCCAGGCGCGAAATTGCCAGCTGCGGCGTCACGTACTGGCTCAGGATGAACAGCTTGTCGAACATTACAAGAATTCCTCTACGCTCAAAGGTGTGAAGCTTACCAAATAGTATTGCAAGAGTGTCGCGCCACCGTCCGTATGTATAGAAATTGTTTCATAGCTTCGCGGATGGTGCAGGGGCTTGCTATTATCAGTCGCAGAAAACGCGTGATCGCTTCCGGCACTGGTCGGCAACCTCAATATAAAGGCTCACATTCTACCCATGCTACTTATTATTGGCGCAATTATTGTCGTTGCCAGCGTTCTGGGTGGGTACACCCTCCACGGCGGCAACCTTATGGTGTTGTGGCAACCGACGGAGCTGCTTATTATCTTCGGCGCTGCCCTTGGCTCTTTTATAATTGCCAATCCACTCCATACCGTCAAAAAAGTATTCTCCGGCGTTTTGCGTTTGCTCACGGGCTCGCCGTTTAACAAATCCTATTACATGGACTTGCTGAGCATGCTCTACGAGATTTTCGATAAATCCCGCAAGCAGGGCGTCATGTCCATTGAGGAAGATATCGATAATCCGGAATCCAGCCAGATTTTCAGTCGCTACCCGGCCATCATGAAATCAAAGGAATTGCTCGCATTCATTACGGATTACCTGAGAATTATCAGCGCGGGCAATATGGCCACCCACGAGCTGGATGGCATGATGGAAAATGAAATTGACAGTCGTGAACATGAGCTTCTTGAACCTGCCCACGCGGTGAACAAAATTGCAGACGCGTTGCCGGGCCTGGGCATAGTCGCGGCGGTGCTGGGTATTGTGGTCACCATGAATTTCCTGAGTGAGGGGCCTGAGCGCATTGGTCTGAGTGTAGCTGCGGCGCTCGTGGGAACATTCCTGGGTATCTGGATGGGGTACGGTTTTGTGGGGCCAACGTCTATCGCCATGGAGCATGCTGCAAAATACGAACTCAAAGCTTATCAGTGCGTTAAATCCGCTATTGTTGCCACGGTTTCAGGGCAGGCCCCCCAGATGGCCATCGAATTTGGCCGCAAGGCGCTGCCAACGGATAAGCGCCCTGGTTTTCAGGAGCTGAACGATCATGTGCGTGCGAAATAACGCAGCCTGCTCTCTGTCCCCGGATCCCTGACCCAGGAGCGAACTTTTGGAACAGCAGCCGATAATCATCAAGCGTAAAAAAGTCGTTGCCGGGGGCCATCACGGCGGTTCCTGGAAGGTGGCTTTTGCCGACTTCGCAATGGCGATGATGGCGTTTTTTCTCGTGCTCTGGCTCACTGCAACCGCATCGCCGGAGCAGATAAAAGCGGTGGAAGGCTATTTTCGTGATCCGGTTGGGTTCACAGAAGGCGGGTCCCCAAGCCCGGTGGATCTTGAAGGCAGCGCATCGGTTGTCAACGAAGCCAGCGCGAATATCGCCCCCAACCCGTTAGTGATCGGCGACGATGCGGTGGATACGCTTGCAGACACGCTTGAGCAGCGCCGCATGGAAGAACTTTTTCAGGAATTGCAGCAGAGGATTGAAGAGAACGAAACGCTGCAGGAGTTCAAAGACCAGCTCCTGATAGACATTACAGACGAGGGCCTGCGGATCCAGATAGTTGATCGCTCCGGTCGCCCCATGTTTGATAGCGGCAAGGCCGAGCTGAAATACTATTCTCAGGAAATTCTGTTCGAGCTGGCAAAAACCCTTGGGTCAGTGGACAACAAGCTCAGCATCACCGGGCATACGGACTCTACACCGTTTGGTGGCCGCCCGGGCTATACCAACTGGGAACTCTCTGCGGATCGTGCGAACACAGCGCGTCGAGCGCTGGTCGCCGGCGGGGTACGTGCCGAGCAGATCGCGAGGGTGGTGGGGCTGAGTGATTCCGTACTGTTCGAGCAGGATGAGCCAACGGCGCCTGTAAACAGACGAATTTCTATTATCGTGCTCAACAAGAAAACCGTGAACGGTATCCACAGCAGCGCCAGTGCCCAAGGCGCCCCTCTGATCGACCTCACGGTACCTTCTGAAGAGACGCAGAAAAAAGCTCTGGATAACCTTGAAGGCGGAGACTGGCAGAAGAAAAAAGCAGAGCCTGCATCCGGCGAACTGAACTGGTAGCTCGCCGGCCGGTGTTGGATCAGTTGGCTTTCAGCCCCCGAGTTTGCTGCTCTGCCATATCTTGCAGAATGCGATGAAAGCTTCGCAACCGTTCCGGGCTGAGTTTGCCGGAGTCTGCAGCCGCATCAATCGCACAGCCGGGGTCTCCCATATGCCGGCAGTTGCGGAACTTGCAGTAGCCGATCACCTCGCGAATTTCACGAAAACCATACTCGATTTCCTGTGGCTTCATGTGCCAGAGGCCGAACTCCCGAATTCCCGGCGAATCAATCAGATCGCCGCCCATCGGCAAGTGAAACAGCTTCGCAGTCGTTGTGGTGTGAATGCCCTTGCCCGTGCTTTCAGAGACCGCACCTACGCGAATCGCCTCATTCGGCATCAGCGTCTGGATAATCGACGACTTGCCAACCCCCGATTGCCCTACAAACGCACTCGTTTTATCCCTCACCAGCGCTTCAACCTCCGGCGAAGGTCCGCCGTCAAACTGCACCGCTGAGGTGCGCACTACTTCATAGCCAAGCACTGCGTAGCGCTCGAGCAGCGCGTCTATGTGCGCGCGGTTTCGATCCGTGATCAGGTCTGTCTTGTTCAGCAAAATAACCGCGGGAATATCCGTGATCTCTGATGCCACCAGATACCGGTCTATCAGGTTGTCATGGGGTTCAGGCTCCGGCGCGATCACCAGAATAATGTGATCAATATTCGCCGCCACAGGCTTTACGGCGCCAAAGTTATCCGGCCGCTGCAGCAGATTATCGCGCTCACAGCGGGCAACGATCACGCCGGTTTCGTTCTTGCCTGGCCGCCACACAACCCGGTCGCCCGTTACCAGGCTGTCGATATTCGCCCGAACAAAGCAGCGCACAACGTCACCTTTGTGCTCACCTTCCAGCGCCTCGACATCCAGTTGTTGCCCATAATGAGCAATAATCAGCCCTTCCTGCTCTGGCCCCAGTTCACCGGCATCGGCCTGCGCCTGAACCGACTTCTCTTTGCGCGCTGCGCGGGCTGCGCGCTCCTCCTGAACCTTCTTGATCCGGAATTGCTGCTGCTTGTTCAGTTGCCGTTTTGCCATAAGGTCTCAGATAACACGGATGAAAGTGGTGTCGTTGCTGTGCCATCATACGGGAATAAACCATATTCGGCTTGAGGGAAATAAAATGTCGGCAGGCAACTACCTGGTTTGGATTGATCTGGAAATGACCGGCCTGGATCCGGAAAAAGAACGCATCATCGAGATGGCCACCCTCATCACAGATTCAGAACTGAATCTCGTGGCCGAAGGCCCGGTCATCGCGTTACACCAGCCCGACAGCCTCTTGAATGCCATGGACGAATGGTGCACCCGAACCCACGGCGAAAGCGGGTTAACCAAGCGCGTCCGGGAAAGCAAGGTATCGGCAGCCGAGGCCGAACAGCAAACTCTTGCCTTCCTGAAAGAGCACCTGGAACCGGGGAAGTCCCCCCTGTGCGGCAACAGTATCGGCCAGGATCGACGGTTCCTCGTGAAGTACATGCCCGAACTGGAAGATTTCTTCCACTACCGCAACCTTGACGTCTCCACCATAAAGGAACTGGCCCGCCGCTGGCGTCCGGACGTGTTGGACGGCGTAAAGAAAAAGGGCAGCCACCTGGCCCTGGACGACATTCGTGACTCAATCAACGAGTTGCGCCACTACCGCGAGCACTTCTTCAAGCTATAAGCCATGCTGCGCCAGGGCCCATTGAACATGCTCGCGGACCATGTCAGAAGGATGGTCAGCGCGCTGTTTCAGCGCTTCTATCACCGGAATGGTCGAAGGCGCATTGCCCAGCCCCACGGCCATATTACGTAACCAGCCCTCATATCCGGTGCGGCGAATCGCCGAGCCTTCCGTGCGCTTCAAAAATTGCGCTTCCGTCCACAAAAACAGCTCCGCCAAAGAGCTGTTGTCCAGGCTGTGTCTGGGTTGGAAGTCGTCTTCGAGGGTGGGTTTGCTGAATTTTTGCCAGGGGCAGACCAGTTGGCAGTCATCGCAGCCAAACACCCGATTGCCCATCAGCGGGCGCAATTCCTCTGGAATACTGCCTTTCAGCTCAATAGTGAGGTAGCTGATGCAGCGTCGGGCGTCCAGCTTGTGCGACCCCACAAACGCATCCGTCGGGCACAGGTCGAGGCAAGCAGAGCAACTACCGCAATGGTCGGTGTCAAAAGGTGCGTCTATCGGCAGGGGCGCACTGGTAAATATCTCACCCAGAAAAAAGAACGATCCGGCTTTCGGGTGTATCAGCATATTGTTCTTGCCAATCCAGCCCAGACCGGCCCGCTGGGCCAGTGCCCTCTCCAGCACGGGAGCGCTGTCTACAAAGGCGCGGTAATCATAACCGATCAGGGCATCGTCAATTCGTTTTGCCAGGGTTGCCAATCGCTTGCGAATCAGCTTGTGGTAGTCACGGCCAAGAGCATAGCGAGTGACATACGCGTTTTCCCGGTTAGTAAGCGCTTCTTTCGGGCTGTCGGGCGACGGCAGATAATCCATGCGCACGGAGATCACCCGGGTTGTACCGGGTACCAGGGAGCTCGGCGTATACCGCTTGTCGCCGTGGTGGCCCATGTACTCCATTTCGCCTTGATAGCCGCTGTCCAGCCAATCCTGAAGGTGCCGGGCATGTTCACCGGTATCCGCCGTTGTGATGCCCGTCTCCGAAAACCCGAGCTCTTTGCCCCACTGTCGAATAAGCGCTGGCAAATCAGCCAGTTCCGGTGATCGAGGGGCGTTATCTTCTGTCGTATTCATAAACTCCGTTGGGATAACTGCGTCGGTGGCGCAAGAGATAATGATATTTAATTTGATTAAGTTATGACCTTTTCCGCTGTTTTGCTATGCTTTACAGATAGCTGGCCAATTTTCTTAAACCGGTTTCTGTAACGGGGGCAAAGGTTCATGCCACAGCACGCTGGGAATAGTTTATCAGATGCGCTGTTTTGTGCCGATTCTGTGCGTCGTATCGATCAATATGTGATCGAACAGCAGGGCGTCGACGGCTTTGAACTGATGCAGTCTGCTGCCCGCGCAGCATTTCGCCAATTGGTTGTTCGCTGGCCCGGCGTAGAGCCCGTGTTGGTGCTTTGCGGCGCTGGCAATAACGGCGGTGATGGTTATCTGATCGCGGCCAATGCCATCAGGCACGGGCTGTCTGTGCAGTGTCTTGCGGTTGCTCCCACCGGTAAGTTGAGTGGCGATGCCCGCAAAGCCTGGCAAAAGGCGATTGCGGATGGCGTAGAGGTGCAGGATCTGGGAGATATCAGCGAGCCCGCGCTGAATGCTTTGTTTGAAACAGCAAAACTGATTGTCGACGCCATGCTGGGCACCGGCATTTCCGGTGCCCCCAGGGAACCATTTTCCGGGATAATTGTGCGCTGCAACCGCGCCGGGCTTCCCGTGCTGGCGGTGGATGTGCCATCCGGGCTGAATGCCACGTCGGGGGCGGCCGGGGGCGAAGTAGTGCTGGCCACCATGACGGTTACGTTTATTGGCCGTAAAGCCGGGCTGTATACCGGGCAGGGCGTGGCTGTGTGTGGTGATGTGGTTTTTGAAGCGCTGAAAACGGGCACTGGCGTCGATGAAAGTGGCGAAAGCCCGGTCGCGATGCTTCGGCGTTGGCCTTCGGTTCGCGATTGGTTGCCCGTTCGCCTCGCCAATGCCCACAAGGGCCGGTTTGGCCATGTTCTGGTGGTCGCGGGAGACCGGGGCTTTGGTGGCGCAGGCTTGTTGGCTGCGGAAGCGGCTGCACGCTCGGGTGCCGGGCTGGTTTCGCTGGCGACGCGCCCTGAGCACGTTACGGCAGCGTTGGCGCGGTGTCCGTCGGTTATGGTTCACGGTGTAATTCATGGTTCAGAGCTGCCGGCGTTGCTGCAGGCTGCGACGGTTGTCGTTTGCGGGCCGGGTATGGGGCAAAGCGCCTGGGGCCAGCAAATGCTGCAACAGGTTTTAGACAGCGGAAAACCCCGCGTTCTGGACGCAGACGCGCTTAATTTGCTGTCATCCCAAGCGGTTAAACCGGTCAGTCAGCAGATTCTGACACCGCATCCGGGTGAAGCCGCCAGATTACTGAACTGCGCGATCCCGGAGATAGAGGCGGATCGTTTGGCTGCGGCCAAAAAGCTGCAGTCGGTTTATGGCGGCGTGGTGTTGCTTAAAGGTGCCGGCACGGTTATCGCATCTGGTTCGGAGCCGGTGGATATTGCCGGTGGCAGTAATCCGGGCATGGCGACCGGAGGCATGGGAGACGTGTTATCGGGAGTTGTCGGGTCGCTTTACGCTCAGATGCCCGGTGCACCTGCCCGCGCTGCTGTGTTGGGGGCCGTTATTCATCTTGAAGCGGCCGCCAAGGCATCGGCAACCAAAGGCTATGCCGGGTTGATACCGACCGATGTTATCGACGCGCTCCCCCTGGTTTTCCGTGAGGCTGAGCCAGCCAGTCACTGCCGTGAGGAAGACAAGTGAGTATTTCTGTGAGCGAGCATCGGCTGTTTCTGGAAGGTGAGGCCGACACGCAGAAACTGGGCCGCGCGTTAGCCCGGCTGGCAAAAAAATCCGGCCAGGGCCTGACCGTGTTTCTCGAGGGCGATCTCGGAATGGGTAAGACCACGCTCAGCCGGGGATTTATAAGGGGTCTCGGGCACACAGGCGCTGTGAAGAGCCCGACCTACACGCTGGTCGAGCCCTATGAGGAGTTGACACCACCGACCTATCATTTTGATTTGTACCGGTTGGGCGATCCTGAAGAGCTGGAATACATGGGCATACGGGATTACTTCAACGGTCAGAGCGTTTGCCTTATCGAATGGCCGGAGCGAGGCACAGGGTTGCTACCAAAGCCGGATCTCGAAATCCAACTTGAATATCAGGGCGAAGGCCGCTCCGCGGTTGTCCGGGCGCGCTCAGAGTTGGGTGCATCACTTTTGAACGAACTGGAGTTAACCGGGCCGCGCTATTAATGGGCCAGAACCGGATAAACAGGCAGGCTGTATGAATAAATTCAAGCTCACAATGAAAACAATGATGACGTTGACGTCCTTGTGGCTGCTGGTCGCAACCGTGCAGGTTCAGGCAGGCACGCAGGTGGAAGGTATCCGCATCTGGCCCGCGCCGGACCATACTCGCCTGGTGCTGGACACGAAAGGCAAGGTCGATCACAACATATTCGCACTGAGCAATCCGTCGCGGTTGGTGATTGATCTGAAGAACACTCGACTCAAAGCGGACTTCGATAAACTCGATCTGTCCGGCAGCCCTGTCCGGCGTATCCGCAGCGCGCCGCGCAATGGAACAGATCTCAGAGTGGTTCTTGATCTTGCCAGCGACGTCAAGCCCCGGAGTTTTCAGTTGGAGCCCAATCAGCAATATGGCTACCGGCTCGTGGTTGATCTGATTGATGAAAGTGGCAGTCGCCTGGAAAAAGCGACCAAACCAACGGTCACTCAAAATTCCGCCGGCAAACGCGATGTTATCGTGGTTGTTGATGCAGGCCACGGAGGTGAAGATCCCGGTGCTATCGGCCCACGGGGTACCCACGAAAAAGACGTTGTCTTGAAAATGGCGCATATTATCAAGGATATGATCGACAAGCAGCCGGGTTATACCGCCAAGCTCACCCGAACCGGAGACTATTATATCGGGTTGAGAAGCCGCACTATTCTGGCCCGCAAGTACGGCGCCGATTTGTTTGTGTCGGTGCACGCAGATGCCTTTCGCACCCCCCAGCCTAAAGGCGCCTCGGTATTCGCGTTGTCCCAGCGTGGTGCTACCAGTGAAACGGCGCGCTGGCTGGCGCAGAGTGAAAATCGCTCAGACCTGATCGGCGGTGCTGGCGGCGTATCTCTTGACGGCCGCGACGATATGCTGGCGGGTGTGCTGCTCGATTTATCCATGACCGCGAGCATAAACGCCAGCCTGGGCGTGGGTAGCTCTGTGCTGGGTAAGCTTGGTGGAGTTGCTCGTCTGCACAAGCCAGGCGTGGAACAAGCAGCCTTTGCGGTGCTCAAGTCGCCCGATATTCCGTCCATCTTGGTAGAGGCCGGATTTATCTCAAATCCGCATGAAGAGAAAAATCTGGCGACAGACTGGTACCGCCGCAGATTGGCCGGCGCCATAATGAACGGTATTGATGCATATTTCCGGAAAACGCCCCCGCCGGGTACTTTGCTGGCGTGGCAAAAACATAACGGTCCAGGCTCTGGTCGAATCAGTCAATACGAAGTTCAAAGTGGCGATACGCTCTCAGCAGTGGCTCGGGACAATCAGACCACGGTCAGCGAATTGATGCAGTATAACGACCTGAGGGACGACCGTGTTATGGTAGGGCAAACCATTCGTATTCCCTCATCCTGAACAAGAGGTGGCCCTGAAACATGCCCTCCATACGATTGCTCTCGCCGCGGCTGGCAAACCAGATTGCCGCGGGCGAGGTCGTTGAGCGCCCTGCATCCGTCGTAAAAGAACTGGTTGAAAATGCACTCGACGCAGGTGCTGACCGCGTCGATGTTGAGGTCGAACAAGGCGGCGTAAAGCTGATCCGGGTTCGTGACGACGGCAGTGGTATTGCTGAAAGTGACCTGCCGCTGGCGCTCAGCCGCCATGCAACCAGTAAAATTGTCAGTCTTGATGATCTGGAATCCGTAGTGTCCCTGGGTTTCAGGGGTGAAGCGTTGGCCAGTATCAGTTCGGTGTCGCGCCTTGCGCTGACCTCTCGCACAGAAGGCCAGGAGGCGGCCTCCCGGGTGGAAGTTGAAGGGCGTGACATGGACGCCACAATTTCACCGGCCGCGCATCCTGTGGGCACCACCGTTGAAGTTCGGGATCTTTTTTTCAATACCCCGGCTCGGCGCAAATTTCTTCGGGCTGAAAAAACCGAATTTAATCACGTAGAAGAGTGTATTCGACGCCAGGCGCTCAGTCGCTTCGATGCGGGTTTTACCCTCCGTCACAACCAGCGGGTTGTACAGAACCTTCAACCAGCAGGGTCCACGCTCGACAGAGAGCGCCGCATTGGCGCCCTCTGTGGGCAGAAATTTATCGACAACGCCGTCGTCATTGACGCAGAAGCCACGGGTTTGCGCCTTTGGGGTTGGGTGGCCTTGCCCACATTTTCTCGCAGCCAGGCCGATCTTCAGTATTTCTTCGTTAATGGCCGGGTGATCCGCGACCGGTTGGTTGCCCATGCCGTGCGTCAGGCATACCGCGATGTGTTGTACAACAATCGCCATCCTGCGTTTGTTCTTTACCTTGAAGTGGATCCGGCCACCGTGGATGTGAACGTGCACCCGACCAAGCACGAAGTGCGCTTCCGTGACGGTCGTCTGGTGCACGATTTTATCTTTCGTACGCTGCACAAGGCTTTGGC
Source organism: Marinobacter antarcticus (assembly GCF_011049865.1). Taxonomy (GTDB): domain Bacteria; phylum Pseudomonadota; class Gammaproteobacteria; order Pseudomonadales; family Oleiphilaceae; genus Marinobacter; species Marinobacter antarcticus_A. The sequence continues at coordinate 8,149 of NZ_DRGY01000138.1, read as the reverse complement.
TGATGTGCGGCCAGACGACCACTTTCGCGGTGCGGTGGCTCAGTCTTTTGGGCGCGAAGCCGAAGGTCACAAAGAATACCCGGCAGCCGGCTCAGTGGCCCAGCACCAGCCATGGGGTCGGCAACCGGCAACGCCTGTGGCTGACAATCGTGCCCCGGGTTCCGGTTTTGTCGGGCAGGCCGCGCCTCAGCAGGAATGGCGGGCCAGTGATCAGATGGCCTTTTATCAGTCCCTTGGCGGCGGCGGTGTCAGCGCGCGACAAGAGCATGCAGCGCTGGACGGTTTGGCGCCTGCGTCTCCCGCCGCTCTGGATCATCAGGCCAACGCGAACGGGCATGAGGAGCCGCCTCTGGGATATGCCATTGCCCAGTTGCACGGCATTTACATTTTGGCCCAAGGCAGTGCCGGGATGGTCGTGGTCGATATGCATGCGGCCCACGAACGCATCACCTACGAGCGTATGAAGCGCGCACTGGCAGAGCAGGATCTCAAAAGCCAGCCGTTGCTGGTGCCGCTGTCTCTCGCGGTCAGCCAGAAGGAAGCTGCGTTGGCTGAAACCCACGCAGACGAGCTGCAACAGCTCGGGCTGCAGATTGAGCGAATCGGGCCTGAAACGCTTGCCATTCGTCAGGTGCCTGCGTTGCTGCGAGGCGCCGATACCGAGCAGCTCGTTCGGGACGTGTTATCGGATTTGATTGAGCACGGCCAAAGCGACCGGGTAGAAGCCGTAACCCATGAGCTTCTTGGCACCATGGCTTGTCACGGTTCGGTGCGGGCAAATCGCCAGTTGACCATACCGGAGATGAATTCACTGCTGCGGGATATGGAAGCAACAGAGCGCAGTGGGCAGTGCAACCACGGCCGGCCGACCTGGACGCTGGTGACGCTCGCCGAGCTGGATAAGCTGTTTCTGCGGGGTCGCTAGCAATGTTGCCAATCTCTGATGCCGGTGGCGCCCCCGACCGGCCGCCTGCGATTTTTCTCATGGGGCCAACAGCCTCGGGCAAGACCGATCTGGCCATGGCGCTTTGCGAACGCCTGCCTTGCGACATCATCAGTGTTGATTCGGCGATGATTTACCGCGGGATGAACATCGGTACGGCCAAGCCCACCAATGACGAGCTTGCGCGGGCTCCGCACCGACTGATTGATATCTGTGATCCGGCCGAAACCTATTCCGCTGCCGATTTTCGCAGGGATGCGCTCGCAGAAATGACGAAAATCTCGCGCGCAGGGCGCATACCGTTGCTGGTGGGCGGCACCATGATGTATTTCAAGGCGTTGTTGCATGGCATGTCCGGGTTGCCAGCGGCAAGTCCGGAGCTGCGCAGAGCTTTGGAGGCGGAGGCGCGACGGCTGGGCTGGCCGGCACTTTACGAAGAGTTGCGGGCCGTTGATCCGATTGCGGCAAAGATAATCCACCCGAACAATCACCAGCGCCTGTTGAGAGCCCTGGAAGTCGTTCGCCTGACGGGGCGGCCGATCTCGGCGTTCTGGAAGTCAGACGCCCCCCAGTCGCCGCAGCAAGAGGCCGGTTGTCAGAATGTTGAGGATTACACTTATTTTACGCAATGGCAGGCAGACGGAACTTCGTCGCTTCCGTATACTATAACGCAACTCGCGCTTGCACCTCCGCAGAGGCAAGTGCTTCACGACCGAATACACCAGCGTTTCGCAAGTATGTTGGAAGCGGGATTTCTGGAAGAAGTTCGCGCACTGATGGGCCGGGGCGATCTTGACCCGGACCTCCCTTCGATGCGTTGCGTTGGTTATCGTCAGGCTTGGAGTTATCTGGTCAATTCCGACGATTATGACGTATTTGTAAGCAACGGCGTCGCGGCCACCCGACAGCTTGCCAAGCGGCAGTTAACGTGGCTTCGCAAGTGGTCTGATTTGAACTGGTTCGACAGCGAAGGCCCGTTTATCGTTGAGGCAGCCTTGAAAAAAGTCAGACTTCACGCCACATTTAGTTTCGAATAATGACGATTTGCATTTACTAAAAAACAGGAGAATAAACATGTCAAAAGGGCACTCGTTACAAGACCCTTACCTCAATGCCTTACGCAAGGAACGCATTCCGGTTTCCATCTTTTTGGTTAACGGCATCAAATTGCAGGGCCAGGTAGAGTCTTTTGACCAATTCGTTATTTTGTTGAAAAACACCGTCAGCCAAATGGTCTACAAGCACGCAATTTCCACGGTTGTGCCTGCCAGGAATGTTCGCATTCCGCAGCAAAATCCGGCAGAAGAGGATGAATCTGAAGACTGAATTGACCCGGGGTTACCGGTTTTTGCCACCCGCGTTCCCGACGAGCCTTTGGGTTTTGACGGCCGCGGGTGTTTGTTTTTCTGAGGTTAACAGCCAGACTGTTTCGGAGTTGATGCCCATTGTTTGAGCGCCCGGATGTAGGTGAACGAGCGATCCTCGTCCATATCGATTTTACGTCTCATGAAGGCTCTGAAGATCCCGAGGAATTTCGGGAACTTGTTGCGTCTGCCGGTGTTGAGGCGGTTGGAGTTGTAACCGGATCCCGCAAGCAGCCCAGCCCGAGATTGTTCGTGGGCGAAGGCAAGCTGGAGGAAATTCGTGATGCGATGACCGCACACGAAGCCGATGTCATTCTGTTCAACCACGCGCTTAGCCCCAGCCAGGAACGAAACATTGAGCGTGAGTTAAAATGCCGTGTTCTGGATCGAACCGGCGTTATTCTGGATATTTTTGCGCAGCGAGCTCGCACCCACGAAGGCAAGCTACAGGTAGAGCTGGCTCAGCTTGATTTCATGTCAACGCGCCTTGTACGCGGCTGGACACACCTTGAGCGTCAGAAAGGCGGCATCGGCCTGCGTGGCCCCGGTGAAACCCAACTGGAAACCGACCGCAGATTGCTGCGTGAGCGCATCAAGTCGATCCACAAGCGTCTTGAGAAGGTTCGCAGGCAGCGTAATCAGGGTCGTCGCGCGCGCAAGCGTGCAGACATTCCGACGGTATCTCTGGTTGGTTATACCAACGCTGGCAAATCTACCTTGTTCAACCGGATTACCACGTCTTCCGTATACGCGGCCGACAAGTTGTTCGCAACATTGGACCCAACCATCCGACGCCTGGAACTTCCGGACATAGGGCCGGTCGTAATGGCGGATACCGTGGGCTTTATCCGGCATCTGCCCCATAAACTGGTTGAGGCATTTCGGGCTACCCTGGAAGAAACAACGGAAGCGACCATTCTGCTTCACATCGTGGACAGTCACGATAGCCGCCGTGATGAAAATATAGAACAAGTTGAAGAGGTGCTGGCGGAAATCGGCGCCGACGAAATACCTGTGCTTCAGGTATTCAATAAAATCGATTTGCTGGACAATTTCACTCCCCGGATAGAGCGCAATGAAGAGGGTGTGCCTGTGCGGGCCTGGGTGTCTGCGGTTTCCGGTGAAGGTCTGGACGGCTTGTACGATGCGATCGTCGAGCGTTTGGCTGAAGATGTTGTACACTACTTCGTTTTGCTCGGGCCTGCTGATGGCAAGCTTCGGGCGCTCATGCACGAGGCGGGATCAGTACTCAGCGAAGAACACCGGGAATCCGGAGACATGGTGCTCGAAACCCGATTACAACATCGGGACTGGCTGCAGCTTCTGAGCCGTGCGGGCATCAGTGAAGAATCGGTACGTCTGGACGTTGGGCGTGCCTGAAACCTTAGTGGCTATTGCCGGGGCGATGATAAGTCCCTAGTATCTGCAGCCATCGACACGTTAGTAACGGAGAGCACTATGGCCTGGAATGAACCGGGTGGAAACCGCAACGACAAAGACAACGATCCCTGGGGAACGGGTGGCGGTCGTCGCGGCAATGATCAGGGACCACCAGACCTTGACGAGGCGCTGAAAAAAGGCCTGGACAAGCTTAGTAAGATGCTGGGCGGTAAGGGTAAAAAGTCCGGAGACTCTGGTAACAACGAGGGCGGTAAAAGTTCCGGGGGTGGCGGCGGGTTCGGCGCTATTCTCGCACTGGCAGCCATTCTCGTGCTGGGTTACGTGATATTTCAATCATTCTACACCGTCAACGAGCAAGAGCGCTCTGTGGTGCTCAGATTTGGTGAATATGCCAAAACTGAAAGCCCCGGCCTGAGATTCAAAGTGCCTCTGATTGACGACGTCACCATGGTGCGAGTCACCAGCGTAAGAACCGCCAAGTCGAGCGGGCAGATGCTGACCCAGGATGAAAACCTGGTAACGATCGATCTGCAGGTTCAGTACCGGGTTGGTGATGCGCGTGCTTACGTCTTGAACGTGCGTGACTCTAACCAGGCTCTCGCGTTCGCCACAGACAGCGCACTGCGCCACGAGGTTGGCAGTTCGTCTCTCGATGATGTGCTGACAGAAGGTCGTGCAGAACTCGCCGTTCGTGTTGAACAGCGCCTCCAGGGCTTTTTGAAAGAATACGGAACCGGTCTTGAGATCGTCCGTGTTAACGTTGAAAGTACTCAGCCACCCGCAGCGGTGCAAGATGCGTTCCGGGAAGTCCAGCGCGCTCGTGAAGATGAGCAACGCGTTAAGGAAGAGGCAGAAACCTACCGAAACAAGGTGGTTCCTGAAGCTCGCGGCCAAGCGCAGCGCATGATCGAAGAAGCAAGCGCTTACAAGCAAGAGGTTGTTGAGCGCGCCCGCGGTGAAACAGCCCGTTTCCTCGAGTTACTGGCTGTCTATCAGACGGCGCCCGTGGTCACTCGCGAGCGTATGTACTTGCAGACTCTGGAAACTGTGCTTTCAAACAGCAGCAAGATTCTTGTGGATACTGAAAGCAGTGGCAACATGATGTATCTGCCTCTGGATCGTCTCACCCAGGGTTCATCATCACGGGGAGGCAATCAGTCTTCAGGAAGTGGTGGAAGCCAGGCGGATATTGAAGACCTGACCGATCAGGTTGTTCAGAAATTGCGGACCAGACAAGACACTAATGCACGGAGGAGCAGATAATCATGGGACCTAAAGGTGTAGTGGGCCTTGCAGGCGCCCTGATCGTCGTCCTGCTGGTAATGTCGAGCGTTTTTATCATTCCGGAAACTCATCGTGGGGTCATGCTCAGGTTCGGTGAGTTGGTTGAAACTGATATCCAGGCGGGCATTCATTTCAAGGTGCCGGTGATCGATCAGGTTCGGCAGTTCGATGTCCGCGTACTGACCATGGATTTGCCTTCGCGGCAGTACCTGACGGTTGAAAAGAAACCGCTGGATGTGGATTCCTATATTGTCTGGAAAATTCGTGACGTGGATCAGTTCTATCGCGCCACCGGCGGGGATGAATTGCGTGCCCAGTCACTGTTGTTGTCACGGGTGGATAACGGACTGCGGGATGAGTTCGGTGTTCGCACCATGCACGAGGTGGTCTCAGGTCAGCGTGACCAGCTTATGCAAACTCTGCGTGACCGGGTAAATGAAACCTCTGTAAAAGAGTTTGGTATCGAAGTCAGGGATATCCGACTTAAGGCTATAGAATTTCCCGGACAGGTGAGTGAAAACGTTTATCGCCGGATGGCGGCTGAGCGTGAGAAACTTGCCCAGGAATTCCGTTCCCGCGGCAAGGAGCTGGCTGAGGGTATTCGCGCCGATGCGGATCGCCAGAAAACCGTTACCCTGGCAGAAGCATTCTCTGCCTCGGAAACAACTCGGGGTGAAGGTGATGGTGAAGCGGCCCAGATATACGCAGACGCCTATGGCTCCAACGCTGACTTCTACAGCTTCTACCGTAGTCTTCAGGCATATCGGAACACTTTCTCTGGCAAAGACGACATGATGGTTATTGACGCCAACAGCGAATTCATGAAATTCCTGAAGGATTCAAAGGGCGGAAGCTAAAACGCGCACCGTTTGCTGAAAAACCGGAATGCCCTGGTATTCCGGTTTTTTTGTGTCCGCCAACAGTGTAAAATTTGCTGAGTTTTGGTTCGGGTTCTTCTACCCGAATGTCACCCTAAAGAACCTGCGTATTTTTCTGCGTAACAAGCAGAAGTGTGCGGGATGGACAACGGAATCTCATGACAGTATCTGATCGCTGGTTACTGCCGGACGGGGTGGAGGATATCTTGCCGCCACTGGCCGGACAGATAGAATCCCTGCGCCGGGATGTAATGGATACCTGCCAACGCTGGGGCTACCAACTGGTTATCCCACCGCTTATCGAATACCTCGAATCCCTGTTTACCGGCACCGGGCACAACCTGGAACTGCAAACCTTCAAGCTGACGGATCAGCTGACCGGGCGCATGATGGGTGTTCGAGCCGATATGACGCCCCAAGCTGCGCGCATTGATGCCCACACCTTGGGACAGGAGGGGATCACACGCTTGTGCTATGCGGGACACGTGCTTCATACCCGCCCCAAGCACATGCTGACCGGGCGCACGCCCATTCAGGCGGGCTGTGAACTGTTCGGTAGCGCGTCTGAATCTGCAGACATGGAAATCATCAGCCTGATGCTGGAGGCCCTTCGCGTTGCTGGCCTGCCGAGTATTCATCTGGATCTGGCCCACGTTTCCATTTATGAAAGTCTGATTGGCGAAGCGCAATTTGATCGTGACACCAGTGCGGCAATCTTTGACGCCATGGCGCGCAAATCGGTACCTGAGCTGGACCAGTTGCTGGGGGATTGCCCTGCCGGTTCAGCGGGTGCGCGTCTCCGCGAGCTTGCCCGTGTAAGCGGTGGCCCGGAGGCTCTGGCAGAAGCACGTCGAATACTGAGCGGCGCGTCCGAAAGCCTGAGTGCGGCGCTCGATCAATTAGGCCGGGTCGCACAGATGCTGGAAAGAGACTTCCCGGAAGTCAGTTTCGGTTTCGATTTCTGCGAGTTGCGCGGTTACAACTATCACACCGGTCTGGTGTTTGCCGCTTACGTGCCGGGCCACGGTGACGCCGTTGCCAAAGGCGGCCGTTACGACGCCATTGGCAGTGATTTCGGACGGGCACGTCCTGCCACAGGGTTCAGCCTGGACATACGGGCACTCGTAGCCCTTGGCAAGCGGTCGCTCAATCGCAGCTGCGCTGTCTGGGCACCTGCACAGAACGATGCAGTGCTGGAAAAGATGATCTCAAAACTGAGAATAACGGAGACCGTTGTCCGGGCGCTACCGGAAGACAACGGAGTTGATCCCGCAACCCGAGGGTGTGATCGGGAACTGGTAAAACAGGGTGATCGTTGGGTGGTACAGACGCTGGGTTGACGCTCGTGAGCTGCCGTGAACTCATACAGGTACATTTACCAAATTTGCAAGACGCACGCCTCATCGTGTGCGCATTGAGAGAAAATCATGGGTAAAAACGTTGTTGTGCTGGGCACCCAATGGGGTGATGAAGGCAAGGGTAAAATCGTCGATCTGTTGACCGAAAAAGTCGCAGCGGTGGTCCGTTTTCAGGGCGGCCATAACGCAGGCCATACGTTGGTCATCGAAGGCAAGAAAACGGCTCTGCACCTGATTCCCTCCGGTATCCTGCGGCAGGACGTTCAGTGCCTGATTGGCAACGGCGTTGTTGTTTCGCCGGAAGCTCTCATGAAAGAAGTCCGCGAACTTGAGGCGTCCGGTGTGGCGGTTCGTGACCGGCTGCGTATCAGCCTTGCGTGTCCGATCATCTTGCGCACCCACGTGCGCATTGACCAGGCCCGCGAACGCGCCAAAGGCAATGACAAAATTGGCACCACCGGCCGGGGCATTGGGCCGGCTTATGAAGACAAGGTTTCCCGCCGTGGCGTTCGTCTTGGCGATCTTCATAACCCGGCGGATTTCGAGATGAAGCTGCGTGAAATCATGTCGTATCACAACTTTGTTCTGACGGAGTACTTCAAGGAAGAAGCTGAAGATATCGATGCGGCTCTTGAAGAGCTGAAACAGATGGGCGAAGAAATTCTGCCCATGGCAGCCGACGTCACCGATTTGCTACACGACTACCGCAAGCGCGGACAGGACATCATGTTCGAAGGCGCCCAAGGATCTTTGCTCGACATTGACCTGGGAACCTATCCGTTCGTAACGTCGTCCAATACCACGGCGGGTGGTACCGCCACAGGTTCCGGTTTTGGCCCCTTGTACCTGGATTACGTGCTGGGCATTACCAAGGCCTACACCACCCGGGTTGGGGCTGGCCCTTTCCCCACGGAGCTGTTC
>NZ_DRGY01000137.1 GCF_011049865.1 Marinobacter antarcticus | reverse complement strand
TTTTGCCTGTTCAACAATGTTGCGGTGGCCGCCGCCCACGCCCAGGCCGAACTGGGATGCGAGCGGGTACTGATTATTGATTGGGATGCCCACCATGGTAACGGTACTCAGGATATCTTCTGGGCCGATCCGGATGTGCTGTTTTTTGACATCCACCGGGGCTCACCTTTTTACCCTGGCAGCGGCGCGCTCACTGACGTCGGTGCAGGGCTGGGAGAGGGCTCTGTGGTGAATGTTCCAATGCCCGGCGGCGCTGGAGATGCTGCCTATCTGAAAGCCCTGCGGGAACTTCTGGTGCCAGCCGCAGATTTCTTTAAACCCGACCTTATACTGGTCTCTGCCGGCTTCGACGCGCACTCATTTGATCTGGCGCTCAACGTGACCTACGAGGGCTTTGCCGCGATGACCGGCGTCCTCCAGCAAATTGCGGACAAACACTGCAATGGCCGCTTGGCTATGATTCTTGAGGGTGGCTACAACACGGAGTCCCTGTCCCGGAGTGTGCACTCGGTTCTGCGCGTAATGGCCGGCGCCGAGCCACCAGAACCCAGAGTCTGCGGTATCGAGGAAGTCGATGCCGCCATCGAATTTCACAAAGGTGCTTTCGAGTCGGATTGACACCGCTAACGACGATAGATTGGGCAACCGCGAGCCTGGCTGCGGTTCTGATGAAAAAATAAAAAAGGAATACCCGATGCGCAAACCTGAACTCGCGGCGTCCATCGCCGAACGCACTGGCCTCACCCGTGAAAAAGCCAGCGAGGTGATTACCACGGTTACGGATCAGATCTCGGCCGCCGCTGCCCGGGGCGAAGACACCACCCTGATCGGCTTTGGCACTTTCAACATTCGCGCCCGGGAAGCCCGAGATGGGAGAAACCCGCAAACCGGAGCGGCTATTCGCATCCCCGCCAGCAAAACCGTCGGCTTCAAAGCAGGCAAGGCCCTCAAAGACGCGTTTCGCTAACCCAGGCCTCCTGCCCGTCCACCAGCGTAAGCCGCACCAGCCCGGGCAACGAGCGGCCCAGCACCGGTGCGTGCTGACCCGCAGAAATCAGGGTCTGGCGGCTCGGGGTCCAATGGGCCTCGGGATCAAACACGCAAAGATCGGCAATCTCATCGCTGCCAATGGTTGCGGTTCGTCCGATGACCGAGGCTGGGCCTGAAGTAAGGCCGCGAACCAGCTCAGCGAGGGTAAGCTCCCCACCCTGAACAAGACCCAAACCTAGCGAGAGCACGCTTTCTATACTGGAAAGGCCGGGCTCGGTGGCGGGCAACGGTGCCTGTTTGGCGGCGCTGTCGTGGGGTAAATGCTGGCTTACGATCGCATCAATCACGCCTTCGCGAACGCCGGCAACGAGAGCCTTGCGATCGGTTTCCGAGCGCAACGGCGGGCGCAGGTGAAAACGACTGTCAAAGCCGGCCAGCGCGTCCTGTGTAAAGACAAGCTGATGCATGGCCACGTCGGCCGTCACCGCAATGCCCCGGCGGCGCGCGTCGGCGATCATTTCAACACTTCGGCCGCAGGAAAGCTGGCTCAAATGCAGCTTTACGCCTGTCTCCTCCGCCAGCAAAAGCATTTCCATGACCGACGCGGTTTCTGCCACCTCCGGAATACCCAATAAGCCGAGGCGGGACGTCACCAAACCATCATGGGCGTAGCCGTCTGCGGCCAACGACTGGTTTTCCGGACGAAACATCACCGTAAGGCCAAAGGTTTGAGCGTAGGCCATGCAGCGGCGGAGTACGCGCGCATTGCGCACACCGCGGGATCCATTGCCAACGGCAACACAGCCGGCTGCAATAAGACCGGCCATATCACTGAGCATGTCGCCTTCCAGCCCCCGGGTTATCGCCCCGACCGGCAAAACCCGGATAGCCGAACTGATAGCGGCGGCTTCCCGGATCAGGTGCGTAACGGCTCTGGAGTCATTAACCGGGGAAGTTTCGGGGGAGGTGCAAACGGTTGTAAACCCGCCCCGGGCTGCGGCGCGGGTTTCCGAGGCCATATTGCCCTTCTGGCCATTACCCGGCTCCCGCAGGTTGCAATACAGATCCACGAACCCGGGCGCGATCACACACCCATGCGCATCAAACGTCTGATCTGCCTCGGCCTGCTCAGCGGCCTCGCCCAAGGCCGCAATGCGCCCGTTACGAATCATTAGCGCAATGTTGGGCGCTTCACTGCCATGGCCGTCCAGCAATCGACCACCGGTAATTTTCAGGCTGGAGCCGGGAGTTGGTTTGCTAGCGCTCATGCCGGGCCTCTTTCAATCAGTTCAGCCAGTTTGTGCTGGCGCTCGGCTACCTGCCCGCCCATGGCCATGGACATCACCGCCATGCGGATGGCAATGCCGTTGGTGACCTGATTCAGAATGACCGACTGTGGGCCATCTGCCACGGCGGATTCAATTTCTACGCCGCGATTAATCGGCCCCGGGTGCATCACAATGCATTCCGGATGCGCCAATGCGAGCTTCTCCTGGCTCAACCCATACAATCGATAAAACTCGCGCTCGCTCGGCAACAATGCCCCCTCCATACGCTCTTTTTGCAAGCGCAGCATGATCACCACATCCAGATCTTTCATGCCTTTGACCATGTCGTACTCAACCGTGCAGCCGAGGCTTTCCACATCGGTCGGCAACAAAGTGCCAGGCGCAATAACCCGGATTTGTTCGGCGCCCAGCTCATTGAGTGCGCGAATCTGGGAGCGGGCAACCCGTGAATGCAGAACATCTCCCACGATGGCGACTTTCAGGCCCTCAAAAGCGCCCTTGTGCTGGCGAATGGTCAGCATATCCAGCATGGCCTGGGTGGGATGGGCATGGCGACCGTCACCGGCGTTGATAATAGCGACCCCGGGGGTGACGCTTTCAGCGATGAAGTGAGGTGCGCCGCTCTGGGCATGGCGCACCACAAACATATCGCTGGCCATGGCCTCGAGGTTCAAAAGGGTATCTGAAAGCGACTCGCCCTTGGAGGTCGCAGAGGTGTTTATATCGAGGTTCAGCACGTCTGCAGACAGCCGTTTGGCGGCAAGTTCAAACGTGCTGCGAGTGCGTGTACTGGGCTCAAAAAACAGGTTAACGACCGTTCGCCCTCTCAGCAGGGGCACTTTCTTGATGCTTCGCTCGCCCACTTCAATAAACGAATCGGCGGTATCAAGAATGTCGGTCAGCAACTCCCTGTTCAAACCGTCCAGAGTCAAAAAATGCCGCAACTGGCCGTCCCGGGTTAGCTGCAAATGATTGGGGGAAGCTGCGTTTGCGGTCATGATTTGCCTGCTGTCGGGTTCGGGGGTTTACTGTCCGGCTTCCTGAAGTTCGATGCGCAGCGGATCCGGGCCGCGAAGTTTCACGCGCTGTTGTGCATCAAGCGCCAGTGTCTGCCCCGCCACATCGGGCTGAACGGGCAGTTCACGCGCACCAAGATCAATCAGGGTGGCGAGTATGATACTGGCTGGGCGGCCATAATCGAACAGTTCATTCATTGCCGCCCGTATGGTCCGGCCACTCATGATCACATCATCAACCAGTATGATATCCCGGCCTTCAGTATCAAATGGCAGGCTTGACGGTGTGACTTTCGGATTCAGCCCAATACGACTGAAATCATCGCGATAAAAGGAAATGTCCAGTTCTCCGAACGGCTCCTCAATCCCGAGACGCTTACCAAGAATGTCTGCCACCCAGACGCCGCCAGTGCGGATGCCGATAAGCACCGGTGACTCTATATCACGTTCTTTGAGCAGGCCTCGTAGCCCCGCTTCCAGCTTATCCATCAGCTGATCCATCTCAAGCAATGCGCTCATTACGTTCTCGCTTTTTTATTCTGTTAGCAGCCGACACCAGGTTTCCAGTATCAGCACCGCTGCGCGATCGTCCACTCCGTGGCGACCATAGTCCCGGCTTCCACCGGCTGCCATTACCTGACCCTTGGCTTCGTAACTGGTCAGGCGTTCATCCACCATCTCGACCAGCACATGGAATCGGCCATGCAGCCGTTTACCGAATTTACGGGCGCGGCCACACATGTCGTTTTCGCTGTCATCCATGTTTAGGGGCAGGCCGACCAACACCAGGTCCGGTTGCCATTCCACAAGCAGTTTTTCCAGCTGACTCCAGTCCGGGGCTCCGTTGTCGGCGGGAATCATCGCCAGGGGCTGGCCCGTACCGAGCATTTCCTGGCCCGTCGCCACGCCAATACGGCGAAGCCCGAAATCAAAAGCCATAATGCTGCGCTGACCGATTTCAGGCATGCCCCACAACCTCACTGAGCTGATTAAGATCAATCCCAATCAGCTTGAGAACAGCGTTGTATCGGTCAGGCCACGGTGTCCGGAACACAATGTCTGTGGTCGCCGGACAGGTCAACCAGGCGTTGCTGCCCAGTTCTTCTTCCAGTTGCCCCTCTCCCCAGCCGGAATAACCCAGAGCCATCAGGAATTCCTCCGGCCCTTCGTTGCGACCAATGCCTGCGAGTATATCCCGGGAGGTCGTCAGCATAACGTCGTCTGTAATTGTCGCGGTATTCTGCCATCCGGCGCCCGGCGAATGCAGAACGAACCCCCGCTCCGTCTCAACAGGACCTCCACTGAACACCGGCAGGTCAAGCTCCCCGCCCGGCAGATCAAGCTGTTCCAGAATTTCGCCCAGATGAATATCCAGAGGCTGGTTGATCATCAGTCCGAGGGCGCCTTCATCCGAGTGTTCGCAAAGGTATATAACCGCTCCGTGAAACCGGGGATCAGCGAGATAAGGCGAGGCCACCAGAAAATGGTGGCGCAGGCTATGAGGAGAATGCTTTGATGCGGTCATCCGGATGTCAGCCCCCGTTGCTGGAAGGACCAGGTACGTATGATTTCAAGTTCGTCCACCTCTTTGCGCATATCATCCGGAAAGGGTGCGAACGGTGCGGCCAGTCTGACGATGCGAATCGCCGCGTCATCAAGCAGGGTGCTGCCGGACGAATGCAAAATGACCACTTCCTTGATCGTTCCATCTTTCTGCATGGACACCAGCATTCGCAGAGTGCCATAAACTCCGGCGCGGCGAGCTTCGGTGGGATAGTTGATGTTTCCCACCCGGGTCACCTTGCTCACCCAGTTCTGCACGTACCAGGCGTTGGTGGATTTCAGGGTGGAGGCTGCCGTTACGCGCATGACCCTGGGTTTGCGCGCATAAGCCTGCTTCTGGGCGTCGAACCGGGCCTCAAGGCTGGCAATCTCCAGGCTGCGCTCCATCAGGCTTTTCTTCTCTTTTACCGGCAACGGCTCGTCTTCCGGCTTGGTGCGCTGCTCCGGTTCCTGAACCTGACGGCTCGACTTGCTTTGCGTCTGCACCACCGTTTTTTCCTGACGGCGAACCGGCTCGGTTTGTGTTTGCGGTTCTGGCTGCACCTGAGCCACTTCCGGCTGGCTGATCTCTGTGGGCTGCGGCGTGGTCATCTCCAGAACTTCTTCTTCGGTGCCACTCCCCTGCTGGTTGGTCTGGGCAAGAAAATCTGCCTTTTCGGGCGCCTGCTCGTCATCAAACTGCGACAGGGTGATTTCCATGGTCTGGGCAGAGGAGCGCGGCGGTTCAGGGGCAAAGGTGATGCCCAGCACCACAACCGCATGCACCACCAGCGCCATGAACAGCGTGAAGGAAAACCTGTCGAAATCGCTGACCTGCACCGCCATTACCGCGCCCGTTCCTGTCGTTGAATCGGATCCATGATTTCCCCGTCAGCCTCTGTTCAGGCGGGCCTCGACGGCATCCATCAATAAGCTCGAAATATCTGTTCCAAAAGCACTGTCCAGCTCCCGAATACAGGTTGGGCTGGTTACATTGATCTCGGTAAGGTAATCACCGATGACATCCAGGCCCACAAACATCAGGCCTTTTTCTTTTATAACCGGGGCCACTCGCGCACAAATCTCACGGTCACGGCCTGTGAGCTCGCGCCCCTCACCTCTGCCGCCGGCCGCCAGATTGCCGCGATTCTCGCCTTGCGAAGGAATGCGCGCAAGCGAGTAAGGCACTGCCTCGCCCTCGATCATCAGAATGCGCTTGTCGCCGTCACTGATTTGTGGAATGAACTTCTGAGCCATGGCCTGATGAGCGCCATAGTTGGTGAGCGTTTCAATTATCACGCCCAGGTTGAAATCGTTCTCCTTGACGCGAAAAATGGAATGGCCGCCCATGCCGTCCACCGGTTTCATAATAATGTCGCCGTGCCGGGCGTAGAACTCCCGGAACCGCTTCGACGACCGGCTGACCAACAAAGGCGGCGTCAAATCCTCAAACTGCGCTGCGAACAGTTTCTCGTTGCAGTCCCGCAGCGTGGCAGCCGGGTTAACCACCAGAGCGCCCTGCTGTTCGGCCGACTCAAGAATGTAGGTGGCGATCAGGAACTCGCGATCAACGGGCGGGTCCTTGCGCATCAGAATCACATCAAGATCACCCAGAGCCATGTCCTGAGACGCACCAAAGCTGTACCAGTCGTCGGGATCGGAGCGCACGGTCAGGCTGCGCGTGTGGGCCATAGCCTTGCCGCCGTCCAGATAAAGATCTGGCAGCTCCATGTATTCGATTTCCCAACCGCGATTTTGAGCCGCCAGCAACATCGCCAGAGAGCTGTCTTTTTTGAAATGGATATCCTCAATCGGATCCATCACGATCCCGAGTCGAATAGTCATAGTACCTCTTGAGCTGTTAAGCGGGTAAAACACGAACTGGCCGGCAGAGTGAACCGGGCAGTCGGTGCTAAGCTGCGAAATCAGATGGTATTGTACCCGAGCCTTGAATGCATCCGGAGAAATCCTGGGGCATTTATGTGATGTTTTGAGCAGAAGTACATTTAGTCACAAAGTAATACTTTTTATCGGGCCATCGATAATCTATAAATGGGCAGGGTTTATAGAAGAATCTTAAGGTTTATGCTAAAAACCTCCGGTCGAAAATAATGACAGTCGCTGAGCGCAAGGCACCTGGACAATGGATGACAACTTCGAGAACTTGAAGATCATGGTGATCGACGACAGTAAAACCATTCGTCGCACCGCAGAAACCCTCCTCAAAAAGGTTGGCTGTGAGGTTATAACCGCAACAGATGGTTTTGATGCCCTGGCAAAAATTGCCGATTCACAACCCGATATCATTTTTGTGGATATCATGATGCCGCGCCTGGACGGCTATCAGACCTGCGCGCTTATCAAGAACAATTCCTCTTTCAAAAAGACGCCGGTCATCATGCTGTCCAGTAAGGATGGGCTTTTTGACAAGGCCAAGGGCCGTATCGTGGGCTCTGACCAGTATCTGACCAAACCGTTCAGCAAGGATGAATTGCTCAATACCATCCGTCATTATGTACCTGTGACGTCACAGTAAACCTGCTGGCACCAAGAAACATCGAGGAACCCATGGCTCGCATTCTGATTGTTGATGACTCTCCTACCGAGGTTAAGAAAATTTCCACCATTCTGGAAAAGCACAAACACAACGTGCTGACCGCCGACAACGGCGCCGATGGTGTTGCCAAGGCTCGCGCCGAAAACCCCGATCTGGTCCTCATGGATGTGGTTATGCCTGGCCTCAACGGCTTTCAGGCAACCCGCCAGTTGACCCGGGCGCCGGAAACAGCGTCCATCCCCGTCATTATAGTGACCACCAAAGATCAGGAAACCGACCGTGTGTGGGGCACCCGTCAGGGCGCCAAAGGTTACCTGGTCAAACCGGTTAACGAAGACGATTTGATCAAGACTATCAACAGTCTGATCGCCTGATCCTCAACCCTGGAGCAAGCATGTCCACCCAGGCCGCACCCTTTGCCGTTCTGACGGATATCGCCCAGCGCAGCCGGTCCATGGCCGCTGGTCTGCCCGAACAACAGGAAGCCGTAGAACTCTGGAACGGCATCGGCTTTGTTCTTGCGGGTGAGCGTTATGTGGCGCCCATGGGTGAGGTCACTGAAATACTGCACGTTCCCAGATTTACGCACATTCCGGGGGTGCGTCCATTTTTGCTGGGCGCGGCCAACGTCCGCGGGCGCCTTCTGCCCCTAGTGGACCTGGCCGGGTTCTTTGACATCCCCCGCTCATCTCGCAGTCAGCGGGACCGGCGGGTTCTTGTGATTGAACAGGGGGATGTATTCAGCGGCCTGGTCGTCGATACCGTGCTGGGCATGCAGTACTTTGCAACGGACAGTTTCAGGGCAGCGCCAACCGGTGTGCCTGAAAACGTTCAACCGTTTGTCGCAGGCGGCTATGAACGAAACGAAGAAGTCTGGAAAGTGTTTTCCGCCGTCGACCTGCTCGAAGACGAACGCTTTCTCGACGTCGCACAGTGGTGAGGGTGATAACCGTAGCAGGACAAATGCCCTGACCACCGGACGCCTTATTAACAACAAATTGCCAAATTCTTGAAGAGGCCGGGAGCCAGAAAATGAAAAACAGAGCCGGAAGAATCGGTGCGGGCCAAGGAGGCAACAAACTCGTTGCCGGCCTGATTGCCTCGCTGATTGCACTCACCGTCCTGCTCGTTGTGGTCCTGTTTATCATTAACAGGGACAGCCAGAACGATCAGGAATACATTGCCAATGCTGCCGAACTCAGGGTGCTTTCTCAGGAAATCGCGAAAAACGCGACTGAGGCTGCCGGCGGCACCGGCGAGGCGTTCGATCAGCTACGCCGCTCCCGTGATGAATTCCAAAAGTCCTGGACCGACGTAACCGAAGGCAATCTGGAAACCGGCCTGCCCCCCAGCGAAATGGCCCTCGACAGCGGTGTTCAAGAGCATTGGGATACGGTACGGGCCAACGCCGACAGCATTTTGACGACCAAAGCCGCGGTGCTCGGCTTGCATGAGGTTGCCCGCACCCTGAACGAGACGATTCCCCAACTACAGGTGGAGTACGACGATATCGTTCAAATTCTGCTGGACAAAGGCGCGCCTGCAGAACAGATCGCACTGGCACAGCGTCAGTCACTGCTGGCGGAGCGTATTGTGCGCTCGGTAAACAACGTACTGTCCGGTGACGAAGACGCCGTTATCGCCGCCGACCGGTTTGGCCGCGACGCCAGCCTGTTTGGCCGGGTACTCGAGGGCCAGTTGAACGGCAATCCGGCCATGGGCATTTCCAAGGTTGACGACGAAGATGCCATTTACGGCCTTGAAGCGGTCGATGAGCTGTTCGCGTTCGTGTCCCAGAACGTCGACGCTATCCTTGAAGCCTCTCCCGACCTCTTCAAGGTGCGCACCGCCTCCAGCGATATTTTTCAGAATTCGGAAATCCTGCTTTCCGAGCTCTCTGTGCTTGCCGAAAATTTCCGCGCCCAGAGCGCCTCGCGGTTAGTCAGCCCCACCCTGGCCTTTGTTATTCTGGCGGCCATGGTTGCCATGGTTGTGCTTATCGGCCTGGCCCTCTACCGGGAAGCCCAGGCGCGTCTGGCAACGACCCAGGAGCAGAACGAGCAGAACCAGAATGCGATCCTGCGACTGCTGGACGAGCTGGCCGATCTGGCCGACGGTGATCTTACCGCGGAAGCCACGGTAACAGAGGACTTTACCGGTGCCATCGCCGACTCCATCAACTACGCGATCGACCAGATGCGCGGGCTGGTACAGGCCATTCGTGGCACAGCGGTACGTGTGGCCTCAGCGGCACAGGAAACCCAGTCTACCGCCATGCACTTGGCCGATGCGTCCGAGCACCAGGCCCAGGAAATTGCCGGCGCCTCTGCGGCTGTTAACGAAATGGCCGTTTCCATCGACCAGGTATCGTCCAACGCTGCGGAATCTTCTGCGGTTGCCGAGCGCTCGGTTGCCATCGCCAAGAAGGGCGCTGAAGTCGTACAGAACACCATCCGCGGCATGGACAACATCCGTGAGCAGATCCAGGAAACATCGAAACGGATCAAGCGCCTGGGTGAATCTTCCCAGGAGATCGGTGACATCGTATCCCTGATCAACGACATTGCCGACCAAACCAACATTCTGTCTCTGAACGCTGCCATCCAGGCCTCTATGGCCGGCGATGCAGGCCGGGGCTTTGCGGTCGTTGCGGACGAAGTTCAGCGCCTTGCGGAACGTTCCTCTGCGGCCACCAAGCAGATTGAAGCGCTGGTCAAGACAATCCAGTCTGACACCAACGAAGCCGTTATCTCCATGGAACACACCACCGCCGAGGTGGTACGTGGTGCTCGTCTGGCACAGGACGCAGGTATCGCTCTCGAGGAAATCGAGAACGTATCCATGAGTCTTGCGGAGCTGATTCAGAACATCTCCAACGCCGCACGCCAGCAGTCATCCTCTGCGGCACACATTTCCAACACGATGAACGTTATCCAGGAAATCACCTCGCAGACATCGTCCGGTACCAACGCAACCGCGAAGTCGATCGGGAATCTGGCAGAAATGGCGTCCGAGCTGCGGTCTTCCGTTGCCGGCTTCACGCTGCCCGAAGAGGACATGATCGATTACACGGAAGAGGAAAACAGCAACGTTCCGGTGGTGGGCTGATTTACAGCCCGGGGCTAATGGCGGTTTATGTCTGAACTTCATAACAGTCCGTTATCTGCCGACAGCACCTGGTTTCTGCGCCGTCTTCCTGCGATGGATGAGGCGCAGTTCAAACAGTGGCAAGCATTGTTAGAACAGCGCACAGGCATGACATTACCGGCGGAACGCCGCTCGTTTCTGGAAACCAAACTGGCCATCCGGATGCGGGAAATAGGCTGCAGCAGTTATCAGGCCTACTACGAAACGACGGTTGTAGGCCCGAATGCCATACGGGAATGGTCAACACTGGTTGATCGGCTCACGGTACAGGAAACCCGGTTTTTTCGGGACCCTGACGCTTTTCGCCTGGTCGCTGACTATGTTCTTACGCGGCCCAGGGAACAGCTCCGGAAGCACGCGCTTGAAGCCTGGAGTGTTGGATGCTCTTCCGGCGAAGAGCCTTACACTCTGGCCATGGTATTAAACGAGTGCATGAACCAGTTGGCATTGCAGCCATTGTACGGGGTAACCGGCTCGGATATCAGTGCTCCGGTGCTGGAGAAGGCGCGGACTGGCCAATTTAATGCCCGCAAACTGTCGGGTGTAGAAGCAAATCTGAAGACCCGGTATTTTCGCCCGGCCGAGCGAAATACCGAAGAAATTGTCGATAGCATCCGGGAACGGGTCTGTTTCACCAGGTTGAATGTGTTGGATCTGGATAGAGCACCCATGCACGGAATGAACATTATCTTCTGCCAGAATCTGCTGATTTATTTCCGTCGCTGGCGTCGACGGGACATTGTCAGGCGACTTGCAGAGCGGCTGGCGCCCGGGGGATTACTGGTTTTGGGCCAGGGAGAGCTGACCGATTGGCAGCCTCCCGGTTTGCAGAGGGTACCCTCGGAACATGTACTGGCGTGGATCAAACGCCAGACTGACGAAGAATAACCGGAGAGGTTATGGGCAATCACCATGACAGCATCGCCCTCGACTGGGTTCGGGGCGAGATACAGGACACGCTGACTCAGGGCCAGCATGCACTGGAGTCGTATGTCGAAAATCGCGACGACACGGCCCGCCTGCGCTTCTGCCTGAACTATCTTCACCAAGTGCATGGCACTCTGCAGATGGTTGAGCTGTACGGTGCTGCCTTGCTGACGGAAGAAATGGAAAAGCTCACCCAGGCGGTGCTGGACAACAGCGTCACCAACGTGGACGAAGCCGTTAACGTACTGATGCAGTCTATTCTGCAGCTTCCGCAGTATCTTGAGCATCTGGGTAGCAGCCAGGACGATTTCCCCATGGTGCTGTTGCCTTTGTTGAACGATCTCCGTGCGGCCCGGGGCGAACCTCTCCTTTCAGACACTTCGCTGTTCAAACCCGATCTGGGTCCATCGCGCATACGGGCTGCCGCCAACGCTTCCCAACGGCTGCAGGATCCCAAAGTACTTGGCCATATTCGCAAGCTGCGCCAGATGTATCAGTTTGCCCTTGCGGGCGTTATTCGTGAAGAAGACCTCAACGCCCAGTTCGCCTACTTGCAAAAAGTCATTCAACGGCTGGTTCGCCTGTGTCAAAAAACCCCTCGCGGGGAACTCTGGAAAGCCGCAGCGGCCTTTGTGGAAACGCTGCAGGCCAGGGCCAATCCGGTCAACGCCGCGGTTAAATCCCTGCTACGGGAACTCGACAGCGAGATCCGCCGCCTTACCGAAGAACATGGGAACATTCTGGCGCAACCAGCGCCGGAAGCTCTGCTGAAACACCTCCTCTATTACGTTGCCCGAGCGCGCGACCTTGACTCCGAAAACGTCCGGGATCTGCGTAATCGCTATCAACTTGAACAGGCTTTGCCCTCCGAAGACGACGTGGATGCCGCCCGAAACCGCGTTGCCGGCCCTGGCCGTGAAGCCATTCACTCCGTCGTTAACGCGCTGAATGAAGAGCTCGCCAAACTGAAAGATCAGTTGGACCTGTTTGTCCGCTCGGAAGCGCGCCAGAACGGCGAACTTGGAGATCTTCTGCCCGGTTTGCTGCAGGTAGGCAACACGCTCGCGGTGCTGGGCCTGGGAATTCCACGAAAAGTGATCACCGAACAAAGCGAACTGATTGAGACGCTGAGTAATCAAAGCGATCTTGTCGATGACGGCACTCTGATGGACATCGCCGGAGCTCTGCTCTATGTGGAAGCCAGTCTCGCCGGTCTGGACAGCGATCCGCAGCCGGAGCGATCCGGAAACACCCGCGACAACCTGCCCGCCAATCAGGGCTCCCGCGAACTCGGGGATGCCAGCAACGCCCTTCTGAGAGAGTCGCGTAACACTCTGGAACAGGTGAAATCGGCTGTTATCAATTTCATTGCGTCCCAGTGGGACATCCGCGAAATTGAGCATGTTCCTGGCCTGCTTCACAGCATCCGCGGTGGTTTGAGCCTGATTCCGCTGGAACGCGTGGTCAGTATGTTGGACTCCGCCGAACGCTACATTTCAGACGTTCTGCTCAGCGACAAGCACGTACCCGATTGGAAACAGCTGGACACCCTGGCCGACGCAATTACCAGTATTGAGTACTACCTCGAGCGTCTGGCCGAAGGCATCAGCGACAACGAAGACATTCTGCGAATAGCCGAAGAAAGCCTTGCCAACCTTGGCTTTCCGGTAGGCGAAGAACCCACCTGGGACAACGAACCTGCTCCAAGCGAAATGCCGATTTTAGCGCAAGCTGAAACCAAAACGTCGGATGGGGATCTTCTGGACGACGAGATTCTTGGTATCTTTGTGGAGGAAGCTGAAGAGGTTCTGCAGACCATCCACGAGTTTTATCCGCGCCTGCGCCAGAATCACGGTGATCGACCAGCTCTGACCGAAGTTCGCCGTGCGTTCCATACGCTCAAAGGCAGTGGTCGTCTGGTCGGCGCACACAGTCTTGGCGAATTGGCCTGGTCTGTGGAAAACATGCTAAACGGAGTGATCGACCAGAGCATCAAGCCGAACGATGACTTGTTCACTCTCATAGACGAAGTCAACGCCCGTATTCCTTCACTTATTGAAGAATTCCGTGAAGGCCAGGTAGCCGGCGACGTAGCCGGGCTGATCGAACGCGCCGAGTCGATGACCAAAACCCGCCGCAGCGACGGCGAGCAAACCGACACTGTTCCCCACAAGCCAGCAGACGTGGCGCCGGCAGACGTTCCGGAGCCTGAGACCTCGTCCGGGAACAGCGCGCACGACGACCTGATTGACGACGAAATTCTCGAGATTTTTATCGAAGAAGCCGGCGAGGTTCTGGACACGGTCCGGGACTACTTGCCCATGCTGCTGCGCCAGCACGACGACCGCAGTGCGCTTTCCGAAGTTCGGCGCGCCTTTCACACCCTCAAAGGCAGCGGCCGCATGGTCGGCGCGCTGATTGTGGGTGAACTGGCCTGGTCGATTGAAAACATGCTGAACCGCGTGATTGACGGCAGCATTTTCATGAACGACGACATTGCCAATCTGCTGGAAGAAACCACCGGCACTCTCCCGGCCTTGATGAGCGATTTTGAGCATCACCAACCGCCTTCAATCGATCCGGCTGGCCTTCAGGCGCGCGCCACCGCTCTTGCAAACGGCGAGATTCCTGACAGCACCACCATGCCCGCCGCTGAAACGGAGAGCGTAACCGGCGCCGAAGCCCCCCCCGAAACGGGTTTTGACTTTGACGTAGACGAGGCCGGCGTTGACCCGGTGCTACTGGATATCTTCGAGAGCGAAACAGAAACTCATTTACAGACTCTCAGAGAGTTTCTGGCGTCGGCGGGCGACAAGGTAAATGTCTCCTATACCGACAACCTGTCCCGGGCTCTGCATACCTTGAAAGGCAGCGCTCATACTGCGGGAATTGCTCCCATTGCGGCGATAATTGCGCCACTGGAGCGTTTGATCAAGGAGTCCCGCGCTCAGAATCTGCGCGCCGACCGGGATGTGTTGTCTCTGATCGATACCGCCTGCGACTTCCTGAAACGGGGGTTGATGCAAATTCGCAGAGATCCCCAGGCGTCACTGCCCGGCACCGAAGCGTTCCTTCAAAAGCTGGCTCAGGTCACCAGGGAAACCCTCCACAGCTACAATGAAAACGCCGGCGACGACCGGCAACAGCCTGCACCCTCCCAGCTCGTGCAACTGTTTCTGAACGAGGGTCTGGACGTTATCCTGGACGCCGATCTTATCCTCGATCAGTGGGCCCTGAACCCACAGGATATCGGGCCGCTCCATCGCCTTAATACCGAACTGGTGCAGCTTACCAATGCGGCAACCAATGCTGGCCTGCCTGACGTTGCCGTGTTGTCGCAAGCGTTGCACGAAGTCTACGATGTGGTCGTTGCCCGGAATGACGCTACGCATGAACAGTTTCTCCCGATTGTTCGCAACGCCCACGAACATCTGATCAACATGATGGATCAGGTGGCCGCCGGACTGGCCACCGAGCCGGGCGACGAACTTGTTGCCGAGCTTGAAGACTTCACCCGGTCCATGGGCGAACAACCCTCACCGGACACCAGCGCCTTCGATCAGGAGTTCACTGATAACCTTGAAGAGATTGATCTCAACTTTGGCATGGGTGGACTGGACGCAATCGAAACCGAAAGCGGCAATGTTGAATCAGAAAATGCTGACGCTGAAGCCCCCGACAGCGAACTTGATGAAGAGATCGCGGAAATATTCCTGGATGAGGCTCGCGATCTCATCAACAGCACGGCCGATGCTCTGCAGATCTGGAGCGAATCTACCCACAACCTCGATATACTGCGCCTGCTTCAGCGGGATTTGCATACGTTAAAAGGTGGCGCACGCCTGGCTGGCATTCCGTCGGTAGGCGACCTTTCTCACGAGCTTGAAAATCTGTTTGAGGGGCTGACCGAACAGCGACTGTCGATTAACGACGAGCTATCAGACCTGCTATTCCGCTGTCATGACCGTTTAGCCGGCATGGTAGACAACATGGAAGCGAAAGAGCTTCCTCGCCCGGCGCCTGATCTGATTAGTGAAATCGGCGCTTATATGGACGACGCAGCCGGCTCACACCCCGCCATGGACATAGCAGTGTCAGGGCCCGAGAAGGCTGAGGAAGCCTTCGAGCCGGAAGAGGCAACGCACGATGCCTATCTTTCGGACATGGACCCGGAGCTTACCGGCATCTTCCTCGAGGAGGCCTACGACCTTATAAACTCCACAGGCAGTGCGCTGCATACCTGGAGTGAAGACCCGTCCAATCATTTAATAGCCGCAGAGCTGCAACGGGACGTTCATACCCTCAAGGGCGGCGCTCGGATGGCCGGGGTGGACGCCCTTGGCGATCTTACCCACGTACTTGAAGATCTGTTCGAGAAAGTGGCTGAGGGCCAACTGGAAACCAGCAGTGCCATGCTCAACCTGCTGTTCACCTGCCACGATCGTTTGGCGCAGATGGTGGATCAGGTCGCTACCCGGAAGCCCTGCGACCCTGCCAGCGAGCTGGTGGATCAGGTTGAAGCGATCCTCCGTGGCAACGAGCTTTCCGGTATTTTCCTGAATGAAGGCCGCGATATCCAGGGCGCTATCCGCGAATGTCTTGACCAGTGGCACGAAGCTCCCGATGCAATGAACGGCGTCGCGCAGTTACAGCACGAATTGCACACGCTCAAAGGTGGTGCACGGTTATCGGATGTTGATCCTGTCGCAGATCTGGCTGAGCATTGGTCGGACGCGCTCGATACGCTGATTTTCAACCCCGGCAACCAGGTCCCTCTGTTGGCGCTCAGCGATCGCGGCCTGGCCGATCTGACGTCTATGCTCAGTGCGCTGGAGCTAGGCACCGAGCCGGCTCCGGATCCCGAGCTTCTTGCGGCCTTCAATAGCGCACAAAACCCTGACATCAGCAGCCAGACACCGCTACAGGAACAACCCGCAGAGGCAGATCAGGAAACAACTGACCCGGAGATTCTGGAAATATTTCTGGAAGAGGCCGGCGAAATCATGGATCAGCTGGATCAGCTCCTGGATGACTGGCGCAAAGAACCTGCCAATAACCATTTTAATCAGGAAATCCAGCGCGCGCTGCACACGCTCAAAGGCGGCGCTCGTTTATCACAGCTTTCTGCGTTGGGCGACAGAGCTCACAGTTTTGAAACTCGCCTGATCGAACTGGGCGGCAACGCACCCAATGACGATCAGTGGCAGGCCATCGCAAACGATCACGACGGTATCGCTGCCCTGGTGGCCAACGTGCGTGAGCGCTTCGAATCTGACGTAGCGGTTCAGGAACCGCTGAATGAAGCGACGCAAGAGACGCCAGAGGCGCACAATCTCCCCGAGATTTTAGCAGAACCTGCGCCCAAACCTGCACCGGCCAAAGTTCGGAACAAAGGCGCGGATGCGCAGCGAACCGCCGCACAGGAAACCATCCGGGTATCCGCACCCTTGCTGGACGAGTTGGTTAACCTGGCGGGTGAAACCAGTATTACCCGTGGCCGGCTGGAACAGCAAAGCAGTGATTTTGGCCACACCCTGGACGAAATGGCCGCCACCATCGAGCGTTTGCGCGAACAGCTACGCCGGATGGAAATTGAGACCGAAACCCAGATTCTCTTCAGCGCTGAAAAAGAGCACGGTCCTGATTATGGGGACGACTTCGACCCGCTGGAAATGGATCGGTACTCCTCCATTCAGCAACTGTCCCGGGCCCTGACCGAGTCGTCTTCAGATCTTGCAGATCTGCGCGAGACGCTGTCTGACCGGGTTCGGGATACGGAAACGCTGCTGGTTCAGCAATCCCGCATCAACACGGAACTTCAGGAAGGTCTGATGAAGACCCGAATGATTCCGTTTGCCTCCATGGTGCCGCGTCTGCGCCGGATCATTCGCCAGATTGGCGGTGAGCTGGGCAAAAAAGTTGACTTTGATGTACGCAACCCCGAAGGCGAGATGGATCGCAATATCCTGGAGCGCATGATCGCGCCGCTGGAGCACATGTTGCGCAACGCCATCGACCACGGCATCGAAAGCCCGGACGAACGCCGTAAAAACGGCAAAGCCGAAACCGGCCAGATTACTCTGTCGCTGGTCCGCGAAGGCGGCGATGTGGTGCTGCGCATGATAGACGACGGCGCCGGTATCCCTTCGGCGGTTGTTCGCGACAAGGCAATCAGCCAGGGCCTGTTGCGGGAGGATGAAGATCTCTCCGAACGTGAAATCCTGCAGTTCATTCTGCAACCGGGGTTTTCGACCGCACAACACATTACCCAGATTTCCGGCCGCGGCGTTGGCATGGACGTGGTCGCCAGCGAAATCAAACAGCTCGGCGGTAGTCTGGACATAGAATCACAGGCCGGCCGTGGCACCGTATTCACCGTGCGATTGCCGTTTACGGTCTCGGTAAACCGCGCACTGATGGTATCCACGGGTGAGGACTTTTACGCCATACCTCTCAACACCATTGAAGGTATTGTCCGGGTCAGCACTTACGAGCTTGAGGAGTATTACAAGCCGGACGCGCCACTTTACGAATACGCAGGTCAACAGTACCGGTTGCAGTATCTTGGCAGCCTGTTGAACAGCGACCACCAACCCAAACTTCAAGGCCAGGCCCTGCCACTGCCGGTGATTCTGGTTCGCGGCGCCGAACAACCTATGGCGCTGCAGGTGGATAATCTGATGGGTAGCCGGGAAATCGTTGTTAAATCCCTCGGGCCACAGTTCAGCACTGTTCGCGGCGTATCCGGCGCCACCATCCTTGGTGACGGTAATGTGGTCGTGATTCTTGATCTGCCGGCCATGATCCGTTCCGACATATTGTCTGAACGCCAGCGTCTGGCCGATCTGGAAAAGGCACGGGAGTCTGCCCGCTACGAAGAGCGCGCGACCGTCGTCATGGTCGTGGACGATTCTGTCACCGTTCGGAAGGTGACGTCTCGCCTGCTGGAACGCAACGGCATGGAAGTGATCACCGCCAAAGACGGCCTGGATGCGGTTGCGCAACTGCAGGATCACAAGCCGGACATCATGTTGCTGGACATTGAAATGCCGCGCATGGACGGTTTTGAAGTGGCCAGCTTCGTGCGGCACGATGATAACCTGCGCGATATGCCTATTTGCATGATCACCTCGCGAACCGGCGAGAAGCACCGTGAGCGGGCACTGGCTATCGGGGTCAACGAATACCTCGGCAAGCCGTTCCAGGAGACTGATTTGCTGAAGACAATCGAACGGCTGACCGGTAAGCAGTGATGACCGGCCATCGCGGTCGGATGCACGTGGGTATTGTGTCGGATGTTGTTCTGCAGCGACATCGCCTGCAGGCAGCGGCCGCCAAATTCGGCCTTGAGGTCTGCTTCTCTGGCGACCCTCATAGACTGCAGGATCAACCCGTTCTGCCAGACGCCGGGCTTTGGCTGGTCACCCTCGAAGACGAGGCCGACCACCCTGCTCTGTTCGATTGCTTGCTGGAAAATACCGATGCGCCGGTTCTGTTCGGGTTGGATCAGGCCCCGGCGCCCGGCAGTGCCGAGTATGTTCGCTGGGAACGCCGACTCTTAGGCAAGTTGGAGCAACAATTGGGAGAGCTTGCGCAGCTTGATTCGCAAGCCAGCCTGGAACAGCTCGCAGAACAGACTCCTGAAAACGCCGTTTCATCGGAGCTGCCGCATTGGTTAACACCCGCAGCACCTGACTCTGTCGCAGAGGAAATCTGGGTATTATGCGCCTCTTTGGGTGGGCCGGCTGCCGTAAAGGCGTTTCTGGATCATCTACCACCAGGCTTGCCCGTTGGGTTTATCTACGCTCAGCACATTGAGGGTCATTTTGCCGAGGTCCTCACGCGGGTGCTTGGCCGGCATGCGCATTACACACTTCAGCATGCCGAGGAAAATTATCGGGTAAAAAACGGTGACGTGGTACTGATGCCGGTTGAGCACGAATGGGCTTTTGAAAGCACCGGCGTACTGACCGAACTGGACACGCCCTGGCCTGGGCCTTATGGGCCCTGTATTGACAAGGTGTTGCTGAATACCGCAGACCGTTATGGCGCACAATGCCATGCAATTCTGTTTTCCGGCATGGGGAACGACGGTGCGATTGCAGCGCCTTTGCTGAAAGCCTACGGTAGCCAGATCTGGGTTCAGGAAAGCACCAGTTGCGCCAACAGCTCAATGCCGGATTCCGTCGCCGCCACTGGCTGCGCCAGTTTTTGCGGTACACCAGAGCAACTGGCCGGGGAACTGGTCAAAACCATTGAAAAATCCTGTCTGCTCAAAGGCCGGCAGAAACGGGACACCGCATGAGGACACATCAATGAAAGACAACAGCCAAACCCTCTCCTGCGTTATGATCCCCGTAAGCAGGCGGCAGCTTTTACTGCCCAACGTCTCCATTGCCGAGGTGGTCGATTACGCCAGTAACGATGCCGGCACAGGTGCGCCGGATTGGCTGGCCGGTAGGCTGGAATGGCGCGGGCTGTCTCTGCCGGTGATCTCTTACGATGCGGCCAACGGTGGCACCCTGTCCGTGCCCGGTGAAAACCGTGGTCGTATTGTTGTGATCAACACCATCAGCGGCCGCAACACGCTCCGTTTTATGGCTCTGATCACCCAGGGTATTCCCAGCCAGGTTCGCATTACCGATGATCAGATCAAACAGTTGGAAGGCGAAAATGGGCCCGCTGATCTTATGCAGGTCGATGTGGATGGAGAAACCGCCTGGATTCCCAACCTGGATTACCTGGAGTCTCTCGCCAGCGAATCGGGAGTGTAAACGCAGCATCAAATATCCTATCTCGGCAAAACCCGGGTTATTGACCTACTGTGTGGCGGGACGATCCTCGCAACTGTTATAATGTTGCACTTTTTTGCAAATGCAGGATCCCAACCATGTCTGCCCGTGCACTTCCGTATCGCCCCCACAATCATGATGCCTGTGTCAGTCAGGCACTGGCCGAAGCCAGATCAATCTGTCAGCAGCAGAATGCCCGCCTGACACCCACCCGCGAACGGGTGCTGGAACTGATCTGGCAATCCCACAAGCCCCTCGGGGCTTACGATGTGCTCGCAAAACTGACCTCCGAAGGCCACAGTGCCGCGCCACCCACGGTGTACCGGGCACTGGATTTTCTGCAACAGCACGGTTTGGTGCATCGCATAGCCTCGCTGAACGCGTTTACCGGTTGCGCCCACACAGGCGAACACCATACGGGCCTGTTTCTTATCTGCCGTACCTGCGGCAACGTTCTGGAATTGACCGATACAGGCGTATCGGATGCCATACACAAAGCCGCCAGCGCCGAGGCCTTTCGTACTGAAGCCATTACGCTGGAAGTGGCCGGGATTTGCCCCGCCTGTCAGGCAGAACAGAACCATGAGTGACGCGTTGGTTGCCATTGAAAATCTTACCGTCCGGTTTGATGACCGGTTGGCTGTTGATCGGGTAAATTTGTCCCTGCATCGTGGCGACATTATTACCATTATCGGCCCGAACGGCGCGGGCAAAACCACGTTGATCAAGGCCATTCTGGGCGTTCAGGCAGCCACCAGTGGTCGCATAATGCGCGCGAAAAACCTGGTTATCGGGTACGTGCCTCAGAATCTGAGCCTGGAATCAACGCTGCCGCTGAGCGTCAAACGCTTCATGCTACTCAGTGGGCAACCCTTGGCCGAATGCGAGTCTGCACTGGCAAGAACCGGTGTCAGCCACCTGATCAGCACCTCCGTTCATCATCTTTCGGGGGGTGAGCAACAACGCTTGCTGCTGGCCCGAGCTCTGGCTCGAAAGCCCGATCTTCTGGTGCTTGACGAGCCGGCCCAAGGCGTGGATATCAACGGCCAGGCCACACTTTATGATTTGATCCGCCAGCTACGGGATGAGCTCAATTGTGGCATTATCATGATCTCCCATGATCTGCACCTTGTGATGGCCGCAACCGACAAGGTTATCTGCCTGAACCAGCATGTCTGCTGCAGCGGGCACCCTGCGGATATTTCCCACGATCCGGCTTTTATTGAAACGTTCGGCCAGCCCGTGGCCGAATCCCTGGCGGTCTACCACCACCATCACAACCACAGCCACGATCTGCGCGGCAACGTGGTTGGTGACGGCCATGAAGGATGCCAGCATGACCATCATTGACGCCGTACTGAACGACTTCTTCTGGCGCGCGCTCATTGGCGGTCTGGGTGTGGCGCTGATCGCCGGCCCCCTGGGCTGTTTTGTTGTGTGGCGCAGAATGGCCTATTTCGGCGACACTCTGGCGCATTCGGCGCTGCTGGGCATTGCCCTGAGTTTTCTGATCAGTGTTCCTCTGAATCTCGGGGTTATCATTACCAGCGTCATTCTGGCCGGGGCCCTGATGCTGTTTTCTCGCAATAAAACGCTCGCCACGGACACGCTACTCGGCATTCTTGCCCACAGCGCCCTGGCCATTGGCTTGGTCGCGCTCAGCTTTATGCCGGATGTCAGACTCGACCTGACCGGCTTGCTGTTCGGCGATCTGCTCGCCGTGAACCGCAACGACCTGCTGTGGATCTATGGCGGTGCCGTTGTGATTATGACGCTGCTATGCGTTCTTTGGCGCGGCCTGCTAATGAGCACCATCCATGAAGAACTGGCGCGGGTAGAAGGCGTGCCGGTTGAACGCCTTCGCCTGGTACTGATGCTGATGTTTGCACTCGTGATCGCCGTTGCTATGAAAATGGTGGGCGTTCTGCTGATTACGGCCTTGCTGATCATTCCGGCAGCAACAGCCCGCCGGCTGGCTCGCACACCGGAACAGATGGCGGCCATGGCAGTCGTGTTCGGGTTTATTGCGGTGGCCGGCGGCCTGAGCATGTCGTGGCATCTGGATACACCGGCCGGCCCCTCTGTCGTGGTGACGGCCTTTGCGACATTTCTCGTAGTCTATGGCAGCGCTGGCCGGTTTTCAGTGGCCCGTTGACCAAAACGGATAACATCAATAAAACAACACTCGAGCTTTACCGGGTGAATACCCATGCTAAACTTTAGTTCAGGTCCGGCAGCGGCTCTATTCAGACAGCAGGAGCATGCTGTGAACGCGTTCTCCAACGTCGATTCCAAGTCAACCAACCCGACGATTGCCGTGCTTGGCTTCAAGCGCCAGCTCGTCTATCACCTCCATTTCTGGGCATTCATAGCCGTGGTCCCGCTTGTTGTCGTGCAGTGGCATCACAGTCATTTCCTGCTCGTTGGCCTGCTGATTCTCTTCTGCGCTAACGCGCTTCTGGTCATCGGTCTGTTGCGCTTTTACGGTATCTACTTTCTTCAGGGCCGTTTGTTTCCTTTGCTAGCCGTGGTGTGCGCCGCTTACTCAACGGCTATCAATGGGCACGCGGGCTTATATTGGGCTTACCCGGCCGCATCCGCTTTGTTTTTCCTGTTACCTTTGCGGGAAGCGATTGCCAGCAATATCATTTTTGTCAGCGTTATGGCCGTGGTGTCTTTCGTGACGTTTCCCGAAGCGGATTTCTGGCGAATTACCTTCTCGTTGGGTCTTAATTGCCTGTTTTCCATGATTTTCGCGTGGTTGGTTGGCAAGCTCCAGGATGAACTCACCCGGCTTGCAACCACCGATCCACTGACCGGCTGCCTGAACCGGTCACAGCTGGCC
Source organism: Marinobacter antarcticus (assembly GCF_011049865.1). Taxonomy (GTDB): domain Bacteria; phylum Pseudomonadota; class Gammaproteobacteria; order Pseudomonadales; family Oleiphilaceae; genus Marinobacter; species Marinobacter antarcticus_A. Next base: position 33,690 of record NZ_DRGY01000137.1, on the reverse strand, counting down.
GACATTCTGAACAGCCAGATTCAGCTGCAGGAGCGTTATGGCCGGGCCTCAAGCCTGATTCTGCTGGATCTGGATTACTTCAAAACCATTAATGATCAGTGGGGACATCTTGCCGGCGACAAGGTTTTGACGGAGTTGGCGGAGCGGTTGCGCAATCGACTCAGAGAAACCGACCAGCTTTTCCGTATTGGCGGCGAGGAGTTCATGATTATGCTGCCCGAGACCGGCCAGCGAGAGGGTAATCTTCTGGCCAATCAACTTCTGACCAGCATTAGCGCTCGACCGTTTCTGGAGGATATCAGGATAACCGCCAGCGCCAGCATCGCACAAATCAGCAAGGGCGAAACCTGGTCGGTATGGCTGAACCGCGCCGACCAGGCGTTGTACGGCGCTAAATCCCGAGGCCGCAATCAGGTGGTGAGTGCCGCTGGCCAACTGGCACCCGATGGCCGCAACCCGGATGACGCTCTGACACCCGTTGCCAGCTAGTAAAATGCCTGGCCCTAACGAGAACTTGCGCTGATCCCGGCACATCCAGAGCCTGGCCGCTGCCTTAAATAAACTGCAAATCGACACTGGTCTTTTCTCACAGCATCATCGTAAACCGTAGAGATGCCGAGCAAATTCACCTAAGCTTCTCACTCAAGCTTCGCGCTGACATCACCCCGTACCCTAACCCGCACTACCTAGAGAGCCGGAAAAGACTATGACCAAACTCCTTGACGACCTCGCGGGGCATTACCGCGCCATCATCAACGGGCTGGGCGAAGACACCAACCGTGAAGGTCTGCAAGACACCCCCATGCGCGCTGCCAAAGCCATGCAGTTCCTGACCCGAGGTTACCATCAGGACCTTGACGAACTCGTTAACAACGCCGTGTTCGAATCCACAATGGACGAAATGGTTGTGGTTCAGGACATAGAGCTCTACAGCATGTGCGAGCACCATGTACTGCCCTTTATTGGCAAATGTCATATAGCCTATTTGCCCCAGGGCCGTGTTCTTGGCCTGTCCAAGTTTGCGCGCATCGTAGACATGTATGCCCGCCGCCTGCAGATCCAGGAGAACCTGACACGCCAAATCGCCGAAGCCGTGGAGAGCGTCACCGACGCCAAGGGCGTGGCGGTGGTAATCGAGGCACAACACATGTGCATGATGATGCGCGGGGTTGAGAAACAGAATTCAAAAATGAAAACCTCCATGATGCTGGGTCAGTTCCGCAAATCCCAGGCAACGCGCGCGGAATTTCTGAATTTGATCAGCAGCAATCGTTGATCCCCGTGATTCAAAAGGAATCGACATGACGAAAGTGTCCTGCAATCACCAGGCAAGGGTGCAGATCAAAGACTTGTTGCTGCGCGCCTACATCGGCATTAAAGAAGAAGAAATCAACAATCAGCAGGACGTTATCATCAATGTCTGCCTGACCTACGATGCGACTGAAGCGATCAATCGGAACGAAATTGCGGCCGCGCTCAATTACCGCACCATCACCAAGCAGATTATCGGTCACGTTGATGGCAACCGCTTTGCGCTTCTTGAGCGCCTGACACACGAAGTGCTCAGTATTGTTATGGAGCACGGGGCTGTGCAGTGGGCTCAGGTAGAAATCGACAAGCCCCACGCGCTACGCTATGCCGAATCCGTGTCCGTCTGTCTTGAAGCACACCGTTAATTCAACGCAGGTGATTCGTTAAGATGCCAAGCAATCAACCCGATCAAATGCGCGCCGTTCTTGAAAGCGTACGCACCATTGCGCTGGTAGGTGCCAGTGAGAAAACCAACCGGCCTTCCCATGAAGTTATGGAATTTCTACAGGCGCACGGATACCGGGTTATTCCCGTAAATCCCCGCCTGGCGGGCCAAACGGTATTGGGTGAGTGTGTCTACTCCGACATTGCGTCCCTGCCAGAGCCGGTCGACATGGTAGATTTGTTTTTGGCCCCTGAGCGCACGGACGCAGTGATTGATCAGGCCATCGAGTTGAAATTCCCTGTGATCTGGTTGCAGATCGGCGTTATCAACGAAGCTGGCGCCGCTCGCGCTGAGGCCGCCGGGTTGACCGTCGTGATGGACCGCTGCCCCAAGCAGGAAATTTCGCGCCAGGGTATACCCGTCGTCGGCTCCCGAGCCTGAACCCTCGGGCTACACGTTATTCACTCCGGGAAGATTGATTTATTATTATCGACCTGCAGCCGTTACACTGGTGAATTGATTTTGTGGTAAACGGAGCATTTCTTGGAACACGCCCTCTATAAACGCCGACTCCTGGTCAAGTGTCTGCTGCATCCCGTGTTTCCGGCAGTGATCTTCCTCGTGTTCCTCGGCATGGCGGCAGGGCTCCGTTACGGCCTGATTCACCAGTACACAAGCCAAGTAAGGGCCAACCTCGAAAACGAAGCTCGCACGATGGCCAGCGCGCTGGAATGGGAATTCACGGTTCATGCGGATGCCATCCGGCGCATGGCTAGCCGCTTGGCAAGTGATCCGGAAACGCCGGAAAGCGAATGGCGCCGGGATGCCGACAGTTACCTTCAAGATTTCCGCATTTACCAGGCCATCGAATGGATAGACAAAGACTTCATCATTCGCTGGCTGGAGCCGTTGGCTTCCAACGAGAGCGTGCTTGGCTACAACGCGGCCTTTGACAAACGACGCTACAATGCTCTGGTGGCAGCGACGAATTCCGGAAACTACGATGTGTCGGGGGTGGTAGAGCTGCGCCAGGGCGGCAAAGGCATTGTTATTTATGCGCCAGTGGGCACCGGACCGGGTAATCATGGCTTTGTAGCCGGCGTGTTCAAAATGGAAGCCCTGGCGCGCCAACTGATGGCAAGCCGCGAGCCGGCCATGTTCGGGATAGAGATTCGCAGCAAGGGCGCGCCGGCGTATACCCTGAGCGATTTTGAAGGCGCAGGCAGTGCCATGTCCTACACCGTGCCGGTAAAACTTCCCGCAGTGGATTGGCAACTGACGCTCAAGCCATCCCCCGCTTGGGTTGAAAAACAACACAGCCCCTGGCCGCTCTGGACGTTCATTACGCTTCTCTTCATGGGCCTGCTGACCAGTCTCACAGCGCTTCTTCTTCAGCTCATCCTCAAGCGCAATCAGGCCCTGTTGGTAACCCGGCGGGAACTGGATGAGGAAATTACCCAGCGCAAAACGATTCAGCAGGATCTTGTGCGGCTAGAATCCACCGATGCGCTCACCGGGTTGGCGAACCGGCGTTTCTTCATGGAGGATCTGGCCCACACCCTGAATATTGCAGACCGTCAAAAGCATCAGGTAGCCATGATGATGCTCGACCTCGACCGGTTTCAGACACTGAATGACTCCCTCGGACACCAGTTCGGCGATGAGCTGCTGGTTCAGGTTGCCGGACGACTGGATCAGCTCACTGATGAGGGCGTTACGGTGGCTTATTCCGGCGGTGACGAATTCATGATTTGCCAGCAGCACGTGGAAGATATTGACGACGTTATTTATATGCTGGGGCTGATCAAGCAATGCTTCGAAACGCCGTTTGTTGTTCAGGATGAAGCCCACAGCGTTACCGCCACGCTGGGCGTTGCGGTGTATCCTCACAGCGGCCTGAACGCTGATATTCTCTTGCGCAATGCGGACATTGCCCTGTATCGCGCCAAGGAGCAGGGCCGCAACACCTATCAGTTTTACACTGAAGGTATGCAAGAACGCGAGGTGATGCGCTTGGAACTGGAAAAGGAGCTTAGCCAGGCCCTTGCCAATAACGAATTTGTGCTGCATTACCAGCCTCAGTTGAATCTGCACAGCGGTGAAATCAACAGCGTAGAGGCGCTTATTCGCTGGCATCACCCTCGCCGTGGCCTGCTGCCACCGGGAGAGTTTATTCCACTGGCGGAAGAAAGCGGCCGGATTACCGAAATCGGGTGTTGGGTGGTGACGGCAGCTTGTCGGCAATTGGCGACCTGGAAAGGAACCCGCTTCGACCATCTCAGAGTGGCTGTAAACCTGTCCGGGCGTGAGCTCGACGATGAGCATCTGGTTGATCGTATAAGCGATGCTCTGGAGGCCGAGGGCGTTCCGGCCGATCGGCTTGAACTGGAGCTGACTGAGGAAATTTTCATTCAGAACATTGAGCACAATCTGGGCCAGCTGACGCGCCTCCACGAGCTTGGTGTGCATCTGGCGATTGATGATTTCGGTGTCGGCTATTCTTCATTGGCTTATCTGAGGGACTTTCCGCTGGATCTTCTGAAGATCGACCGCTCGTTTATTACGGACGTCACTGAGCGTCATGATGACGCGGTCATCACCCGAGCGGTTATCAATCTTGCCCACAACCTTGGCCTACAAGTGGTTGCCGAGGGTGTGGAAACTCAGGCGCAGCTGAACTTTCTCAAGAGCCACGGTTGCAACCTGGTTCAGGGCTATCTGATCAGCCGAGCTGTTCCTGCGGCCGAACTGGAAAAAGCTCTGTGCAGCGGCGTTCTGGAACAGGGCGCTCTGGCGGAGTTCAGTTTGTAATCCCTTTCTGCCACCCCAACATAGCCATTAGGCTTTTCAGATAGGCAATTCGGGTGGGCTCTTCCGTTGAACGTTTCAGGTGAAATTTTATGGCTAAGGGTTATCTGACGTCGGAACAGGACAACACGCTTCGCCGGTGGGAGCGCTGGAATCGGAATTATTTCATTTTCGCGTTTGTCGCTCTGGTTATCATTCTGGTTTTCAGCAGCCAACTGGGGCTTTCCAGTGATGAAAGCTGGGGGCCACTGGGCGCTTTGATCGCGGCTCTGGTCGCACCTATTGTTATTCTGCAACTGCGCCTGACTTGTCCGGCCTGCGGCCACAAAATTGGCTGGCAAGCCAAACTGATGGCGCCTGATCAATGCAAACGTTGCGGTACCTTCCTTCGGGCGAAAAGCGCCTCCTCTTGAAAACCTTTGACCTGTGAGTTGCTCACAGGTTTTAGGCTATCCTTAAGTTTTAAACACGCTCGGCTGTCCTGATTGGGTGATAGCCGCGGCGATGTGAGAGGCTTGTCCGAAAACCGCTGTGAATACGTCCTTGTACGCTTGCTCTGCGCCATCCATGGCTCCGAGCATTTTCGGACAAGCCTCTCACACCGTCGCTCGTTAACAATTGGCGGATGCTGCTTGATATGAAAGTGAAAGAGATCGCTACGTCTGCCGGGGTGAATCCCGACACGGTTCGTTTTTACACTCGAGAAAGGCTGCTTAAGCCCTCTCGAAATCCGGATAACAACTATCAGCAGTATGGCTCTGAGGATCTTAAGCGGCTGCGTTTTGCTCGCAAGGCCCGTCAGCTTGGGTTTTCGCTGCCGGAGGTTCGGCAGATTCTGGATCAGGCGGACGATCATCACTCGCCCTGCCCGATGGTTCGGGATGTGTTCCAGCAACGCCTGGCCGCGGTCGAGAAAGAGATTCACGAGCTGGAACAGTTACGCAAGCGCATGAAGACAGCGCTGTCCGCTTGGCAGGATATGCCAGACGGCACGCCGGATGGCCATACCATTTGCCGGTTGATTGAGCACTGGGACGACGGCAAACCCGATACGCAGGCTGAGGAGTAAATGACGATGAGCGAGGCACCTGTATTGCAAACCACTCTCAGTATTTCCGGGGCGTCCTGTCAGGGCTGTGCGAAGAAAATCCGCAATGCGCTGGAGCCGCTGACAGGTGATGTCGATCTGATTGAGGTCAATCTGGAAGATCAGACAGTGGCATTGCCGGACGGCATTGACGCCACGGAAGCGGCCCGAATTGTGACGGAAGCAGGTTATCCGGCAGACCCCGTGGCTGAGGCTCACATCGAGACTGAAAAGCCTGCAAGTTCCAGCTCTTCCGAGTCAAACGTTTCGAATCCCGGAGGGAATGCAGAGGCTGGTAAAAAAAAGACGGATGCGAAAGTGGCGGAACCGGCTCAAGGCGACGATCAGGTGCATCTTGCGATAACCGGTGCTACCTGTGCTTCTTGCGTTAATACCATTGAGAAAGCGCTGAAGTCGGTTTCAGGCGTTACCCACGCTCACATGAACCTGGCGGACAATACGGCCACCGCAACGGGTAAGGTCGATCCACAAGCTCTGATCAAAGCGGTGGAAAGCTCCGGTTACGGCGCCGGCGTCATTGAAGATGCGGATGCCGCAGACGAGCAAAAGCAGGAGGAGGACAAAAAGCAGTACAAAACCCTGCTGGTGAAGATGGCCATCAGTCTGGGCCTGGGCGCAGGCCTGATGGTCTGGGGCATAGGGTTCGGCTCCATGACGGTAAACGCGGCAAACCAGGGCGTCTGGCTGGGCCTCGGCTTGCTAACGCTGGCGGTGATGGCCGGTACCGGCGGGCACTTCTACGTGGGTGCCTGGAAGGCCTTCCGGCACCACAACGCCAATATGGACACGCTGATTGCGCTGGGCACAGGTACCGCCTGGCTCTATTCCATAACGGTGGCCAGTATCCCCGACGCCTTACCGGAGATGGCTCGGCATGTGTATTTTGAAGCCTCGGCGATGATCATCGGCCTGATCAATCTTGGTCAGGCGCTGGAACTGCGGGCCAAGGGCAAAACTTCCGAGGCGGTTCGCCGGTTGCTGGATCTGCGGGCGAAAACGGCTCGTGTGATCCGCGACGGGCAGGAACAGGACATCCCGGTAGAAGACGTGCGCAAGGGCGATCACATTCGCGTTCGCCCCGGTGAAAAGCTGCCGGTCGACGGCCAGATCGTCGAAGGCAGCACCCGCATTGATGAAAGCATGCTCACGGGTGAACCCATGCCCGCGAGCAAAGCGGTGGGTGATGAGGTTTCAGCCGGCACCATGAACACCCACGGCGGAATTGTCTACGAGGCAACCCGGGTGGGCAGCGAAACCGCACTGGCGCAGATTATTCGCCTGGTGAAGAAGGCCCAGGGCTCAAAACCGGCCATTGGGCGCCTGGCAGATAAAATATCGTCGGTGTTCGTGCCCAGCGTTATGCTGATTGCCGTGGCCGCCGCGCTGGTCTGGTACAACGTGGGGCCAGAGCCTGCAATTGTGCACATGATGGTGGCCGCCACCACGGTGCTGATTATCGCCTGCCCTTGTGCGTTGGGCCTGGCCACGCCCATGTCAGTGATGGTCGGTGTTGGCAAAGCGGCAGAATACGGCGCTCTGATTCGCCAGGGGGATGCCCTGCAAACCGCCGGCAAGCTGGATCTGGTGATTCTCGACAAAACCGGCACCATCACAGAAGGCCACCCGGCGGTCACCAGCGTGTTCGCGACGAGCGGCGATGAGCAGCAATTATTGGCGCTGGCCGCAGGTCTTGAGCAGCACTCCGAACACCCGTTAGCGGAAGCCATCGTAAACAAGGCCAAAGAACAAAGCGCACAGCCGCTCAAAGTTACCGGTTTTGAAGCCTTGAACGGCAAAGGCGTGGCCGGTGAATTTGAAGGCGACAAGATCCGCCTGGGCAACCGCCGCTGGCTGGAAGCCGAAGGCCTGTCGCTGAGCGGTCTTGCCGACGCAGAAAAAGCCATTACAGAAGAGGCAGGAACACCGCTATTCCTGGCCCGGGGCAGCGAAGTGCTGGGCGTGATCGGCGTTGCGGATGCGATCAGAGCCGATTCCCAAACTGCCATTCGGCGCCTGCACGAAGCCGGTATCAAGGTGATGATGGTTACCGGCGATATAGACGCCACGGCCAAAGCCATTGCCGCCAAAACAGGCATCGATGACTACCGCGCCGAAGTTCTGCCGGAAGACAAAGCCGACGTGGTGAACGAAATGCGCGGCAAAGGCTACACCGTAGCCATGGTGGGTGACGGCATCAACGACGCACCAGCCCTGGCCGCAGCCGATGTGGGTTTTGCCATTGGCACGGGCACAGACGTTGCTATCGAAAGCGCCGCCATCACCCTGATGCGCGGCTCCCTGCACGGCGTACCCGATGCCATCGAAATCTCCCGGGCCACCGTGAAAAACATTCACCAGAACCTCTTCGGTGCCTTTGCCTACAACAGCCTTGGCATCCCTATCGCCGCTGGCCTGCTGTACCCCATCTGGGGCATATTAATGAGCCCGATTCTCGCGGGCGCTGCCATGTCACTGTCTTCGGTGACCGTCGTCACCAACGCCAACCGGTTGCGCCTGTTCAAAACCAGTCGCAAACCCGATCCGGATCACGCCCACGGGCAAAAGCCAAACCAGGAGCGGAACTGATGCAAACAATACTGGTCAATGCCGGAGGACTTGTCCTGATGGCTGCCATCGTCTGGTGGTTCTGGCTTTCATCGCCGGATACCGACACCCCCCAACAAAATCACAGCGGTCACTGAACGCAGCACAAAGAGAGCAACATCATGAAAAAACAGATTCTCGGACTGGCCCTCAGCGCCACCTTCGGCTTCAGCACACCCCTATTGGCGGCGGGCGCTGCACAGAGCATACATGTTTACAAATCGCCCACCTGCGGCTGTTGTACAGCCTGGGTTGATCACCTGAAAAGCAACGGCTTTGACGTGGAAACCACCGAAACCAACGATATGAACCGCGTCAAAATCGATGCTGGGCTCACCCGTAACCTGGCCAGTTGCCACACCGCCTTTGTGGGTGACTACGTGATCGAAGGCCATGTACCCGCTGACGACATTCGTCGGCTGATCGCCAGCGCCCCGAAAGCCAAAGGCCTGACCGTCCCCGGCATGCCCGCCGGCTCACCCGGCATGGAAATGGGCGACCGCAAAGATCACTACGAAGTATTGATGTTCAACGACCAAGGCCAGACCAAGGTATTCTCCGAGTACAACTAGTTAGTCAGCCGTGCTTTTTATAGCTGCACTCTTAGTTAGTTGCACTCTTAGTTAGTTGCACTCTGAACCAAGCAGGCCCCTCTCAGCATAAATCCGGGCTGGCCTACAAATCACAGAGCCAGGCTAGCATCGCTGCAAGCGCTTCGTGGGGCTGGAAAAGGCGGTAAAGAAAGTTCGCAGTGGCAGCTTAACCCTGCCGCGGCTGGACAAACCCGATAACGAAATAGGACGCTTGGTTGATCACTTTGAAAAAATGACGGCAATTAACCACACGTAAGGGGTCTGACTCGCATCGACATAAACGTTATACTCCGCCCCATCATTCATTTTTTCAGCCAGGTTACCCCATGTTCAACGCCGACGCTCTCAGCCAGTTGCGCCAGCTAAAGTCTGATATCGAGGAAAGCAAAGTCGTCTCCACGGGGACGGTTAAGGCCACCAACGGCCGGTTCGGATTTGTCGCACTGGATGAAGGACGGGACGTGTTCCTGCCCCCCGAAGAAATGCAAAAAGTGCTGCCCGGTGACCGGATTAATGTTACCGAGCAGGAACTGGACAAAGGCAAAGTCCAGGGCCTGGTCGACGGCCTCATTGAAAGCCGATTGAGCACCTTTGTCGGGCGCTATCTTGTTAAGGGAAAAGGGCATTTTGTTGTGCCTGAAACGCCCGGCATCAATCGCTGGATCTTCATCCCCCCGAACGAACGGATGAATGCGCAGCCAGACGACTATCTATACTGCTGCATACACAAGCATCCGATTCACGATGGCAAAGGCCAGGCGAAAGTACTCCGGGTTATTGGTAAAGCCGGTGAACCGGGTATTGAACGCGCGCTGACCCTTGCCACCTTTGATCTGGCAGACGCCTGGCCCGCTGCCGTGGTGCAACAGGCGGAGAGCCTCGATGAAGCGGCTATCGAGGCCCGCGAAACCGGGCGAGAAGACCGAACTGACCGGGCGTATGTCACCATCGACAGCCCCGCTACCCAGGACATGGACGACGCACTGCTCGCGGAGCCCAACGCCACAGGATGGGCACTATCCATCGCCATCGCCGATCCCTCCGCGATTATTGAGCCGGAAAGCGCGGCTGAACTCGAGGCGTTCAACCGGGCGACCGCCATTTATTTCCCGGGTGAGCCTTTGCCCATGCTTCCCGATACGATCAGCACACGGCTGTGCTCGCTGATGCCCGACATGAAGCGCTTGGTGCTTGTGTGTGATCTGCAGGTCAATAACGACGGCAGCCTTGGCGATTACAGCTTCCATCAAGCGGTGATTCGCTCTCATGGAAAGCTCAGCTACGATCTGGTTTCAAACCTGATTGAAGGCCGGGAAGACGAAGGCATCAAAGCCCTGTCGGACTCGGTTGCCAACAGTCTTGATCAGCTGCACCAGGCCGCAACAGCGCTGCGCAAGTGGCGCAGTGAACACGCATTGCTGAGTGGCGACAGGCCTGAATTCCGGCTCCGGCTTGACGAAAACCGGCGTATTCGCGCGATTGAGCCGTCTGTGCAAAATGAAGCGCATCGATTGGTGGAAGAATGCATGGTTGCCGCCAACCGCTGTGCAGCGAATTTTCTCGCCAAACAGCCATCTGGCCTGTTCATCCAGCACCCGGGGTTCCGAGACGACCGCGCAGACAACATTCGTACCCTGGTGGAAGGTTATGCGCCGCACCTTGCGGACATAGACGCCAAAACACCCGAAGGCTTCAAGACGCTGATGAGGCAAACGACAGCGCTGGAGGCCGAGGTGCCGGTAAAAGGCGTTCTTTCACGCCAACTGGCCCGCGCAGAACTGGCGTTTACCGCGGCACCCCATCAAGGCATGGGGCTTGATGCCTACACCACTTTTACGTCTCCTCTGCGCAAGTACTCAGATCTCTATGTGCATCGGGTGATCAAAGCAGCGCTTTGGGATACGCCGATGAAGGCCCTGAGCCCGGACCAACTGCGGGCACTTCAAAGCGCACAGCTCAAGGCCCGCCAGGCAGCCAACAGCCTTGAAACCTGGCTTCGGAGCGACTTTGCCAAAACCCTGGGAGAAGAACCCATGGATGGCGTGATCAGCCGAACAATCCCCGCTGGTTTTTTTGTTCGCCTGAACGCCAATGGGCTGGAAGGGTTTGTCAGTTGCAAGGATCTGAACGGCAAGTACAGCTTCAACCCGGTCACGTTGCGCCTGATTCACAACAAGAATGGTCGTATTTTCCAGGTGGAGCAGGGTGTTAAAGTCAGCTTTTCAGGTGTTGAAGAAGAGCGCCGGCAGGTTAACTTCAAGCTGGTGAGCGCGGAGGAAATTCCTCTGGCCGCCAACGCCTGAGTTTGTTGAGCGGTGATTGAGGTTGTTGAAAAACCCCTTTGATTATTGAAAAACCACAGCAACAGGCGCATCGTATCAACAGGGTACTCGAATCCTTCAAAGGAGGTGCGCCATGCCCATCAGTGCAACTGAATTTCTGAAAAAACACGGCTTCGACGATGACGACGAAAGCCCCGATCACAGCCTACGTCACAATGCGCTGGAGCACGCCAAGCATCTGCGCAGACCCCATGCCGGCACGCCTCACGATTGGGAAGACTGGGAAAAATATCAGCAAGAACACCCGGATGAGGTTGAAGCAAGCGATGAAGAGAGCGATCTTTAGAGGGCACCCTTCAAGCAGAGTGCCCGACAAAGAACGCTACGGCCGGAGCATTTCCTCCAGACGTTCATCTTTTGCTTGCCACTGCTCTGCCAACCAGTCTTTCACATTGCGTCTGTGCTTGGCATCGGTTGAATAGTCCCGCCCTTTCAAATGCTCGGGAATGGTGACGGTTTGAATATCCATTTTCACCTCGCGCACCCGCCCGCACAGAAAATCCCAAAACGAAGGCGCACCACCGGGATAGGCAATGGTTACGTCAACCAGGGTTTGTATCGAATCGCCCATGGTGTCCAGAACAAAGGCGGCGCCACCCGCTTTCGGTGTCAGCAAGTGTTTGTAGCGTGATTTCAGCTGATCGCGCTTGGCCGGGGTATATCGAGTGCCTTCAACAAAGTTCATCACACTCACCGGCGTATAACGAAACTTCTCACAGGCACGGCGAGTGGCTTTCAGATCTTCCCCGCGTTTTTCCGGATGCTTGATCAGATACTCTCGCGTGTATCGTTTCATGAACGGAAAATCCAATCCCCACCAGGCAAGCCCGATAACCGGCACCCACACAAGCTGTTGCTTGAGGAAGAATTTGAGAAACGGTGCCCGACGGTTGAACGCCCGCTGCATGGCCAGAATGTCCACCCAGCTCTGGTGATTACTCAGCACCAGATACCAGCTTTCACGACGAAGATTTTCCGCGCCTGTAACCTGCCACTTAGTGCTTTGCGTCAGCTTCATCCAACCGGTATTGCACGCCACCCAGGATTCCGAGACCCAGATGATGAATCGGGTGCACAACACCCGAAAACCTTTATGGGGAATAATGAGTTTCAGCAACGCCGGGATATAGAGCAACAGACACCAGAAAAGTGTGTTGATTCCCAACAGTAAGGAATTGAGTACGCCGATAACGGGAGCGGGAAGGAAGCTGAGCATGAGTTTCCTGTATTGATTGTGTGGTCAGTGGTGGACAATCATACCAATCACCACAGGCGATGGGCAGTGGTGGATCACGTCAACATACCCTCATTTTTTATCATGAATTTTTTGATGTTGAACCCGGTTCCGGGAATGGTGGTTCTGGATTACACTCTCATCCATGAACCTTATTGATACATTCAATCTCGACATTCGCGCGCTTCATACGTTTGTCGTTGTTCTCGACGAAGGCAGCGTTTCTCGCGCAGCTGTGAAGCTCGGGGTTAGCCAATCGGCGGTCAGTCACACCCTGGAGCGCTTGCGCAAAGCCCTTGGGGATCCTTTGTTCGTCAAGTCCGGGCGCGGCATTGTGCCCACGCGATACGCATTCCAGACCGGCCCCCATGTACGCCAGATTCTGTACGATATGCACTCGCTGGCCTCCGGCGGCCCGCCGTTCACGCCGGAAACCACAGAATTCACCTTTACCGTGGCGGCCAACGACTACGAACGGGATCTGCTGCTGCCGCCGCTGATGCAGCGGTTGCGACAACAGGCCCCGGGCATTCTGCTGCAGGTAATTCCGTCGGGCATTCCCAGCGCGGAAATGCTGCGTAAGGATGTCTGTGACCTCATCATCTCGCCCCATGCTCCGGAAGCCACCGACATCATGCAGAGAGGCCTGATGGGCGATCGCATGGTGGTTTTTTACGACCCGAAAAAGCGTGAGGCGCCCCAGAGCGTGACCGATTATTTGAAGGCTGATCACGTGTCATTGGTGTTCGTCAGCGGCGAGCAGCCTGCCTTGGAAGCCGGGCTTTCAGCCCGCGGACTGACCCGTCGAAACGTTATTTCTGTTTCCAACTTCTCCGGCCTGCCCGAGTTTCTCCGGGGCACCGACATGTTGGCAACCGCACCGGAACGCATGAGCAAACACTTACTCCGGGATTTTGAATGGGTGCCTCTACCCTTCAGTTTCAAGCCCTTTACACTGCTGATGGTTTGGCACCGCCGCAATCAGAACGACCCGGCCCACCTTTGGTTAAGAAACCAGGTTAACGCTGTGGCGGCCACCATGAATGGCCTGAGCGAGTAACCCATTAATTTTTTTCATACATCCTATGAGCAGCACTGCCGTTATTTTTTGTCCAAACAACCTCTAGAATCCTTCCGAAGTTGATTGCAGATGTGGGACAGGCTTTCCAAAACTGTGCGGAGCCATGGATGGCGGAGCCCAAGCGCCACATGGACGTGCTTGAGCGGGTTTTGGAAAGCCTGTCCCACGCCTGCCTCTCCCAATACATGCATGGATAGAAAATGCTCGCACTCACCAGTATATGGACCACCATACTGCTCGCCGCCGCCGTCGCTCTGGGGCCATTAGCCACCGATATGTATCTGCCGGCGTTGCCGCAGATCGGCAGCGATTTTGGCAGTGGTACCAGCCAGGTTCAGCTAACGCTGAGCCTGTACATGGTCGGTTTTGCCATCGCACAACTGGTGTGCGGCCCGCTGGCCGACCGGTTCGGCCGCAAGCCCATCATGGCGGGCGGCTTCGTGCTGTTTGCCCTGGCCAGCATCGGCTGTGCGCTGGCCAGCAATATAGAAACCCTGATTCTGTGCCGCTTTCTGCAGGCACTGGGTGGCTCAGCAGGGCCCGTTTTGGGTCGCGCGGCCATCCGGGATATCTACACGCCCCGTGAAGCCGCAAAAATCATGGCGATTCTTGCCAGCATCATGGCCCTGGCACCGGCCGTGGCGCCAACACTCGGCGGCCTGATGGTGGCAACCCTGGGCTGGCCCTCCATTTTCATAACGCTGGGTGGTTATGCGCTGGTCATGGCCGTCGTCGTCACCTTCGGCATTCCCGAGCCCATGCGCCCGGAATACCGCCAGCCCCTGAGGCTCCGCAGCCTGATTCGAAATTACCGCGCCATCGGAACCGACATCAGCTTTCTTGGTTATACGCTGACCAACGCGTTGATATTCTCCGGGCTGTTTGCGTTTCTCTCCGGCTCGTCGTTCGTGTTGATTGATTTCCTCGAAATACCGCCGCAACAGTTTGGCCTGTATTTCGCGGGCATCGTTGCTGGGTACGTCGCCGGCAACCTTTTGGCCATTCGACTTGGCAGCCGCATGGTGCCGGATCAAATCCTCGTTCGCGGCCTGCTCATCGCCGTTGTCGCAGGTGGCCTGATGGTTGCTCTGGCTCTCGCAGAGGTGTTCAGTGTGTGGGCGGTGATCCTGCCGCAGGCACTGTTTATGGTCGGCACTGGCATGGTTCTGCCCCAGACCATGGCGGGTGCCATGGCCAATTTCCCGCGCATGGCCGGCTCCGCTTCGGCGCTGTTCGGGTTCGCTCAGATGTCCGTCGCCGCTGGCGCCGGCATGCTTGTGGGCCACCTGCACAACGGCACCTCACTGGTGATGGCGACCATCATTGCCATCTGTGGTGTGTTGTCTCTTGCCAGCTACCTGCTGCTGGTTCAGCGCCACCCCGCGCCCGGATTTGAGCCACAAGCAGGATGAAAACCCATCCAAAGTGGACGAAAAAGAGTAAGCTGTTTATGAACATTAACCGATAACAAGGAGCAATTCATGAGCACAGTCACACTTGACGGCAACCCGATTGAACTGAGCGGCACCTTTCCACAAAACGGCGACACGGCCCCGGCTTTAACGTTGACCAACGCCAGCCTGGAAGACGTAAAACTCGATAGCTGGGCGGGAAAGCGCAAAATCCTGAACATCATCCCCAGCATCGACACTGGCGTGTGCGCCGCGTCAACTCGTAAGTTCAACGAAAAAGCCGGCGCTCTGGACAACACCGTAGTACTGGTTGTCTCCGCCGACCTGCCCTTTGCAGCTGCCCGCTTTTGCGGTGCAGAAGGCCTGGAAAACGTCATTACACTTTCCTCCTTCCGCAATTACAGCTTCCAGCAGGACTACGGCGTCAGCATTCAGAATGGCCCATTGGCCGGGCTTTGCAGCCGCGCCGTGGTGGTTCTGGATGAAAACGACAAGGTTATCCACAGCCAACTTGTCAATGAAATCAAAGACGAGCCAGACTACGAAGCAGCACTGAAGGTTCTTTAAGGTTACAGCTACTCTCAGCGTAAAAACTGAGCAGGCCTCACCCAGGCCGACGCCTTGCGGGCGGGCCGGCTTCATCGGACTGTGCATTGCCATGGATGGCAATGCCAAGCCCCCAGGGACGGGTTCACGGCGTGTCCGGGGAAGCCGGCCCGCCCGCAAGGCTACCCCCAACATCAGAACTCGAACCTGTTAAACTTCAGCACCAATTCAAGACCAAGGCATTATCCCCAACCCGTGAGCAAAGAACCCGAAACCGTCAGCCTCCCCCGCCAGCTCTTCACCATGACCTGGCCTATGTTGTTTGGCGTACTCTCGTTGATGACATTTCAACTGGTCGACAGCGCCTTCATTGGCCAGCTTGGCCGGGATCCGTTGGCAGCGCTTGGTTTCACACTGCCCATGCAGCAGCTCATCATCGGGTTGCAAGTGGGCCTGGGCATCGCCACAACCGCGATAATTTCACGAACTCTTGGTGTGGGCGACGAACTCAGGGCATTCCGCCTCGGCGGGCTCGTTATTACCGTTGGCAGCGCACTGGTTTTTCTGCTCTGTATCGCCCTGTGGCTTTTGCAAAGCCCGATCATGACGGCACTCGGCGCCGATGATGCTCTGCTTCCATTGGTGCGCAGCTATTGGGTGCCCTGGCTACTCTCTGCCTGGATTGGCGCGTTTCTTTACTTTGGATACAGCATCTGTCGCTCCCATGGCGACACCAAACTGCCGGGCTACATGATGATGGCTACCAGCCTGGCCAACATCGGCCTGGACCCACTGTACATTTTTGTTTTCGACTGGGGGTTGCCCGGCGCCGCCTGGGCCACCGTGACCTCCTTCGGCATTGGCTGCCTGTTTATTTACCCGAAGCTTCTGAAACGTGGCTGGGCCCGCTTTGATCTTCGCGAACTTGCGCTTGGCCGTGCCCTGAAACAACTCAACAGCATTATGGCGCCGGCCATGGTAAGCCAGCTCATGCCACCCGCGTCAGCCATGCTGGCCACCGCTCTGGTCGCCGGCTACGGCTCGGCCGCGGTCGCTGCCTGGGGGCTTGGCACGCGCCTGGAGTTTTTCTCCATTGTGGTGGTGCTGGCACTCACGATGTCCATGCCACCGATGATCGGGCGCATGCTGGGCGCAGGAGACATTGAACAGATCCGCAAGCTGGTGCGGCTTGCCGTACGCTTTGTGGTGGGCTGGCAACTGGCCATCGGCCTGCTTTGGCTTATCGCCTCCGGCCTTGTTTCTGACCTGTTCAGCAGCGATCAGCAAGTACAGGATATTCTCGGGGCTTATCTTGTGCGGGTGCCGCTCAGCTACAGCGGCCTGGGCGTATGCATGTTGATGGTATCCGTGTGCAACGCCCTTGGCCTTGCCATGAGGGCGTTGCTGGTTTCAATCCTGCGGCTGTTTCTTTGCTTTTTGCCACTGCTGTGGGTGGGCAGCCAACTCAACGGCATTTTCGGCCTGATGAGCGGTGCCCTGGTAGGCAATCTGTTCGCCGGCATCATGGCGTATTATTTCTACCGCACCGGAATGGCACAGTTACGCACGCCCGACACCGGTTCAGGCAAAACGTAATCGAAAACTTTCGGGGATGGGTACCACCTTCTTTTGTTGGTAGTTAAAAAATACGAAACCGTATTTTGCCAGCGCCACCGGCTGACCGCTTTGTGCCTTGGTCACCCGAAATACAAAGTCACCACCGTATTTATTGAAATCCATCAATCCGACTTCAAAACGCAGCATTTCCGGAAAAAACGACTCCGCCTGATACATGGTCGCAAGATCGGTCACAATGATACCGATACCGTCGCTGCTGGCCTCCGACACATCGTAGCGCACCAAAAACTGGGCGCGCGCCTCGGAAAGCATGGAGATCAAAGCGTCGTTGCTCAGATGATTGGCGCCGTTAATGTCGGTAATACGCACCGGAATGCGGGTTTCAAAGCAGAATACATCGCCGGGAAAAGCCAGTTCAATTCGGGCCACTTCGGATACCTGTCTGTCAGCGTGTTGGGGGATGGGGCGAGAGGGCATGATACGCCGCGGGCTCGCCAATGGCGCGTTACCGTCGGGTTTGGAAACCGTCCTGCTTTATAACTTGACCTTGTTCATGGCACAAATTACTTTAATTGAAATGACTTCAAGCGCAATCGTTGCACGCAAAGAGGTGAACATGCCACCACAGCCTTCGTCCGATGCCCTTATCTACCAGTCCGGTTTTGGTAATGAATTCAGCACCGAAGCCCTGCCTGACGCATTGCCGGTGGGGCAAAACTCCCCGCAGAAAGTCCCTTACGGCCTGTACACGGAGCTGCTCTCGGGCACGGCGTTTACGGTTCCCCGCGCCGAATCCCGGCGCACGTGGATGTATCGCATCAAACCCTCCGCGAACCACCCCGAATATCATCGATTGACCAAACAGGTCACGGGCCGGGAACCGGGGCCAATCAACCCCAATCGTCTACGCTGGAATCCTTTTGACGTCCCGTCCGAACCCACCGACTTCCTGGACGGCTTAACCACCATCGCGGCAACATCCCCCGCCGAGCAAACCAGCGGCGTCAGCGTCCATCTTTATCAAGCCAATGTTTCCATGACACGGGCGTTCTTCAATGCCGACGGAGAATGGCTGATCGTGCCGCAACAGGGTGGTTTGAAAATTACCACTGAGCTTGGCGTGCTGGCCATCGAGCCAGAAGAAATCGCGGTGCTGCCACGCGGGCTCAAATTCCGCATCGAGTTGCTTGACGCCAGCGCCAGCGGTTACATCTGTGAAAACCACGGCTGTGCTTTGCGGTTGCCGGATTTAGGCCCAATCGGCAGCAACGGGCTGGCCAGTCCGCGAGATTTTCTGACACCGGTCGCGCGTTACGAAGACCTTGATCAGCCCGAGATTCTGGTGCAAAAGTTTCTCGGCGAGCTGTGGGCCACAGATCTCGACCACTCGCCGTTTGATGTCGTGGCATGGCACGGCAATAACGTACCGTACAAGTACGATTTGCGCCGCTTCAACACGCTCGGCACGGTCAGCTTTGATCACCCTGACCCGTCCATTTTCACGGTGCTAACCTCGCCCGGCACGGCTCAGGGCCAGGCCAATATCGATTTCGTGATTTTCCCGCCGCGCTGGATGGTAGCGGAAAACACCTTCCGGCCGCCCTGGTTTCACCGCAACCGGATGAACGAGTTGATGGGGCTGATCAAGGGCGCGTACGACGCCAAAGCCGAGGGCTTTGTTCCCGGTGGCGTTTCTCTGCACAACTGCATGAGCGCCCATGGCCCCGACAACGCCAGCACCGAACAGGCCATTGCCGCTGACCTGGCGCCCCACAAGATCGATCAGAGCATGGCGTTCATGTTTGAAACCGGCAGCGTTCTGCGCGCCAGCCGCCATGCGCTCGATTGCCCGCAGCGACAACAAGACTACGACGCCTGCTGGGCAGGTATGGGCAAAACGTTCGACCCAGGGAGCCCCTGAACAATGACAACGCAGCCGCAAAAGAGTTGGGTCAGTTCTGCCAACGACCATCCTGACTTCCCGATTCAGAACCTGCCGTTGGGGATTTTCAGTCGTCCCGATCATAAACCCCGGGGCGGCGTTGCCATTGGTGACCGGATTCTCGATCTGCAAGCCGCACTGGACGCGGGCTTGTTCACCGGTGACGCCGTCGCCGCGGCGGAAGCCGCCAGCCAAGAGCAGCTAAACTCTTTCTTCGCGCTGGGCGCGTCCAGCCGCAAAGCCTTACGAACAGCATTGTTAAGCTTGCTGGACGAACACAGCGAGCAGCAGGCGACCATGCGGGCCCTCGGCGACGGATTGCTTGCGCCGATGAAGCATTGTGAGTTGCACCTGCCGGCCCACGTAGGCGACTACACCGATTTCTACGTGGGCATTCATCACGCCAACAACGTCGGCCGTTTTTTCCGGCCGGACAATCCATTGCTGCCCAACTACAAACACGTGCCCATTGGTTACCACGGCCGTTCCTCAACCATCTGCATCTCGGGCACGCCTGTGCGCCGACCCAATGGCCAAACCCTGCCAGCCGGCCAGGAGACCCCAAGTTTCGGCCCCAGCAAACGGCTGGATTACGAACTGGAGCTGGGGATCTGGCTTGGGCCGGGCAACACCATGGGCGAGCCTATCCCTATTGGTGAGGCCAGCGCTCATATAGCCGGGTTCTGCTTGTTGAACGATTGGTCAGCCCGCGACGTTCAGGCCTGGGAATACCAACCCCTTGGTCCTTTTTTGGCAAAGAATTTTGCCAGCAGCGTATCCCCTTGGGTCATCACACCCGAAGCGCTTGAGCCATTCCGCAAAGCCCAGCCCGCGCGCCCAGACGGCGATCCGCAGCCACTGCCCTACCTGCTTGACGATGCTGATCAGGCGGCGGGCGCCTTCGATGTGGAACTCGAGGTGTTGCTGCTCACGGAAGCCATGGGGGAACGAGGCTTGCCGCCTCAGCGACTGGCGCTGAGCAATACGCTGAATATGTATTGGACCGTCGCCCAGATGGTCGCGCACCACAGCGTT
Organism: Marinobacter antarcticus; assembly: GCF_011049865.1. Taxonomy (GTDB): domain Bacteria; phylum Pseudomonadota; class Gammaproteobacteria; order Pseudomonadales; family Oleiphilaceae; genus Marinobacter; species Marinobacter antarcticus_A. Next base: position 13,711 of record NZ_DRGY01000137.1, on the reverse strand, counting down.
GGCGGCTGCAAGTTGCAAGCCGGTGATCTGTTCGGTTCCGGAACCCTGTCCGGTCAGAGCCCTGATGCGGTCGGCAGCCTGCTGGAAAGCACGAACGGGGGCAAACAGTCGCTCACATTGGCCAGCGGCGAACAGCGCACTTTTCTGGAAGATGGCGATGAAGTCATCCTGCAGGCGCGCTGCCGGCGTGACGGCTATCCGACCATTGGGTTTGGTGAATGCCGGGGCAAGGTGCAACCTGCGCGTTAGACCCGCGTCTGCGCCCGGCAGCCTTGTCAGAACATCATCGCTGGCAACCAGAGGGAAAGAGCCGGTACGGCGACCAGAATCACCAGCCGGATGACATCCGCGATAATGAAAGGCAGGATGCCTCGCACCACCGTGCGCTGAGTCAGGCCAGGTTGTGTGGCCTGCACAACGAATAAATTCATACCAATGGGCGGCGTGATCAGTCCGATTTCGGCAACGGTCACCACTAGAATGCCAAACCAGACCATGTCGAATCCCAGCGAGGTGGCAACCGGCGCGAGGAACGGCACGGTCAAAAGAATCATGGACATGGCGTCCATAAAACAGCCCAGCACGATATAGAACAGCAGGATCAGTATCAAAGCCGCTGTTGGCCCCATACCGCTGCTCTCAATGCCCGCAATAAGCGCGCTGGGAAGGCCAGTTGTTTCGAGAAAATAGTTGAACAGTGACGCGCCGATCAGGATGAAAAAGATCATGCCGGTCAGCCCGGCCGTCTCACGCACCGATTCCCAAAGCGTACGCCAGTTCAGTTCCCCGGAAATCAGCGCGAGAATGAACGCCCCTACCGCACCAACGGCGGCGGCTTCCGTCGGTGAAAACCAACCCAGGTAGATACCACCGATCACCAGTGAGAACAGCAGCAGCACGCCCCAGACCCGCCGGAGACTTGCCAGCCGTTTAGCCCACCCGGATTTGACGGCCGGTGGCGCCAGTTCGGGCTTCGTGCGCACGCGCACCACAATGGCCAAACCGTACAGAACAGCCCCGAGGATGCCGGGCAAAATGGCCCCGATGAAAAGCTGACCAATGGATGTCTGGGTCAGAATGCCGTAGATCACCAATAAAATAGAGGGCGGTATCAGCACCCCGAGAGTGCCACCGGCCGCGATAGACGCGGAAGACAGCGACCCGTCATAACCGTGCTTCTCCATCTCCGGTATTGCGACGCGACCCATGGTGGCAACGGTGGCAAGCGACGAACCACAGATGGCACCGAAGAGCGCACAGGCACCCACAGCCGTCACCGCCAAGCCGCCTCGAATATGGCCCAGAAAGCTGTTAACCATGTCGAACAATGAACGCGACAAACCGGCTCTCGCCGCGAAAACCCCCATCATCACAAACAACGGCACGACGCTGAGTGAATAGGGAAAAATGGCCTCAAAAGGGGACGAACCCAGAATGAACCCGGCGCCGGCCAAGCCGTTCAGCAACCAGAAGCCAACGACGCCTGAAAGCGCCATGGCCACCGCAACAGGAAAACCGAACGCAATCAGCAGCAGCGTTGCTCCAAAACCGATAAAGCCCATGGTGGCTGGCGTCATTCCGATGCCTCTAGCCGGGGTGTGGGAATGATCGCTAACGCCGCCGCGACGATGGACAGGGCAACGCCATACAGCAGCGGAATCCAGAAATAGAAGATCGGGATACCCAATTGCTGGGAGCGGTCGCCAAACATCAGTTTTTGCTGGAAGGTCTCGTAACAGTAGTGGAACATCAGTGTCAGCAGCGCGATGGCGGCGAGCCCGGCGATCGTGCGAAGCAGCGTTTCCAGCGCCCGGGGAAAGGACTCGACCAACAGGTCAACGCCAACGTGGGCGCCCGTTAAAAACGCGTAGGGGATCACAAGCCAGGCACCCCCCACAACGCAGAGCTGAACGAGATCAACGACGCCGGGAATGGGCATGCCAATCTGGCGACCAACAACGTCGCCCACAGTGAACAGCGCAGCCGCAGCGTACGCGGCCACGCCCGTTGCGGCTGATACGATAACCAGCGCGCGCAACGGCTGAAGTACATAGTTCATAGGGCTATCGCCAACACCAGTGTCGTTTTATTGTTGTTTCTCGTTGAGCAGTTCTGCCATGCGCTCATAGATTTCACGCGCATTATCAACGCCCTGCTCCGTGGTCTTTTCGATGTAGGCATCCGTGGTCGGTTGCAATGTCTCGCGCCAGCGCTTGCGCTCAGCATCGGTCAGCTCCGTAATAACGTGATTCGCTTCCACAGCTTCCTTTCGGCCAGCCGCATCCCACTTGTCCCACCAGTCACCGAATTTGGCAACCAGCGGAGCGCCCGAAGCATCGTCGATGCAGGTCTGTACATTGGCGGGCAACGAATCGTATTTACGCTGATTCATCACAAAAAAGAACGGCACCGTATAAAAGCCGGCATCCAGGTGATATTTCAGCACTTCGTTCAGACCGAAGGATTTAATCGGGTCCCAGGGAAAGACCGTGCCATCAATAACGTGCTTCTGAATATTCTCGTAAACCGCGCCAGGGGGCAGGCCCTGAGGCGTTGCCCCCAAAGCCGTAAGCGCGTCTGAAATGGCCGGGCTGGGGGTTCTCAGACGAAGCCCCACCATGTCCTCCATGGTTTCCACTTTCTTTTCCGAGGTGTGAATAAGGCCGCCATTGTGCGCGTGGAGCGCAAGTACCTTGAGCCCCTTGTACTCCGGTGCCAGGTATTCAGGATAGAGCTCCCACAATGTTTCGCTGGCGGCTCCGGCATCGCGAGTCAGAAAGGGCAGCTCTATTAACGATGTGCGCGGGAACCGGCCCCGTGGAATGCCGTTCAGCCCGTGCGCAATATCCACAACGCCCGCGAGCACCTGTTCCTGCTGTTTGGCAACGTTGCCAAGCTGAGTGCCGCCCGGGTAGATCTCAAACTGTACTTCGCCACCGGTACATTCGGTAATCTGTTTTGTCCAGGGCACGATAAAATCCGTATGAATACCGTGCACAGCGGGCAAAAAGTGGCTGAGTTTGAGGGTTGTCTGTGCCGATAACGGCGCCGCCAACAGCAACGAAACACTGGCAAGAGCTGAGAGTTTGAGTACATTTTTCACAATGTTCTTATCCTTATTCTTGTGTTTATCAAATAGCCAAAAAAATCGTTCCTTTGCGGGCTCGGGAGCAGCACGTCATCATTCGGTGATTCTGTGCCCGCTCCGACGCGGTCAATACTTTGTCTCTATGATCAATATCACCGGCGGTCACCGCTACCTCGCAGGTGCCGCAGAGCCCTTCCTCGCAGTCGCTGGGAATATCGGCACCCACCGCCCGCAAGGCCTGAAGCACCGTTTGATCCGGCGCAACCTGAACCGTCAGTTCGGAATCTGTCAGCACCACGTCGAAACCGATCTCCCGAGCGGGGTCCAGAACCGCGCCGGTGGCGGTAAAGTGTTCGATGTGCAGTCTCTCGGGTTGGTCCGATGTAGCGTCCTCGATCGCGTCCAGCAAGCGCTCCGGGCCACACGCGTAGATCTGTTCAGCACCGGCGTTGTCAACCAGGTTGGTGAGTGACAGGCGTTGATTCTCGCTGGCAGAGTATAAGTGTAACCGGTCGCCGTGGTCACGCTCCAGGCGGCTCAATAACGCCATGGTCTCTCTGGCTCGACCGCAGTAGTGGATAACGTAGTCTTTGCCCAGGAGCTTGAGGCGATCTGCCATCGCAATGATCGGTGTGATGCCAATGCCTCCGGCGATCAACAAATAAGAGCTTGCCGTTTCATCCAGGCGAAAGTGGTTCTTCAAGCCTCGAATTTTAATCAGGGAACCGGCCTTGACCGTCTCGTGGATAAAATCCGAACCTCCGCGCCCGGCGGCCTCCTTCAGAATGGACACCTGCAAACGGTAGGGATCTGCCGGGTCGCCGCACAATGAATATTTGCGGGCAAAATCGCCGACAACCACATCAATATGAGCACCCGGGCTCCATCGCGGCAGCTTGCGGCCGCGGGGATCTTCCAGCACCAACCGGACCACGCCCTCGGCTTCGGCCACCACCTCGGCTACCCGCACCGGACGTGCGGCGTCGTTTGGCGTTGGTGCACCAATGGTGAATGGGTGAACACGCGTGAGTACACCCGGATCGCGCCGTTCAGGATTCTGGTGTTGATCCCAGCGAACCCAAAGGTGCTCAGGGCCACGGAACGAGGTGTTGGGTACGAATGTGAAGGTCTGATCAGGGACCAGTTCAAGCTGCGGCAGGCGACGAGTGAACGCCTCAAGGAAAATGCGCATTTCCATCCGCGCCAGATTCTTGCCCATGCATTGGTGGGCGCCATAACCGAACGTAAGATGATCTGTGGTGTTGTCCCGATAAATATCCAGATCGTCGGGATTCTCGAAGTGGCGATCGTCGTGGTTGGCCGATGCGCTGATAATAAGCAGCTTGGCGCCTTTGGGAATCTCCGTATCGCCCACACGGGTATCGTTCATGGCGATGCGCCGCCAGGCTGCAACAGAGCCCGAATAGCGCAGGCATTCTTCCACCGCGTTGGGTATCAGAGCGGGGTTGTCACAAATGTCGTTCCATACTTCGCGGTTTTCCAGAAGCAGCCGGAACATGTTGGCCGAGGCGTGGGCTGTGGTTTCATGGGCCGCGACTATGCCCGCCATCATCATGGAGTGAAGATAGGAATCCGTCACAACGTCCGGAAGCTCTTTCTGCTTGCGGATGGCGTATTTCATCCATCCATGCCCTGACGGGTCCTGGCGCATTTTTTCCAGCACCTTACCGGCATACTGCCAAAATTTCCCGACCGCTTCTGCGACGGCAACCTGTTCTTCTTTTGACGGACGCCCCCAGGTGTTTACGGTATGGGCGATGGAATATTCGCGCAGGGTGTCCATGTCTTCTTCGGGAATGCCCAAAAAATGCAGAGCAACGGTCAACGGGATTTCCCACAGCATCTCGTCAACGAGATCGGCCTCGCCTTTATCGATAATCCGGTCCAGGTATTGCTGTGTCAGACGTTGGAGCATTGGCTCGTGATGCGTTAGTTCATCGAGTGTGAACGATTCCATCAGCGCACGCCTGCGCTCCATGTGGGCTGGTTCATCCTCATTTACCAGCGTTCGATTTATTGCGTAATCGTAGCGCTTGAGCGTGTCCTGAGCCTCTTGCGACACCGGTGTTATTTTTTCCAGCGCAATGGCTGGCGAGAACACGTGGTTGTTGCGGAATATCTCTTTTACGTCTGCATAACGACTCACCACCCAATACCCCAGTTTCGGGCTATAGAACACCGGTTCCTGATCCCGCGACCAGCGCAGGGCTTCCGGAGGATCTTGCTGATAAGCGCTCTCGAAAGGGTCGAAATCGGCCGCTTCAGGCGAAACAGGACACCCATTGGGCGCGGTCATGAAACCGCCCATCGGACACTGCCCTGCCGGGGGAGAAGAGCTCGAGAAAGGATGGTCCGCCATAGCAACTCCTGAGCACGCGCGAGACGTCGGAACTAGGTTCAAACTTTCCGTGGAAACACATGCACGTTAAACATAAAAACTAAGTTAAACCCTAACGATGGTCAAGCAATGGCTAACCTCTATTTTTTTGTACGCCGATAAACGTTTTGCCGTTACTTGACACACGCAGGGTATGGACGCAGATTACAAATTGAGTAAACGCGCTGTGGATACATTCGCTGCAGCCAGGCGGCGCGCAAGTTCTCTCCTGAAATGTGGCAGGCTCGATGGATCTCTACACCTACTACCGTTCCACGTCTTCCTATCGCTTGCGCATTGCGCTGGAGCTCAAAGAGCTGGACTATCACTCCATACCCATCAATCTGGCGGGAAATCTCAGCGAGCAATTCACGCCTGAATATCGGGCCATTAATCCACAAGGCCGGGTACCGGCACTGCGGGTGGAACTCAATCAGGTACTGATTCAATCGCCGGCGATCATCGAGTATCTCGAAGAGTGCTTCCCCCAGAGGCCGCTGTTACCGACCAGCCCTCTGGAACGTGCCAGGCATCGCGGTGTTGCGGCGTTGATCGGGTGTGACATTCACCCGCTGCACAATGTGTCGGTGCTGAGCCGGTTGCGTCAGTTGCACCTCCCGGAGACGGAGATCGACAACTGGATCAGGCACTGGATTAGCCTCGGGTTCGATGCCGTCGAGGCGCTGATTGATGATCAGGGTTTTTGTTTTGGCGCCTTCGGGCTGGCGGACGTGTATCTGTTGCCCCAGGTTTATGCCGCGCGGCGTTTCGCAATTGATCTGAACCGCTACCCGAAAATAATGCGAGTTGAGCGCCTGGCGCTTGAACATCCGGCATTCCAGCGTGCGCATCCCGACGCTCAAGCGGACAAACCCGCTTGAGCAAAGGCAGGAATAAGACCAGGGAGTGCGACTATGGCTGATCTGTTTGACAACCCCATGGGCCTGATGGGTTTTGAATTCATCGAGTTTGCGTCACCCACCCCCAATATCCTGGGGCCTCTCTTTGCCATGATGGGGTTCACCAAGGTGGCCAATCATCGATCCAAGAAGGTTTCGCTTTACCGTCAGGGTGAGATCAACCTGATTCTCAACAGCGAACCCAAGAGCGTGGTGTCCTACTTTGCGGCGGAGCACGGGCCCTCGGTATGCGGCATGGCGTTCCGGGTCAAGAACGCCCAGGCCGCTTACGCCCGCGCCCTGGAGTTAGGAGCCCAGCCAATGGACATACCCACCGGGCCGATGGAATTGCGGCTGCCCGCTATCAAGGGCATTGGTGGGGCTCCGTTGTACCTGATTGACCGTTTCGGGGAAGGCACGTCAATCTACGATATCGACTTCCTGTTTATTGACGGTGTTGATCGCAACCCCAAGGGCACCGGCCTGAAAGTGATCGATCACCTGACCCACAACGTGTACCGGGGGCGCATGGCCTACTGGGCGAATTTTTACGAAAAGCTGTTCAATTTCCGCGAATTCCGGTACTTCGACATTAAAGGCGAGTACACCGGTTTGACCTCCAAGGCCATGGCTGCGCCAGACGGCATGATCCGCATTCCACTGAACGAGGAATCCTCCCGGGGCGCCGGGCAAATCGAAGAATTCCTCATGCAATTCAACGGTGAAGGCATTCAACACGTAGCCTTCAGCACAGACGATCTGTTGGGCACCTGGGATGCGCTGAAAGCTCTGGGCATGCGGTTTATGGCCCCACCTCCCACCACTTACTACGAAATGCTTGATGAGCGTCTGCCCGGGCACGGCGAGCCGGTTAACGAACTGCAGGTTCGCGGGATACTGCTGGACGGCACCTCGATAGACGGCGATCATCGCCTGTTGTTGCAGATTTTTTCGGAAACCTTGATGGGGCCGGTGTTTTTTGAATTTATCCAGCGCAAAGGCGACGAAGGTTTCGGGGAAGGCAACTTCAAGGCCTTGTTTGAATCGATCGAGCGTGACCAGGTTCGCCGGGGCGTGCTGGGTGTAAAGACTGGTGGAGATGATGGCTTTGAATAACGATCCCTCTATGGCGATTCGCCCTGCGGCCACTTTGGCACTGGTGCGGGATGCGTTTGCTGACTCTGATCGCTCTGATAAGAGCGGTGCTGGCATCGAGATACTGCTGTTACAGCGCACCTGGGACGCGGTGTTTTTGCCCGGCTATTACGTCTTTCCCGGCGGCGCCGTAGATCAGGAAGACGCCCGGGGGCGCCCTCATGCGGCCGGCCCTCAGGACACCGAGATCAGCCACACCATGAGCCTGGGCGAAGGCGGCACAGACTATATGTTAGCCGCGGTTCGTGAGTGTTTTGAAGAAGCCGGTGTGCTCATCGCGGTGGATGCCGACAGGCGCGCGGTGAATGCCGATCACGCCGTTCATGGCGATCGTAAAGCCGTGTTCAGTGGCGCCTTGCCGCTCGCCGAATTATGCCAGCGGCACACGCTGACGATCCCCCTCGACAGACTGGCCTACCTGAGCCATTGGGTTACCCCGCCCGGCGCTCCCCGGCGTTTTGATACCCGGTTCTTTGTAACAACAGCGCCAGAGAATCAACCCGTAAGTCCCGATGGCGAGGAAACCATCCACCACCTCTGGGTCAGCCCGGCCAAGGCCCTGGAAGCGCATCGGGCCGGTCAGCTATTAATGACTCTGCCGACCATAAGAACCCTGCGGGTACTGCGTGATTTTGACACCACCGAAACCTTGATGCGTTACGCCTGGGCGAACCCACCTGAGCCCTACCCGAGCCAACCCTGGCCGGCCCTGAAGCGCGGTCAACCGGTGGTTCTGGAACCCGGTGCGCCAGCTTACGATGAGGCAGCCAAGCTGGACCCGGAAGGCGAAGGCACTACAGTATCCGACATTATCCCCGGTGACGCGGTAGAGGTGGCGGCCGGCGTAATTCGCCTGACCGCACCTAATCCGGGCATGATGACCGGGCCGGGCACCAACACCTACATCCTGGGGCACAAACGGTTCACGGTGCTGGATCCTGGCCCCGACATAGACAAACACATTGAGCGGATTATGGCGGTGACGGGTGGCCAGATAGAGTCGGTGATCGTCACTCACACCCACCTTGACCACTCCCCGGCCACGCGCGCCCTGAAAGAAAAAACCGGGTGTCGGGTGTATGGCAGACCGGCGCCGGCCGGCGCCTCACAGGATCAGACGTTTACGCCCGACGAACAGCCCGAGCATGGAGCTTTGATTAAAACCGATGCCGGTACGTTAAAAGCGCTGCACACACCCGGGCACGCCTCCAATCACCAGTGCTACCTGCTGACAAACCAAGCCTTGCTGTTTTCCGGGGACCACGTCATGCAGGGCTCCACGGTGGTCATCAACCCGCCCGACGGCGACATGAAAGCGTATCTGGAATCACTGTATGATTTGCTGGCGGAGCCGGTTCGCTATATCGCACCCGCGCACGGCTTTTTGATGAGCCACCCGGAAGCCGTCATTGATTACCTGATTACCCACCGTTTGGCACGGGAACACAAGATATCGAGAGCGCTCGGAGAGCTATCGCCTGTGGCGCTGAAAGATCTCACCGGCAAAGCCTACGACGATGTGCCAGCCGAGATTCACGGTGTCGCCGCCCGTTCTGCACTGGCCCACCTGCTGAAACTGGAGGCCGATGGCCGAGCCACCCAGAAGGACGGGCTCTGGCAGGCTACGCCGACAACCTGAGCCGCGTCTCCCGGAAGGCCCAGCGCCTGCCGGGAGCTATTTATTTCTGCCGAATACTATTTCTTGGCAATAATATACACCGCATGCACGATGCCCGGGATGTAGCCCAGAAGGGTCAACAGGATGTTGATCCAGAAGTGTTTCCCTATACCCACCTGCAGGAAAACACCCAGCGGCGGTAACAAAATAGCAATAATAATTCGCAAAAAGTCCATATTGTTCTTTCTCCTCGTCGGATATAACCAAGTCACTTGCACACGCTGGTTGCTGCAAGAATTTTGAACGAACACTTTACGCAAATTCGCCGAAAACACATGGCAACACCATGAATATGGCATTAAACCTTTGTCACGGCCATATCCACGAACGCTGCTCAGCCTTTATTCTTGGGCCTTTGTTTATGACCTGCGAGGAATCATGCTGTTTTACAGGCCGAACATGTTTATGAACGCCAGATCCTTCTTCTGCGCACTGTTGCTGGCGTTGCCCGCCACGGTAATGGCAGAACCTCCCGCGGATCAGAAACAGCAGAAACCAAAAACCTCGGGGGAAATCCTGCTGGCAGAGCTGGCGGAAGACGAGAGCGTCTCGGATGTAGAGCACTCAGAGCCTCGACGCACCCCCGGCAAAGCGCCTGCGCCGGAAAAAGCCCCCATACCCGGAAAAGCCATACCCAAACCCGCGCAAGAACCCAAAAAGGTCGCACCTAACATCGACCTGAAAGAGGTGGCACCAGCGCCGACTTCTGAGCCACCTACTACCGCAGAGACTACCGTAGAGAATACCGCAGAAAATAGCGCAGAGATGCCCGAAGAGAACACCGCGGGCACTGCGGGCTCTATGGAGACTACGGAAACGACGGAAACGGCACCCGAATCGCCGGCGAAACAGCCGCAACCGGCCAAGAATCTTGTTCTGCTCGGCAGTGAGGTTCTGCCCGGCACCTCAACCCGTCTGGCCTGGTCATCGGGCATTCAGATAGCCGGGCTGGCGCAGCCCACGCCGGTTCTGGTGGTCAATGGTGTCAACGCAGGCCCTACGCTATGTCTGACCGGCACGATCCATGGTGACGAGCTCAACGGCATCGAAATTATCCGCCAGACCATGTATGACCTTGACCCGGAGAAACTGACTGGCAGTGTTGTGGGCATTCCCATTGTGAACCTGCCCGGGTTCCAGCAAGGCAGTCGTTATCTGCCGGATCGCCGGGATCTGAACCGGCACTTCCCCGGCCGTCCCAATGGCAGCTTGGCAGACCGTATTGCCCACTCACTGTTCGAAAAAATTATCCGGCACTGCGACATGCTGGTCGATATCCATACCGGCTCTTTGAAGCGAACCAACCTGCCCCAGCTTCGTGCGGATATGAATAACCCCATCGTTGCGGAGTTTACGCGGGGCTTTGATCGCATGGCGGTGGTGCACAGCAGCGGATCACCGGGAATGCTTCGCACCGCAGCGGTCAACGCGGGCATTCGTACGGTAACGCTGGAGGCCGGCGAGTCCCATCGCATTCAGGAACATCAGATTGATGCCGGCGTAAACAGCCTCAACAGTCTGATGGAAAAGCAGGGCATGATTTCCCGAATGTTTGTGTGGGGCGACCCGGAGCCGGTGTATTACGACTCAGCGTGGGTGCGGGCAAACGACGGCGGCATTCTGTTCAGCCAGGTTGAGCTGGGCGCAAAGGTATCCGAAGGTCAAATTCTCGGTTACATTTCCGACCCGATTACCAACGCCCAATACCCCATTCACGCCAGCAGCGATGGCCGTATTATCGGTATGGCTGTGGACCAGGTGGTTATGGCGGGTTTCGCCGCCTACCACATTGGTACAGAGGCAAAAGTCCCGGGAGAATAGTATCCTATCGTTTTGCGCTTTCGCGAAAAGCTGACAGGAGCTAACGTGTCTTCAGGAAATAATTCGGCCAGATCTGCCACCCTGACCTATGCAGGGCTCGTTCTGACGCCTCTTTTCTGGGCGGGTAACGCGGTGGTTGCGAGGGGCACGGTGGACAGCATACCGCCCCTTTCCATGGCCTTCTGGCGCTGGATGATCGCACTCGCCATTCTGTTACCGTTCGCGCTGCCCGGTATCTGGCAGTATCGCGGGGTGATCCGTCAGCATCTCAAGGCCATGCTGGTTTTGGCCACGTTCAGCGTCGGCGCTTTCAATTCCCTGCTGTACGTGGCGGCGGTAACCACAACGGCGACCAACATTGCCCTGATTAACGCCACCATTCCGATTTTCGTATCCCTGTTAGCCTGGATTATTCTGGGGGATCGCACCCGGCCAATTCAGATGTTAGGGATTGGTCTGGCAATACTGGGCATTCTCACCGTGGTGGCACGGGGAGACTTATCGGTGCTTACCGGCCTGGAAGCCCAGCCGGGTGACCTGATCATGGTGGCTGCCGTGTTCAGTTGGGGCCTGTTTTCCGTGCTATTACGGCGCCAGGCAGTGCCGCTGCCCGGGTTTGTTTTCCTTAGCACCCAAATTCTGCTTGGCACCCTGGTTATCCTGCCGTTTTATCTGGGCGACCTGTTGTTCTTCTCAGGTGGCTTTGAGCTGACCCGGGGAACCGCTTTGCCGCTTGCGTACTTCGCCATCTTTCCGGGGATTCTCGCCTACGGCTTCTGGAATTACGCCGTGCACAGCATCGGTCCCTCAAGGGCGGCCATTTTTATCTATCTGACGCCGGTTTTTGCTTCAATCCTGGCCAGCGTTTTTCTCGGCGAGTCACTCGGACTGTTCCATATTATTGGCGGCGCGTTTATTCTCGCAGGCCTGTTACTGGCCACTCGAGCAGGCCGACAAGCACCGAATCACAGCAAACTTTCATGACCAACGCATAAGGAGCCCATCATGCTCAAGAAGCCCACTTTCGGATTTCGTCAAACGCTAGCCTCGTCGCTGCTGGCTTTGTTTATTGCGACACTCGGCTTCGCCGCTCATGCCCAGAGCAATGAGCCCGTTCAAGTGACAACGCCGGACACCACCAAGGACGCCACCATAACCGGGGCCACAGGCTCTACCAGCAACTCTGATGGAGGCACGTCCGGTGGAAGCACATCTGATGAAAGCACGTCAGGGATTTGCGTGCGCCCGGAACAATGGCTTTATGCCCAGACCTACAAAGAAGGCCAGTTGGCAAGCCACGGCGGCAAGGTGTGGCGGGTCATCAAACAAAACAAAGGCGACATGCCTGGCATGAACACACCGCCGCGCTGGGAACTTGTTGAGGGCCATTGCTCAGTGATTGATCCGGAACAGCTTGATCCCTAGCCTTTCGGTTGGCTAGCGGGCAGGCAAAACCGCTTCGATGCGCCGCAACACATCCGCCAGTACCGCTTTCGGGCAGCCGATGTTGAGGCGCATAAAACCACTGCCCTGCTCCCCGAACGAGATGCCTGGGCTCATGCCAACACCGGCGCCTGCCACAAACAGTTCTTTCAGGGCCGCGTCATTCAGCCCCAGGCCGCGGCAATCGAGCCATATCAGATACGTCCCTTCCGGTGCCTGGGCTCGAATGCCGGGCAGCCGGGAGTTGACGGTTTCCAGCACAAAATCGCGATTCTTCTGTAAATACGCCAACAGGCCGTCCAGCCAGGGCGCACCGTCACGATAGCCGGCTTCAAATCCCGCCGTGCTGAACGGATTACACTGGGGCAAGTGCATGGAATCAAACACCGCTTTGATGGCATTCCGTTGCTTGCGGTCTGGAATTACCAGCGCAGAGAGCCCAAGCCCCGGTATGTTAAAGCTCTTGCTCGGCGCAACCGCCGTAATCAATGAATCACCCGGCCTGGCGAGCGAGGCCAACATACGGTGCCGAGGCTTGTCGGCGAAGGTGAGGTCGCAGTGGATCTCGTCGGAAATGATCACCAGATCGTGGCGGCGAGCGATATCCAGAACGGCCTCCAGCTCCGGCTCCGACCAGATCCGCCCAACAGGGTTGTGCGGCGAGCACAGCATCAGTAACCGAGTATTCGGGCGCGAAGCACAGGTTTCCAGATGTTCGATATCCATCCGGTCTACGGATATACCCTGTTCCCCGAAAGCCTTTTTCAGTCGATGATGGACTGGTTCCGTGACCGCCATGGTTGGGACATACACCGGGAGTGGATATTGATGGCGCCGGGCGTTGTGCCGTCGCTTCACGCGGCTTGCATGGCCTACGCGGCCCCCGGCGAGGGCGTGATTGTGCAGCCGCCGGTGTATCCGCCGTTCTTCAGTTCTGTTCGCCTCAGCGGCCGTGCGGTGATCGAAAACCCGCTGATTCTGAATGAGGAAACCGGGCAGTACCGGATGGATATCGAACATCTGGAAGCCTGTGCCTCGCGCCCGAATGCCCGCCTATTGATGCTGTGCTCGCCGCACAATCCTGTTGGGCGGATCTGGTCGGAACCGGAGCTGGAGGCCGTTCTGGATATCGCTCGCCGCCACGATCTGGTGATCATTTCCGACGAGATCCACTGCGACCTCACCTTCGCCGACAAGCCTCGGCACCGTATGTTGGCCTCGCTCGCCAG
>NZ_DRGY01000136.1 GCF_011049865.1 Marinobacter antarcticus | reverse complement strand
TGACTCGACACCCGCCGGTCGAGAACGTCCACTTTGGATTGTCGGCTCAAACGACTACTACTACTGAGAGTATAGCGGACCACCGGAAACTTCGATCTTTGCGCTACGGCCTAACGTGAAACACAGTGGCAAAGCATCTGGCGAAAATCTCGCGCCCATGTGCTTCTGAGTCGAAGGGCGTCGCAGTAGACGGCAGCACCAGAATCATCCAGCTTTGTAACTGTAAATTCACTGCTTGATCTCTACTCTTGGCTTGAAACTAATATTTCAACACCTGACCCCTAAACTACTGGTGATTTCTGACCAGCGATTCGGCGGATAGAGATGGTGAAGCATGGCGAATCCGACGGCCTTGTCCTGCGGGTAAAGCTGAATACGCCCTTTCATCAGCAGCCGCATGTTGGTTTCATCGCTGGCGAGGGGCATATCGATGCGATGAAACAGGACCAGTTTGCCGGTAATGACCGCGTCGCTACAGAGATAGATTTCGGACCGATCCGGCGAGCAGTAGGCAGGCATGAGGATGTCAGCATTCCCCTCAAGGACCATCTGTTTACTGCGTTTCCAAGGCTGGAATATGTATTTGATCTGGTAACCGGCGTCGTTAAACACATGATCAATCACTTGGGCCATGGGACCATGGTGCGGCCCCGCCTGGGTCACATAGGGGGGCCACTCGCCCGTCGCCACGGTGACAATGTGCGATTCCACCGGTATTGGTTGTGCCACCACGCCGAACGACGCGGCGAGAACCCCTGCCCCCCCAGAATCAGCGCCAGATAGCGCCACACGATTGTGCTCCAGACCTGCCTCACTAAAAACTCCCGTTAACCCATGTGTACGCAAACCCCTGTCAGTTTAGCAGACGTGCCGGACAAGCCTGCATCAGGCTGAAGGTGCTTATAGAGTGATTCCGGGAGCGGTGCACCGGCTGGATGCAATCAAAACGGACACCCTGTCAGAGAAAAACCGGCAACGCCCGCTTCGTGCCGAGCCACCCCGGAAACCTTCAAAAATAAATCTGTCCCAGTTTTCGCGGTGGTTATTTCACCATGCCTCCAGAAATGGTTATATAAGCATAAGTAGAAATTAACCCGGACGTTTCAACAAAATCCTGCCAGTGACCCCGACCAGGTACCAGAACTAAGGAGACGAAATGCCCTACCAGTTCGAAGAACTCAAAAAGAGCTGTCAGGCAGAGTGGCGCGCCTACATCGAGCACAGCTTCGTGCAGCAACTGGGCGATGCGTCGCTGGCACCGGAAGCGTTCCAGCATTACCTCAAGCAGGACTACCTGTTCTTGATCCAGTTTGCCCGTGCCTTCGCCTTGGCCGCCTACAAAAGCCCGACCCTGTCGGATCTCCGGCAGGCAAAGGAAGGGTTGCAAGCCATCGTGGATGTAGAACTGGACCTCCACATCAGCTACTGCAAGGAATGGGGCATTTCGGAAGAAGAACTCGCCCACATACCGGAAGCACGCGCCACCCTTGCCTACACACGCTATGTGCTCGACACCGGCAACCGCGGTGATCTGCTGGACCTGCACGTTGCGCTCTCACCCTGCATAGTGGGTTACGGTGAAATAGCCAACTGGCTAAACCGCCGGTCAGAAACCATTCGGGGCGAAAAGAACCCCTACGATGCCTGGATTGCCATGTACGAAAGTGACGAATTCCAGCAAGCCATGCAGGCGGAAATCTACTGGCTGGATGAGCAACTGGCCGATGTCTCCCCTTCCCGGTTCGGGCAACTCACCCGAATCTTCAGCGACGCAACCCGGCTTGAAATTGATTTCTGGGAGATGGGGCTGAAACAGTGCGATTGATCAGTTGATCAGGACGAGCTTGGTCACACGATTGACGACTTCGAACTTAGCGACAATCTGATGATTGAATGCGGGATATTATTCTTGCAGATCACCGCTGGCAAACATGCTTTCCTGAAAGTGGACCGTAAACAAAGCCCCTGAATCATAGGTGTTTTTTACCGATACAGTGCCACGGTGTGCTTCTGCCAAACGTCTTACAATACCAAGTCCGGCTCCGTCGTTCCTGCGGCGATCCTTTCGCCAGAATGGCTCAAAGATTTTCGAAGCGTCAGCCTCAGATATCCCGGGGCCATAATCCCGCACGCCTATTTGTGGACCCGGGCCCGCAAATACTTCGATAGGAGTCTCACCTGGCGCATGGAGGAATGCGTTGTCTATAAGATTGCGATAAATTCGATAAATCGCCTCGGCATGACCACTGATAATGGCCGAACCATGATCTTCAAAACGAAGTTCGCGATTGGCGGAATATGCCTTCGGCGTCATATCTGAAACGACGTTACGACCAATATCGGCTAAATCCACGATGGCGCCGGTATCAAAATCCATGGCATCGGCCCGGGTCAGATCAAGCATCTGACCGACCAAACGGTTTATCTGCGAAACATCCAACTGCAGCTCGCTGCGCAGATCGCTTTTCGGCAGCCGTTCGAGCGCGAGTTGGAGAATGGAGAGCGGAGTCCGTAATTCATGTGCTGCATTTGAGGTGAAAGACCTCAGCGTGACCATTGTCTTTTCCAGACGCTGAAGCGCTCGGTTGACTGTGTTAACGAGCGCGTTGACCTCTCGGGGCGCAAGTGGCTCGGTCAATCGCATTGTCATTTTTTCCGGGTCGAGACTTTCAATTTCCCGTTCAGCCTGATGAAGCGGTTGAAGAACCCGGCGTGCCGCCAAGACGTTAAACGTGAGCATGAGCCCCAGTAGCGGAATCAGGGGCAAGGCCACATGCGTCAGGAGTTCATTCAAAATCACCGGGACGTATGGGCGGATGCTGTCAGTCTCTAACTCCATCCAAAGCCATTGCGGCAGATCGCCGCGCTCTATCCGCCGTACGCCGCTGATCCGCATGCTCTGTTCAAGGCGCCCCCGGTGGCCCCGTCAGTTCGTCAGGCGTAAGAACCGGTGAGTGCTCAAGCTTGCTCGCTTCCAATGTCAGAAGCTGCTCTCCCAGCGCTTCGGGCTGGGAAACATAGGTCCAGACAACAAGTCCTATATCCAGGACCGCGAAAACCAGCGTAAAGGCAACAAGGCGATACGTAAGTTGCCGGAGCAGGGTTGGCCCCGCCGCGTCATGCTTCATCACTGGGAGCCCCTTCATTGCCTACCTCGGCTCGAATAACACGTATCCGATCCCATGAACTGTGCGAATCTGGACGTTGGCGGCGGCCATTTTCAAACGCTTGCGCAACCTGGAAACCGAGGCATCAAGAGCGTTGGGCGTTACCGCATTTTCCATGGAATAAAGTGAATTCTCAAGCATGGGCCTCGGTACAACGTGTCCCACTCGACGCAGCAAATGCTCCAGCAGATTAATCTCGCGCGCCGTTGCATCAACCAGGTTGCCTGAAACCAGGAGCGCCCTTGCGGCAGTGTCGAATAGCACGTTGCCGGCAGAAAGAATGGTGCCTAGCGACGCGCCCGGACGACGCGATCATCAAGTTCCCCGCGTGCGGTGATGATGAGGATCGGTGTCATGTCTTCCTGACGGCGCATCACGCGGATGAAGCTCAATCCGTTCCCGTCCGGGAGCCCAAGATCCAGAAGCAGCAGGTCATACTCGACCAATTGCCGCAGTCGCTTGACCTTGTCCAGCGTGTCGCACCAATCAACAGCAAACCCCTGATCCTGAAGACCGTCCCGGATGAGGGCAGCCAGCCGTGTATTATCTTCAATCAATAGAAGGCGCATAAGCAATAGTCTAAACCTTCGTTCTGACAGAAAGCTGACCGGCACGAAATTTTTCTTTCGCCAGGCGGCATATTTTTACTGCCTTGTCAGGTTGATGTCAGAAGCTTCCTATAATCTCTTATTATAGCAATGAAGCAAGAAACCCAGGTGCTGGTCATGAAATCGATTTTCAGACTCAATGTCGCCGCTATTGCTTAGGGAGCCTCTGAATAAGTCTGTTGGCAATTCTGGCTCTCCGAATCAAGGCGAGGCTTCGCACGCCAACGTGGGCTATATACCGGAATTGCGTGGCCGTCGGATCCGGAACAGGAAGACTGGCCGTCGCTACTCCGACAGCGCTCAATAGTGCCTTATGTGTTCGTTGCGGTGCAGGTGTTGGCAAATTGTGAGCAGAGCAAGGTTTTTGTATTTCCAGCCTGAAGAGGAAAAATATGGTTCGTCACCGGGAAACCCACTTCACACATCGCCTCGGTTGGCTCCGTGCCGCTGTGTTGGGCGCTAACGATGGGATCATTTCTACTGCCAGTCTGGTCGCTGGCGTGTCAGCCTCCGGCGTACCTAAAAGCGCTGTATTGATTGCCGGAATCGCCGGGCTGGTCGCTGGTTCTATGTCGATGGCGGCAGGGGAGTATGTTTCCGTCAGTTCTCAATCTGACTCCGAAAACGCAGATCTTGAGCGCGAACGAAGTGAGCTGGAAAGGCAACCAGAATACGAGTTGCAGGAACTGGCTGATCGTTTCATCGTGCGCGGTGTAGCACCTGATACCGCCGTGCTCGTTGCAAAACAGATGACAAAGCACGATGCGCTGGCCGCCCATGCCCAGGAAGAACTGGGCATGGCCAATTTCACCAAGGCGCGGCCGTTTCAAGCTGCGTCGGCATCAGCGTTTTCTTTTATCGTTGGTGCGACGGCGCCTCTGCTCGCGGTTCTTCTATCTCCCAAAAGCGCGACTTTATGGATCGTAGGTGTATCCACGATTGTACTTTTGGGCATCCTCGGCGCGATGGGTGCATCGCTCGGCGGCGCAGGTATAACAAAAGGCACGGCCCGAACGGTGATCTGGGGAATGACTGCGCTTGCCGTAACAGCGCTGGTTGGTCGCGTGTTCGGAACCGTTGTGTAATTGATTTTGCGGAATGTCCGTTTACTTATTAAGTATAGAGCCTATCGGCGTGACATTGCCGCTGGATAGAGCAGCGCACCAAAGGCCATTCTTCAGTAGACCAAAAGGCTCTACAGTCCCTTATTTTCATATTCTCAAAGGAGCCACATCATGGCGGATACGATTTCAATAAAGACTCACGGCCCTGACCGCTGGACCCGGCTTAACATCACTCTTCACTGGCTGATCGTTGTGTTGATTGCGGTGCAATATTTTATCGGCGGATGGATGATCGACTTCTTCGATGGTGGTCTTGAAGGCAAAGCTTTGGATGGCAGCACAGTGGTATTGGGCTACCTGCATATCGTAATTGGCCTGTCGGTTCTGGTCGCCGTGTTGTTGCGGCTGTGGGATCGCTTCACCCATGGACGACCGGAGCACTCCGGGGGTGAACCGAACTGGGCTGTCACGCTGGCCAAGGTGTCCCACATCGCGCTCTATTTTTTGCTCCTGACAATGCCTATTGCCGGACTGACCGCGTGGTTGCTGGGCAACGAATGGCTGGGTGACCAACATATCCTCGCTTCCGACATTCTTTTGGGGATCATAGCCCTGCACGTAGCAGGGGCATTGGCAAACCACTTCTGGTTCAAAACCGATGCGTTGCGAAACATGATGCCCGGGCGAGGAAGGACCTCCGGGACACGCTGACAGGCTCAACGGTTTTTGTTCAAAGAAAGGGATAACAGGATCAAGTCTTGTGTTTTGCCTCCCGAACAATCCGGCTGACGCGGGAATAGTGAAGCCCAAAGAAAGTACCGATTTCACTCAGACTATAACCGCCACTTACATAGGCTAGTTCGCCGAGTGCCTTTATATCCTGCTGATCGCCCGCCGTTGCGCGGTAGCTGCTCCGGTTTTCTGCGCTTTGGCGGGTCAGGTTGACATATCCTGGGGTTAGCTAAAGGATAGGGTCAATATTAGGGGTCAGGTAGTGAATTTACAGTTACGCCTCACGGCTTTCGTGTTTCCCAGCACCAGAATCATCCAACTGTGTAACTGTAAATTCACTGCTTGATCTCTACTCTTGGCTTGAAACTAATATTTCAACACCTGACCCCTAAACTTCAGCATTCTACGCGTTATCCAACACAGCTTAAGTCACTACTTGATGAGCTTGAGAACCTCCCGGAATTTCGGGTGATCGCTGTATCCCAGCCACTCAAAAGCGACCATCTCGACAGTCACTATTTGCGCACCATTCTGGCGCAGACGATCCAATGCGGCATCACGATCAGACTCTTTTCGCGAGCCCACTCCGTCGGCGACCACCCCACACCTGAAAACCGGCATCGATTAACCCCAGCGCGGTTTGCAACATACAGACATGGGCTTCACAGCCAGCTACCAACACGGTTTTGCGTTGCGAAGATAACGCTGGCACCAGGCCATCAGCACAGGCGTCGAAGCGGCTTTTCACGATGGTTTGACTGCACACCTCGCGTACCTCTGTCGCGTTAGGACCGAGGCTATCCGGGCTTTGTTCAGTGCCAAGAACCGGCACACCCAGTGCTTTGGCAATGCCCGCCAACCGCAAACATTGCGATAACACAACCTCGCCGTGGTCGATAGCCGGCATCAGTTTTTGTTGCAGATCCACTAACACAACAGAGGAGTCATCAGCAGACATCAGCATTTGTGTTCTCCATAGCGGTGGAATAATTGCTCCGCGTAATCTTTGAAGAGATCAACGGCATTTTGTTTAAACACTTTCATGCGGCCAGTGTGCTGCAGCAACAGCAGTCCGGCGCAATGGCCAAACAGAGCGGTGATTTCCCGGCCCGCCTGCTGCGGTGAGGCGCCTATCTCCAGGAGCACCACCTCGGTAGGCGCCCACGCATCATGGAGCCTGCGGTTCAGGCGGCGGTTGAGTTCCGGGGTCAGACCGTGGGGCTTCATCCCATTGAACAGGTAAAAGCCAAGGTCCAGGTCGCGGGGATTATCTGCATAGAACGAAAAAAATCCGAGGGCGCTGGCAATCAGCTTCTCCCGCAGTGACGTGGCCTGCAAGCCAGCAGCAGCAACGGCCTGATTCAGTCGCTCCAGAGATTCTGCCAACAGGGCACCGTAAATTTCCTCTTTGCTACGGTAATAGAAATAGATGGCTCCCGGCGTGTAGCCCGCGCGGCTGGCGATTTTGCGCATACTGGCACCTTCCAGCCCATGTTCCTGAAAGACTTCCTTGGCGGCATCAAAAATAATAGTGCGCCGATGGTCGCTAACGGCCTGTTGCCGCTCTGTCCGTGCGATTTCAGTACTCATGAAAAACTGCCATAGCTTGCTATCCCCATCTGATGCGCTTTTATATTTTGTTCATTATGGCCTAATTTTAATTCTTGACCAATTATTTGAACACTGTTTGAATGATTAAAATTTAAACAATAAGGATGCCCGCCATGATGATGTCTGCCGACGAATACCGGGAGTCACTTCGCCAGTACAATCCCACTGTCTATCTTGATGGCCGCAAGGTCGAATCTGTTGCTGACGAACCCGGCTTCGAGCCCGGGGTCAATGCGGTTGGCCTGACCTATGACTACGCCCTGCGGGACGAATTTGCCAGCGTTATGAGGGCGACCCAGCAATCAAGCGGCAAGACGGTGAACCGGCTGCTGCACATCAACACCAGCTCCGGCGATCTACTCAATAAGCTGGAAGCCGTCAGGCTCGTATGCCAGGAAACCGGGTGCGCCCAACGCTACCTGACCCATGACGCAGTCAATGCCATCCACCAGGTGTCGGCCCGCCTGGACGATGCCCGGGGCACCCGCGAGCACTCCGAACGCTTCACCGCCTACCTTCACGATATCCAGGACCGGGATCTGACCCTCGGTGTGGCGATGACCGACGCCAAGGGCGATCGCAGCAAGCGCCCCCACGAGCAAGGCAACCGGGACACCTACGTTCACATTGTCGAGCGCAACGGTAAGGGCATTGTCATTTCCGGCACCAAGGCCATCGTCACGGGTGCGCCTTACATGCACGAATTTCTGGTGATGCCGTGCCGCAACATGTCCGAGGCGGACGCCGACTTTGCGGTTTGCTGCGCGGTGCCCGTTGACGCTGCTGGGCTGACCATCGTTGCCCGCCCGGCAGGACGGCCCGGCGAGAAAGCGGCCCTGTTCTCCAATCGATACGGCCAGTCCACCGGGGTGGTGATGTTCGACAAGGTGTTTGTACCCTGGGACAAGGTATTTTACGCCGGAGAGTGGGAGCACTCGGGCTATATGACCTACAACTATGCGACCCACCACCGCCACAGCTGCATTGGCGCCCGAGCTGGCTTTGGTGACCTGCTGATTGGCGCTGGCAGCCTGATGTGCGAGGCAAACGGGTTTGATCCCGGCAAGGAAAGCCACCTGCGGGAACAGATGGTGGACTTGATCAAGATTACCGAAGGTTTTTATGCCTGCGGTGTCGCCGCGTCGGTTTACGCCACCGAGGATGAGCATTCGAAAACTTTCGTGCCCGATCCGGTGTACGCCAACATCGGCAAGTTGCTGTTGTCTACCCAGATCTACGACATGCACCGGATCGCTCACTATGTCTCCGGCGGGCTGATCGTCGCCCTGCCCGGCCCGGATGAAGACCACAACCCGGAAACCGCGGCGAACATGGCCGATGTACTCAGGGCCAACCCGGATATCCCCTACGACAAGCGCATCCAGACCGCGCGCTTTATTGAGGATCTGACCGCTTCCTACCAGGGCGGCTGGTATTCGGTTATCAGCCTGCACGGCGGCGGCTCACCAGCGGCGATGAAACAGGAGATCTACCGCAACTACCCCATTGGCAGCAAAGTAGAACTGGTGGAGCGATTGCTGGACCGGGGCCTGGCTGATGATCCAAACCGGCCCATCAGCCAGAACAAACAACCCGGTAAATGCTGTGCCAAGGGATGTACCGCACCGGGCACCCCTATAATGGTTCCACGGAGTCCTCAGAAGCTGTAGTTTACCGGCCCGTCGACCGAGCATCCGGTTGATGGGCCAGGCAGCGATCCCGGGCCAGCAATGACCTTTGCCTCACCTCCTGGCAAGGGTCAGGTAGTGAATTTACAGTTACGCCTTACCGCTTTCGTGTTTCCCAGCAGCAGAATCATCCAGCTTTGTAACTGTAAATTCACTACTTGGCCTTCACTCTTGGCTTGAAACTAATATTTCAACACCTGCCCCCTAAACTTGAAGACTAACCAGAAAAATCAGCCCACAACTTAATTTGAACCCCATGGGTCAACTAACTCCGTGTTTAAATTGATCTCAAAAAAATCACGACGATGCAACGTAACGAACCTGTAGAAAAACTCTTCACAGAGCCTGATCCACAGCCGCTTTGTTGTTTTTCATCACCGGCGATTAACTGGCGCAAGTTTGCTCATTCGCCGGTAACACCCGAGTATTAGTAATAATCAGCTCTTAATACCGCCCAT
>NZ_DRGY01000135.1 GCF_011049865.1 Marinobacter antarcticus | reverse complement strand
TTACGCTGCCGCGCAGGGTATATGACTATCTGCCGTTGGGTGCCTTTATGGGATGCCTGATAGGCTTGGGGGCCATGGCCAGCTCCTCCGAGCTTACGGTTATCCGTGCTGCCGGCGTGTCTCTCAAACGGGTTGTCTGGTCGGCTATGAAGCCGGCGTTGGTGGTGGTCCTGCTCGGCATTGTGATTGGTGAATACCTGGCGCCACCGGCCGAACGAGCTGCCGAAAGCTATAAGTCCGTTGCGCTTGGCACTGGCCAGAATGTTGCAGCAGCCCATGGGGTATGGCACCGCGAGGGCAATACGTTCATGCATCTTAATGCCGTGCAGCCTGGCGGTGTACTGCTCGGCATTTCCTTGTTCCATTTCAACGATCAGCGTGAGTTGATGGCGTCCAGTTTTGCAGAGCGGGCGACGTATAAGGGCGATCACTGGATGTTGGAGAACTCCACCACCACACGCCTTGAAGGCGATTCCACAAGCCGTGAAGAGCATAAGTCTTTGCGCTGGGACACCGGGCTGTCGCCCGATGTGTTGAGTGTGTTGATCGTCAAGCCTGAAAACCTCTCAATGACCGGCCTTTACACCTACGCCAATTATCTTGGCGACCAGGCGTTGAATGGCGCTCCCTACTGGCTGGCTTTTTGGAAAAAAGCACTGATGCCGCTGGGTACCGGGGTAATGGTGCTGGTCGCCATTTCGTTTATCTTCGGGCCCTTACGCTCGGTAACCATGGGTTTCCGTGTGTTTTCAGGCTTGCTTGTAGGGCTGATTTTCAAATATATGCAGGATCTGTTGGGCCCCATGAGCCTGGTCTACGGTTTTAACCCGGTGCTTGCCGTTCTCGTACCGATTGCGGTGAATGCGGTTGCGGGTGTGGTGTTGATGCGCAGAGCCGGTTAGCCGCAAGATCCCTTTGGCCGAGTTAAGCCTGCCTTGGATTATTTAGGCAAGGCTACAACGATGCTGTTGGAAAACTTGTCGGTAAGCGAAAGGCCGTTCACAGGCAAAAACAGAGCGATAATCACCGGAACACTCAAAAGCAGTGTTGCTGAACTGAGATAATAGCCGGCCAGCAGCGTCGTGAATAATACCGCAGCGGCCGTTACGTAACGGCGAAGGGCCTGGCTCCAGCTCACGTTGGAGCCGTCCAGATTTTCTATGCGTATACGCCATACCTGCATGCCGAGTGTTTGTCCGATGCGTGTCCAGAAATAGGCAAAGAACAGGTACATCACCAGAAACAGCACGAACGTCAGGCCCGGATCACCGGATAACTGGCCCGCTTCCGCTTTTTGTTCAAGGCGATCCCATCCCGTAATCCAGCCGGTAATCATGGTGTACGCCCAGGTGGTAACCAGAAGCACTGCGATACTGATCAGCCCGTCATAGGTAATGGCAAGTAATCTTTTGAGAAATGTCGCCGGGGGCAGCAGTTCATCAGCGGCGTGGAAGCGTCGGGGCATGGGATCTCCTGTGATGTTTCACGTTTTTCCTGTAACCGGCGTGTGCTAGAGTAGCGGATTTACGCACCCGTGTAAGTATTCGTATTCAATCGCGGATCCGGCCGTTTTCAGGTGGGATTTCTTGAAAGGTATCAAAGGGCTATGAAAACCGCAGAGTTGCGACAGGCATTTCTCGATTATTTCAAACAGCAAGGTCACTCCATTGTTTCAAGCAGCTCTCTGGTGCCGGTGGATGATCCGACACTGTTGTTTACCAATGCGGGAATGAACCAGTTTAAAGATGTGTTCCTTGGCCGTGAGGAGCGGGACTACAGCCGCGCGACCAGCTCCCAGAAATGTGTCCGTGCCGGTGGTAAACACAACGATCTGGAGAATGTTGGCTATACAGCACGCCATCACACTTTTTTCGAAATGCTGGGTAACTTCAGCTTCGGCGATTACTTCAAACGCGAAGCAATTAATTATGCGTGGACGTTTCTGACCGGCGCTGAATGGCTGAACCTGCCGTCTGAAAAGCTGTGGGTAACGGTCTATGCAGACGATGACGAAGCATACGACATCTGGAACAAAGAAGTAGGTGTGCCCGCAGATCGCATTATCCGCATTGGCGACAACGGCGGCGCCCGCTACGCCTCGGATAACTTCTGGCAAATGGGTGATACCGGCCCCTGCGGCCCGTGTACCGAAATTTTTTACGATCATGGCCCGGACGTGGCGGGTGGTCCTCCGGGGAGCCCTGAGGAAGACGGCGATCGCTACATTGAGATCTGGAACGTGGTCTTCATGCAGTACAACCGAACCGCCGATGGTGAAATGCTTAACCTGCCAAAACCTTCCGTTGATACGGGCATGGGTTTGGAGCGAGTAACGGCCGTTTTGCAGGGCGTGCACAGCAATTATGAAATTGATCTGTTTGACGATCTTTTGAACGCTGCGTCCCACGTGCTCGGCGGCGCTGCAACCACAGAGGCCAGTTTGCGTGTGGTGGCTGATCATATCCGGTCTTGTGCGTTTCTGATTTCCGATGGCGTTATGCCCTCCAATGAAGGCCGTGGTTTTGTGCTGAGGCGCATCATTCGGCGTGCCGCGCGCCATGGTAATAAGTTGGGTGCCACCGGCCCGTTCTTCTACAAGTTAACCGGCGCGTTGGTTAACTTGATGGGCGAGGCATTTCCGCAACTGATCAGCAGTCAGAAGCAGATCGAAAGAGTGTTGCTGCAAGAAGAAGAGCAGTTTGTAAAAACTCTGGATAAAGGCCTGCGGCTTCTCGAACAGGATATTGCTGAACTCGAAGGCGAGGTTATTCCGGGGGAAACCATCTTCACGTTGTACGACACCTTCGGCTTCCCGGTGGATCTTACGAACGATATAGCCCGTGAGCGCGGCTTGACGCTGGACTATGAAGGTTATGAAAAGGCCATGGAGGGCCAGCGTGAACGAGCCAGAGCGGCCAGCAAATTTGGCATGGATTACAACGCGGCGGGTTTGGGCATTGACGGCAAAACCGAATTTACCGGTTACGACCAGATTGATGGCCACGAGCGCATCCGGGCGGTTATCGTTAACGGCGAACGGAAAAGCGCAGAAGCCGGCGATGAAGCCGTTGTGGTGCTGGAGCGCACGCCGTTTTACGCCGAATCCGGTGGCCAGGTGGGTGACACAGGGTTGCTGACCTGGAGCGGTGGCCGCTTCAAGGTTACCGACACCCGCAAAGACGGCGACAACCACCTGCACGTAGGCACTCTTATCGAGGGTGAGCTGTTTCAGGGTCTGGAAGTAGATGCTCGCATTGATCACGCCCGACGAGACAGAACCCGGCGTAATCACTCTGCAACGCACTTGTTGCACGCAGCTCTGCGCAGGGTTTTGGGCGAGCACGTTGGGCAGAAGGGCTCGCTCGTTGATCCCGACAAGCTGCGTTTCGACTTTTCGCACTTCGAGGCGGTTACGCCTGAGGAGCTGAAAGAAATCGAGCGACAGGTCAATGAGCAGATTCTCGATAATACGGCGGTGCAAACCGACATTACCGACATGGAGCAGGCGCAGGAGAAAGGCGCTATGGCTTTGTTTGGTGAAAAGTATGGCGACGTTGTGCGCGTGCTGAGTATGGGATCGGACAGCTATTCCGTGGAGTTGTGCGGCGGTACACATGTGGAGCGCACCGGTGATATCGGCCTGTTTCGCATCATATCGGAGAACGGTATTTCCTCCGGTGTTCGTCGCATTGAGGCGGTTACCGGTTTCGGCGCGCTTGAGTGGGTGGATGAAACCGAGCGTACTTTGCGGGAAACGGCTCGCCTGGTGAAAGGCAGCCGTGAAACGGTTATCGACAAGGTGCAGCAAACGATCGAGCGTAACCGGCAACTCGAGAAGGACATCGATGCGCTCAAGGCAAAGCTCGCCAGCTCCGCAGGAAGCGATCTTGCAGATTCTGCTGTAGAAGTGGCCGGTTTGAAGGTGGTTGCTTCAGAGCTCCAGGGCGCAGACCGCAAGACGCTTATGGAAACCGCTGACCAGCTCAAGAACAAGCTGGGTGAGGGCGTGGTTGTGCTTGCCAGCGTTGATGACGGGAAGGTGACTCTTGTGGCAGGCGTCACCAAGTCGGCAACCGGCAGAATTAAAGCGGGCGATCTGATGAAGCATCTGGCTGAATTGGTTGATGGCAAAGGCGGCGGCCGGCCTGATATGGCTCAGGGTGGCGGCAACGACGCCTCGAAGCTTGCAGAAGCGCTTGCCGGCGTGCCGGGGTGGGTTGAGAAAAATATCAACTAAGCGACTGTTTTTCTTAAGCGGTCGGGGTTTATAATTCTGGCCGCTTGTTTTTTGATTGGCAGGGCTTCGCGCTCTGCTGTCGTTCTCTGATTCGCAAACTGGAAAAACGATGGCTCTGTTGGTTCAGAAATATGGTGGCACCTCAGTAGGCACTACTGAGCGTATAGAAGCCGTTGCGGAAAAGGTGTGCGGCTTCCGCAAACAAGGCCATGATGTTGTTGTCGTTGTTTCTGCCATGAGCGGCGAAACCAACCGGTTGATCGCGTTGGCTAACGCTATAATGGAAGAGCCCACGCCCCGCGAGATGGACGTTCTGGTCTCTACCGGAGAGCAGGTCACGATTGCGCTTCTTTCCATGGCTCTGCAGAAGCGTGGGTGCGATGCTCGCTCGTATACCGGGCCTCAGGTTCGCATACTGACAGACAGCATGCACACCAAAGCGCGCATCAGCGAAATCGACGATCATCGCATGCGCGACGATCTGAATGCTGGCCGCGTGGTGGTAGTGGCTGGTTTTCAGGGAGTTGATGAAAATGGCAACATTACCACCCTGGGCCGGGGTGGCTCAGACACAACGGCGGTTGCCCTTGCGGCTGCGTTAAAGGCGGATGAGTGCCAGATCTACACGGATGTAGACGGCGTTTACACCACCGATCCAAGGGTGGTGGACACAGCGCGTCGCCTGGATCGGATTACGTTCGAAGAAATGATGGAAATGGCGAGCCTGGGTTCCAAAGTACTGCAGATTCGCGCCGTAGAGTTCGCGGGTAAATACAACGTTCCGTTAAGGGTTCTCTCCAGCTTCGAGGAAGGTGAGGGCACTCTGATTACTCTTGAGGAAACTAACGCCATGGAAAAACCGGTTGTCTCCGGCATCGCTTTTAACCGTGATGAAGCCAAAGTTACGATCTCGGGTGTGCCTGACACCCCGGGCAGCGCACTCCGTATTCTGAAACCGGTGAGCGAAGCGAACATCGATGTGGACATGATTGTTCAGAACGTGGGTGAAGATAACCGCACGGCGTTCACGTTTACCGTTCACCGCAACGATTTCAAGCGCGCGAAAGAAGTGCTTCAACGTGTTGCGGACGAACTGGGTGCCCGTGAGGTTAGTGGCGATACCAAGATTGCGAAGGTCAGTATTGTTGGGGTAGGGATGCGTTCTCATGCGGGTGTTGCGACCAAGATGTTTGAAGCGCTTTCGGTTGAGGGCATTAACATTCAAATGATCTCCACATCAGAAATCAAGATCTCTGTGGTGATTGACGAGAAATATCTTGAGCTTGCGGTTCGAGCCCTTCACAGTGCGTTCGAGCTCGACAAACCCGGGGTAGAAGAAACCCTGTAAAAAAGAGACGCGCTTTTTGGGCTTCTGATCGTATGCAGCCGTATAAGGGAATATGCGTCTGTCGATTAACCAGTGGCGTCACTATAAACGTCGAACTAATTAAAACATTACTTGTCGGAACAGGTAGCTCTGAATAGGGGATAAGGGACATGTTGATCTTAACTCGCCGCGTTGGTGAAACTCTCATGGTCGGTGACGATGTTACCGTTACCGTGCTGGGAGTGAAGGGTAATCAGGTGCGGATTGGTGTGAATGCGCCGAAAGAAGTTGCAGTGCACAGGGAAGAAATTTATCAGCGTATCCAATCTGAAAAAGACGGGGATGAGCCGGAGCCTGGCAACAGCTGAGCATTGAGAAAGGCCGTTCAGGTGTGACCCGAGCGGTTTTTTTGTTTTTGGGGGAAAGGTAAGTTAAAAAAATTGTGTCAACCCTATGAAAACAGAAAAATTATGGTAGTATACGCCCCGTTCTCAAGGAGAGGTGGGTGAGTGGCTGAAACCAGTTCCCTGCTAAGGAACCGTACGCGAAAGTGTACCGAGGGTTCGAATCCCTCCCTCTCCGCCATTTTCTTTTTTAGAAAGAAAAGCAGAACAGGTTGAACTAGCAATCAACCACAGTAAGTGATCAATGCGCGGCTGTAGCTCAGCTGGATAGAGTACTCGGCTACGAACCGAGCGGTCGGAGGTTCGAATCCTCCCAGCCGCGCCACTACTTGCAATACCCTCTTGAAAAGGCTCTGCCCGATCTCGAGTGAAAGACGTTAGGCGGCTGTAGCTCAGCTGGATAGAGTACTCGGCTACGAACCGAGCGGTCGGAGGTTCGAATCCTCCCAGCCGCGCCAAATTAAAGCCAAAGCGCCTCAGCTTGTGCACTCCACAGGTTGGGGCGTTTTGCATTGTGTTCGATGTCACTTGAAGTGCTATGGTAAATAGGCGTGTGATCCGTTTAGCGGCTGTCGACATACTGAGCCAGTATGCCCTGAGCTCAGAGTCCGGGTGATTAATGTGGTTGATCTGATGACTCTACAGCCGCACCAATCATCATAATCTTCACGTGCGCGGGTATAAGGAGGAGGGCCGCACAACCACGCCGTTTGATATGGCCCGGGCTCAAATGGCCTTGTGGGCGCCTTCCGGGCGTAACAACTTACAGTGACGCCGCAGAGCGCGCCGCCTGATCGTAAAGCCCGGATATGCCCCTCAGGAAGCCTGCCACTGCTCCGGTGTCGGCGCCCGAGAATCCCAGCGTTCGTAACGAATCCACCAGGCACTCTTCACGTATTTCGCGATAACGACGGCATACCGCTTTGCCCTTTTCTGTGGCTGAATAAAAGGTCTCTTTACCGTGTTTTTCCGATTTGACCACCTCGTGTTTTAACAGCTTCTTGAGCGCGTAGGTCACGGTATGGCTGTCTTCTACGTTCAGCACCAGGCAGATATCAGCCGTTTTCTTGGCGCGGTCACGATGGTTCGCGCTGTGCAAAACCAGAATGTCCAGCGGGCTTAATTCGGGTAAGCCGGCTGCGTTCATGCAGCGCACCATCCATCGGTTAAACGCGTTGCCGGCAACAATCAGCCCGAACTCCAGCTCAGACAATTCCATTGCGCTGTTAGAGGCGAGGTGGGCGGACGATACGATAGGGCCCACTTTACGATGCGTGCTGCTGTTATCCGAATCCTGCGGGGTATCATTGGTTTTTTTCATGATCAAGCAAGTGCTCTTTATCAATTGTGTTGCTTTGGATTATCCGCTCAAGACTTTATCAGTTGCCCATCTTGCTGGGCAGATACGTCACGATTGCCGGGAACAGGGTGATGAGAATCACGCCACTGAGGATCAAAAGGAAGTAGGGCAGCGCTGCCCAGGCGATTCGCAAAATGTTTTCCCCGGTCAGGCCTTGAATCACGAACAGATTGAAACCCACCGGCGGCGTAATCTGGCTCATCTCTACAACGATGACGAGGTAGATGCCAAACCACAGAGGATCAATGCCGGCGGCCTCTACCATTGGCAGAATCACGGATGTGGTCAGCACCACAACCGAGATGCCGTCCAGAAAGCATCCCAGAAGAATGAAAAACAGAGTCAGTGCCATCAACAGCATGTAAGGTGACAGGCCCAGGGTGTCAATCCAGGCGGCGAGCTCCCGCGGAATACCTGTAAAGCCCATCGCGGTCGTCAGGAAGTGCGCGCCTACAAGAATGAACGCAATCATTGATGAGGTTTTAACGGTACCCATCAGGCCGTTTGAGAAGGTGTTCCAGTTCAATGAGCCGCTTTTCCACGACAGAAGGTGCGCCAGAGCGACACCTATAGCGGCCGATTCTGTGGGGGACGCCAGACCCGCATAGATTGAGCCAATCACCCCGACAATCAGCAACATCACCGGAATAAGGGGCCGGCTGCGTTGCACTTTTTCCTTGAACGAGAAGGATTCGGCCTCGCCCACCGGCACCCCGGACGGGTTCATCAGTGACCAGATCATCACGTAGCCCGCGAACAGAAACATCAGCATCAAACCGGGAAGGATCCCCGCCACGAAGAGGCGGGCGATGGACTGTTCCGTTGCCACTCCGTAAACAATCAGAATAATCGAAGGCGGAATCAGCAGCCCCAGAGTGGCCGATCCGGCCAGCGTTCCCAGAATCTGGTTCTTGTTATAACCACGCTTGGTGAGTTCCGGTATGGACATTTTACCGATGGTCGCGGCAGTCGCGGCTGATGATCCGGAGATCGCCGCGAAAATACCGCAGCCGATGATGTTGGTGTGCAGCAGTTTCCCGGGCACCTTGCCGACCCAGGGGGAAATGCCGCGGAACATCTCTTCGGATAGACGCGAGCGAAACAGAACTTCGCCCATCCAGATAAACATTGGCAGCGCGGCCAGATCCCAGGATACGCTGGCGCTGTAAAACGCTGTAGAAAGACTGTCGCCTACCGGGATACCGCTGAAAAAATACAGCGCAATGCAACCGATGGCGGTTAATGAAAACGCAACCCAAAGCCCTCCGGCCAGGAGCACTAAAAGCAGACACAGCAGTAACAAGCTCATCCAGATCATTTCCATGAGCTTACTCCTGAGGTGCTTCGTTGTTTAGTTGTGTAATCTGGCCGCTGGCGAGCGAAAAAAAAGCGTCCAGTAAAGCGATCAATAGCCACGCCAAGCCAAGGGTCATGGCAGCCTGCGGTATCCAGAGCGGTACGGGTACCATGCCGATTGATAGGTCACCATAATCGAAGCTGTCCAGTGCCAGGCGAGCGCTCTGCCATGTGGCAAAGCCGGTAATAGCGGTGGCAACCAGAGTGACCATCATGTCCATGACACGATGTAAGGATTCGGGAAGGTACTGAAGCACCAGGGTGACGCGGATGTGTCCGCCTTGCCAGAATGTGTAGGCAAGACCAAAAAATGTTGCGCCTAGCAGCAAAAACGCCGCAATTTCAGCAAGCCCGGGTATACTAAGTCCCAGAGCATCGAAACCCGCCCACACCAGCAGTTTGTCGAGTACGCGCCCCAGAACCTGCGCCACGATCATTACCATGATAAGTGTTAGGCTCAGCGCTGAGAGCGCGCCGCCTAGCCTGTAAAACGCATCGAGTGCTCTGCGCACGGGCTTGTCCTCTTGTTGTGACCCGTATTGCAGGGCAGAAAGGGTTCTAGCCCCAGACACTGGCTACCCGGTGCCTGGGGCTGCCTCGTGATTACTGCTTGTTGTACGCGTCAATCAGAGCCTGGCCGCTTTCGCCGGCACGCTCAAGCCATTCCTCTGTCATGGTATCGCCAACCTTTTTCAGGCGCTTGACCAGCTCAGGCGAAGGCTCAGACACCTCAATGCCGTTGTCACGCATGATTTTTATCTTGGCGTCTGTTTCTGCTTTGCTTGCTTCCCAGCCCCGCTTTTCAGCTACTTTAGCGGCGTCTTCGAGTGCTTTTTGGGTTTCTTCAGGCAGGCTGTCAAACGCTTTTGCGTTAACAATCACCATGTTTTTGGGAAGCCACAACTGTGCATGGTTAAAGTTCGTGAGGTAATCCCAGGCGCGGGTATTGGCGCCGGTAGAGGGCGACGTGATCATTGCATCAACGCGGCCTGTGCCAAACGCGGTCGGGATATCGGGCACTTCTACCTGAGTCGGTAGTGCGCCAAGTAACTCGGCAAGCCGTTCGCTGGATTTGTTATAAGCGCGCATTTTTACACCTTTCAGTTCTTCTCCGGTTTTCACCTCGAACTGGGTATAAATGCCCTGAGGGGGCCAGGGCACGGCAAAAAGAAGCTTCAGGCGTTGGGCTTTCAAACGCTCGGAAAGCACACCTTTTGATGCTTGCCATAGTTTCCAGGCCTGATCGTAATCGCTGGCGAGATAGGGCACTGAATCAACTTCAAACAGTGGGTCTTCGTTTGCAAGGCGCGACATGATCAATTCGCCAATGGGAACCAGCCCGCGGCGTACAGAGTTTTTGATTTCTGGGTGTTTGATCAGCGAACCGCTGCTGTGAACGGTAATGTCCAGTTCGCCGTCAGTAGCTTCCCGCACATCGTCAGCAAACTGGCGAATGTTGACGGTGTGGAAGTTGGAATCGCCATAGGGCGTGGGCATATCCCACTCTGTGGCCTGGGCGCTGCCAACCGCCAGCGTCAGAGCGGCGGCAGTGAGCACGCCGCCAATACGCTTCATATAACGAGCAGAAGCAACGTGTTGGCGAGGGAGTTTGGTGCTTTTTTGCATGATGTTTGTCTCCTGGCACTGACAGTCACGGTGTACGTCAGTTGTGTCTGTTGTTGTAGTTTGTAAAGCACGGAATGGACATCTGTTCTGTGCTTTATCTGATCAAAATTAGTTGTATGGCGAGCGGCTGTCAAACCTATTAACGAAAAAATGTTGGAAAAACGTCATTGTAATGCCGATAAATTATCAATAAATTATTTTAAAGGTCTATGATTTAACCAGCGGGAAACGGTGCAGCTCGGCCGGTGTTGAAGGCTTGGAGGGTGTGGGCCAGAGCTTGGCATATGCCCAATAGCGTGCATATGAGTTCCCCGGTGGGATTGATGTAGACTTAAGAAATGATGAAACAGGTATTGTTAACGGTTGGTTGCTTGGGCTGCCATCCATTTATCCACCTTGACAGGGGAATGACATGCTACTGAATTGCGATATTGGTGAAAGCTATGGCGCCTGGACCATGGGGCTGGACGATCAGGTGATGCCGTATGTTGACCAGGCGAACATCGCCTGCGGCTTCCATGCCGGGGATCCACTGGTTATGTATAAAACGGTAGAACTGGCACTGAAGCATAAGGTAACACTGGGTGCTCACCCGGCTTACCCGGATTTGCAGGGATTTGGGCGACGTTCAATGGTGTGTAGCCCGGATGAAGTTCAGGCTATGGTGCTTTATCAAGTGGGTGCGCTGGGCCAAATTGCTGCAGCCCAGGGTGGGCAGCTCAGCTACGTCAAGCCTCATGGCGCGTTGTACAACGACATGATGCGAAACGAATCTCTTTTGCGGGCCATTCTCAGGGCGTTGAGCCAGTCTCCGGGAAAACTGGCGTTGATGGCAATGACGACGGCCGATAATCAACCGCTGAAAGCCCTGTGCGCTGAATACAAGGTTGAGTTACTGCTGGAGGCGTTTGCCGATCGTGCGTACGACGAACAGGGATACCTTGTACCCAGGAGCGCGCCCGGTGCAGTGCATCATGATTCCGATACGATTCTGCGCCAGGTGCTCGCCATTTCCCGCGGCGAGAGTCTACAAGCGATCAATGGCAAACCGTTGTTCCTTGAGGCCAATACCCTGTGCGTTCACGGCGACAACCCCGAGTCGGTTGCCGCCGTGCGCGCTATCCGTGAGGCGTTGGACGAACAGGCACGGGATGAACAGACAATCTGAGTTTGCTCAGAGCCGGAACCTGGATACCAGAGCCTGCAACTCACTGCCAAGCCTCGCCAGCTCCAAACTGGAACGGGCTGTCTGATGTGAGGACGCAGCAGATTGATCGGTAACGTCACGAATACTGGTGACGTTCTGATTGATCTCTTCCGCGACAGACGTTTGTTGCTCAGACGCTGTTGCAATCTGGTTATTGTACTGCTTGATTTCATCCACCGAGCGGGTGATTCGCTCAATAGATGTTCCGGTCGCAGTGGCCCGTGTGAGGGTATCAGAAGCCAGTGTCGCGCTGGATTCCATTGCGGACACCGAGTTCTTCGCACTATTCTGCAGCGAGGTGACAAGTGTCTCGATTTCCTGAGCAGAGCTCTGGGTTCGACGGGCCAGGGAGCGCACTTCGTCGGCAACCACAGCGAATCCGCGGCCTTGCTCTCCCGCACGGGCCGCCTCAATGGCAGCATTCAGCGCCAGCAGGTTCGTTTGTTCCGCGACCGTCTTGATCACATCCAGGACCGTTCCTATGCTGGTCGTTTCCTTCTGTAGGCCTTGAATGATTGCCATGCTCTGGTTTACTTCCTGGGTCAGGCTGTTCACTTGATTGACGGTTTCTCTGACCTCGTGTTCACCCTCAGTAGCCTGGTTGGCCGCATCCGAAGCAACGGTAAAGGCCTGCTCGGCGTTGCGGGCAATTTCGGCTACCGTCGCGGTCATCTCATTCATCGCCGTGGCCACCTGATCGGTTTCATGCTTCTGGCGGTTAATGCCATCACTGGTCTGGCTGGTAACGGTTGAAAGCTCTTCTGCAGATGCCGCAATATTGGTGGCGCCGGATTCAATGCTTCGCACCAGCTCACGCAAGTTACTCACCATAGTTGCCAAGGCCGCCATCAGGTGGCCTATCTCATCGGTGCGGTTGTTATCGATACGAATGGACAAATTGCCGGAGGCAACTTCCGAAGCGACGACCACCGCATGATTGATGGGGGACGTGATGGCACGAGTGATCAGATACGCCATCAAAATGCCGAGTAGCACAGCGACACCGGTTGTGCCGAAGATCAACATGGTGGCATGCTTCTGGTCGATTTCCATTTTAGTCACCTGAATTTCCCGCAGGCCGTTCGCGGATTCGATGACCCGCCTGGCGGTTATGACCATATCCTGTGAAAGCTGTTCGCTGGACTCGGTCAGCCCTACAACCGCTTGAAATTCGTCCACGTAGGATTCCAGTGCCTTGATGACCTGATCTTTTTCCTCTGCGCTGATCGCAGCCGATTTCAAAGGCCCTTGGATCCGTTTTGCGTCCTCGAGGTAGGATTTAACGCTGAGAGGATCACGCTCTCCGAGAAACTTCCGCTCCGAGCGGCGCATGTCTTCAAACATTGCCGATGCAAAAAACAGCGAACTGTGTGCATTGAGAGAGGATCCCAAAACCCTTGCTTTCGTCTCAAGCCTGCTCAGAGACTCCTGCCGCTGGTTGGTGTTTGATTCCACATTGCTCATCAGTCGCTGATATTTCTCAATGTCCGCCTGGATACTTTCCAGAACGGCGAGGTCTGCATCAACCACCAGTAGAGGTTTGATACGGCGTGTGATCTCAAGAACATCATCGCCGTGGGCCCGGGAGGCGCGGACATTTTCCGCATCACCTGACAACAAAAAGTTTTTTTCTTCAACGCGGGCTTCTGTCAGGCCAGTATTTACCTGGCCCAGCATGGCTACGATGCCGGAGCGCTGGCTGTAAGTGTCCAGCGCCTGGCTGCCAACAATGCCCACGACAATAGTGAGCACCAATAACAGCGCAAAACCGCCTGCCAACTTGCTTCGAATGCTCATGTTGCCGAAGAAGGTTGCAAGTTTCATAGTATTTCCTTAAAGCGTGAGATAAGTCATTACCACATCAGGTCATCTGGAATTTCATAACCTGCATAAGGATCATCTTCCCCGACATCATCTTTTTTGCGATCGTGAAGCACAACCACCGCCTGCTCATCGCGCTCGATAATCTTGCGCGCTACGCCGTCGGCGACAATCTCGTACTGGTCATTGACGAAGACAATCGCGAGCCGGCCGCGTGATAATTGATCAGCCAGGACGTCGTCCACGTACAGTTTCTTGATTTTTTTGTCGTGCACGAATTGGTAAGACGTATCCCCCCGGCTGCGATCCAGCCGATTGGTATCCACCAACTGGCGAATCTGGGCTTGGACCGCTTTTTTCTCGGCTTCCTGTTGGCGTTTAAGGTTCAGTTGACGGTCGCTCTCGACTTTTTCGTCTCGGGCTTGGCGAGCGCGGATTTCTGTTTCATTGACCTGCACCGTACCTTTGGGCTGCTGTTTGCGCTGCTTGTGTTTTTCGTTGCGAATAGCTTTGGCCTTTTTCTGGTCGGCCAGGCCCGCTTTCAATAGCTGATCCTGCAGGGACGCCATGGGATAACTCCATTATTTGGTCATAAACTCTGGTATTCTAGCGCGACAGTATACGCCCTCATGTTTACCTTCTTAACCAGCAATCGCTGATTCCGGGATTTTCTTGTATGCCTTCCTTTAAAGAACTTGATCTGTCTGCAGCCATGCAGGCCAATCTTGCCCAGTTGGGTTTTGCCGAGCCGACGGACATTCAGGCCCGTGCGCTGCCGCACTGCCTGGCCGGGCGGGATGTGATTGCCATGGCCAAGACCGGCAGTGGTAAAACAGCAGCCTTTGGTATCGGGCTTATTGAAAGCCTGAAACCGAAGTTGTTTGCGGTTCAGGGGCTGGTGATGTGCCCAACCCGTGAGCTGGCGGATCAGGTCGCGAAAGCGCTGCGGGAAATGGCCCGGGCGCAGGAGAATATCAAAGTTCTCACGCTCTGCGGTGGCGTGTCTATCGGCCCACAGATTGGCTCACTGGCCCATGGGGCTCATATTGTTGTGGGCACGCCGGGACGGATTGCAGATCACCTGCGCAAAGGCACCCTGGATCTGAAGCGTCTCACCACTCTGGTTCTGGATGAAGCAGACCGAATGCTGGATATGGGATTTCAGGACGCCATGGAAGAAATTCTTGGCTATACACCGAAGCAGCGTCAAACGTTGATGTTCTCGGCCACCTGGCCTGAGCCTATTCGAAAACTCAGCGCAGGTTTTCAGCGTGAGCCTGTAGACGTGCGGGCCGAATCTCAAAGCACGAACGCTGATATTCATGAACTGTTTTATGAAATTCCTGCCCCGGAGCGCACCCGTGCCATCGTGAGTTTGCTATCTGAGCATCAACCGGCTTCGTGCCTGGTGTTCTGCGCTATGAAGCAACAGTGTGATGAGCTGGCAGCAGAGCTTATGGCCCAAGATTTCTCGGCTATGGCTCTGCATGGTGATCTGGAGCAGCGTGAGCGTGACAGTGTACTGGTGCGTTTTTCAAATCAGAGCTGTCAGGTGCTGGTCGCAACAGATGTGGCCGCCCGCGGGCTGGACATAAAGGCCTTGCCCCTGGTTATCAACGCCGAGCCGGCTCGGGACCCCGAAGTGCACACTCATCGTATAGGGCGCACTGGACGTGCAGGGGAGACTGGGCTGGCGGTTACTCTGTGCAGCCCGGCCCAGGGACACAAAATTAACCGTCTTGAAAGCGAGCGTGGCCGCCCGGTGGTTTGGGGCGACTCGGAGATTTTGCTGTCAATTCCACCGCAACCAATCGTGCCCGCAATGAAAACCCTTTGTATCGCGGCCGGGCGCAAGGAAAAACTCCGGCCGGGTGATGTGCTTGGCGCACTTACCGGCGAAGCAGGGCTTAACGGCCAGTCTGTGGGTAAAATCGATCTGTTTGATTTTCAGTGTTTCGTTGCCGTAGAAGCGGGGCAGGCCAAGCGAGCTATGAAACGCCTGGAAGATGGGAAAATAAAGGGTCGCAAGCTAAGAGTCAGGCTGGTCTGAAAGCCGGCCTATGGGCTTTTGGGGCGAGTCAGGCGTGTCGGAGACCACTCGGAAAGTTCGTATATCTATTTGTATATTGGTTGCTCACACCGTGCGAAACCGGTAAATTACGCAGGATTTTGCCTCTCGGTTGGCTTTGATTCGCCCTGAACATACGTCTTGGGTGTTTCAGTGTTCCCGGGAAAATCCATAAACAATAACAGGTAGCTATTCACTATGGATGAGCTGATGTCACAAGCCGTCGATCTGATGGTTGCGGGTATGGGTTTCGTGTTCGCGTTTCTGATTGTTCTGGTATTCGCGACTCTGCTTATGTCCAAACTGCTTACCCGGTTTGCGCCGCCTGAGCCGGTAACCCCGGCCAAAACACCTCGTGCCAAAAACAGGGCACCGGCATCGGTTGATCCTGATACGGCAGAGGCGATCAAAAAGGCGATTGTACAATTCCGGTCGCGCCACAAGAAGTGACCCGGTAACCGATTAGATAGAACCTTTAAAGAGAAGGCTGACACGATGACTGATACAAAGAAACCGCTGGGGATTACGGACGTCATACTTCGCGACGCCCACCAGTCCCTGCTTGCCACCCGTATGCGGCTCGACGACATGCTGCCCATTGCCGAGAAGCTCGACAAAGTTGGTTTCTGGTCTCTGGAGTCCTGGGGTGGCGCCACCTTTGACTCCTGTATCCGTTATCTGGGTGAAGATCCTTGGGAGCGCATCCGTGAACTGAAAAAAGTCATGCCTAATACGCCTCAGCAAATGCTGCTGCGTGGCCAGAATCTGCTGGGCTACCGGCATTATGCGGATGACGTGGTAGAGCGGTTTGTAGAACGTGCCGCTGAAAATGGCATTGACGTGTTCCGTATTTTTGACGCCATGAACGATCCGCGCAACCTGGCGACTGCCATCAAGGCCGTGCGTAAAACCGGCAAGCACGCACAGGGCACGATTGCCTACACCACCAGCCCGGTGCACACCATTGAGATGTGGGTTGAGCTGGCGAAGGAAGTCGCAGACATGGGCGCGGATTCCATTGCCATCAAGGACATGGCGGGCATTCTCAAGCCCTATGTGGCCTTTGATCTGGTCACCCGTCTGAAAAAAGAACTGGATATCCCGATTCACATGCAGTGTCACGCCACCACCGGCATGTCTACCGCCACCGCCATCAAGGCAGCAGAAGCCGGTATTGATAACGTGGACACGGCCATCTCTTCAATGAGTATGACCTATGGCCATTCGCCCACCGAAGCAATCGTAGCCATTCTGGAAGGTACAGACCGTGACACCGGCCTTGACCTGAATCTGCTTGAAGAGATTGCCAGTTACTTCCGTGAAGTGCGCAAGAAGTATGCGAAGTTCGAAGGTAGCCTGCGGGGTACGGATACCCGCATCCTGATTGCCCAGGTTCCTGGCGGCATGCTAACCAACATGGAAGGCCAGCTCAAAGAGCAGAACGCCGCAGACAGGTTTGATGAGGTGCTGGCGGAAATCCCCAGGGTTCGTGAAGATCTGGGATATATCCCGTTGGTAACGCCAACGTCCCAGATTGTTGGCACTCAGGCGGTTCTGAACATTCTTACCGGTGAGCGTTACAAGTCTATCTCCAAGGAAACCTCTGCCATTCTGAAGGGCGAATATGGCTCCGCGCCGGCGCCGTTCAACAAGGAGCTTCAGGAGCGCGTTCTGGACGGGAAAGAAGCGATTACCTGCCGTCCGGCCGATCAGATTGAGCCGGAAATGGACAAACTGACCGACGAATTGAAAAAAATGGCGGACGAGAAAGGCATCAAGCTGGCGGATAACAGCGTTGACGATGTGCTTACTTATGCTCTGTTTCCGCAGATCGGCCTGAAATTCCTGGAAAATCGCGGCAATCCGGACGCCTTTGAGCCGGTTCCTACGGCTGAAGATGCACATCCGGCTAAAAAATCCAGCGGCCCCGAAACCTATACCGTTGATGTTAATGGTAAGAAGTACGTGGTTGCGGTTTCTGAAGGTGGTGAAATTTCCCAGATTCAGGGTGAGGGCGGAGCCGTATCGGCCGGGTCTTCTGCGCCTCTTCCGGCCGCCGGTGAAGGCGAGCCTGTTCTTGCGCCTCTGGGTGGCAACATTTTCAAGGTACTGGTTTCACCGGGTGACACCATTGAAGAAGGCGATGTGCTGATTATTCTCGAAGCCATGAAAATGGAAACCGAGATTCGCGCGTCTAAGGCCGGCACCGTCGGCGAAGTCTTCATCAAGGTCGGCGATGCCGTCTCTCCTGATGATGAAATGCTGACAATCGCATAAAGGGCCAGCATTCCATGGATAAATTAATGACGTTGTGGACAGGCAGTGGCCTGTTTAATCTATCAATCGGCCAGTTCTTCATGATCTGTGTCGGTCTTCTTCTGCTGTTCCTTGCCATCCGTAAGGGCTTTGAGCCGTTGCTGCTGGTTCCGATTGGTTTTGGTGGCATTCTGGCGAACATCCCGGAGGCTGGGCTCGCCCTGTCTGCGGCGGAAAATGCGATCCATTTTGCGAATCCGGATGCGCTTGCCGCGCTTGCAAGTGTTCTGGACGTTGGTTTTCAGTCAGGGCAGGTGGTCACCCCAGAGGTTTTGGGGGCGCTCAAGGAGGCTTACAAGGTTGCAGATTATGCAACGGTTCAGCAGGCCGGTGTCGTTGCCCAGAGCTTGGGTTATACCAACGGTATGCTTTACAACTTCTACTCCGTTTCTATCGCAAGTGGCGCGGCCCCGCTGATAATCTTTATGGGTGTCGGGGCCATGACGGACTTTGGTCCGCTGCTGGCTAACCCGAAAACAATGCTGCTTGGTGCGGCCGCTCAGTTCGGTATTTTTGGTACCGTTATTGGTGCAGCACTGCTCAACTGGAGCGGTGCCATGGACTTCACCATTCTTGAGGCAGCGGCGATCGGCATTATCGGTGGTGCTGACGGCCCGACGTCCATTTATGTGTCGAGCATTCTTGCACCGCACCTGTTAGGTGCCATTGCGGTTGCCGCGTATTCCTATATGGCTCTGGTTCCGATGATCCAGCCGCCCATCATGAGGGCGTTGACGACGAAAAAAGAGCGGGCGATCAAGATGTCCCAGTTGCGCCCGGTGAACAAGAGGGAAAAAATTATATTCCCGATTGTGGTGCTGGTTGCGACCGCTTTATTTTTGCCGGATGCGGCGCCACTACTGGGTATGTTCTGTTTCGGTAATTTGATGCGAGAATGTGGCGTTGTCGAGCGTTTGAGCGATGCGTCCCAGAATGCGCTGATCAACATTGTGACCATCTTTCTGGGTCTTTCTGTGGGTTCCAAATTGGGCGCTGACAAGTTCCTGGATTTACAGACCCTGGGCATTCTGTTGCTGGGTATGGCGGCATTTTGTGTGGGTACGGCTTGTGGTGTTCTGATGGCCAAGCTGATGAACAAGTTCACCAAGGAGCCAATTAACCCGTTGATTGGCTCTGCGGGTGTGTCTGCTGTGCCGATGGCAGCGCGGGTGTCCAACAAGGTGGGTCTTGAGGCGAATCCGCACAATTTCCTGCTGATGCACGCCATGGGCCCGAACGTTGCGGGTGTCATTGGCTCTGCTGTTGCAGCGGGTGTGATGATTAAACTGCTTACCTGATCATTCTCCACTGCACCGAAAACCCCGCCATGCGTTAGTTTGGTGGGGTTTTTGCTTTTAAGGGCGTGGCCTTGGGAGTTTGAGCCGGTGCGGGTTTACTGAAAATCCCGGGAGTTGATCGGGAGCGTTTTTATCAGGTGGCTCAGGTCCGAGAGCTTTCCTGCCATTATGTGAACAATCTCTCCTTCTCTTTCCAGAATACCTTTCACGTGTAACAGTCGCGCGGTGAGTAACGGTTTGCGTTGCCGGCGAGCGGTTTCCAGCCAGACGACGACGTTAACGTTGCCGGTTTCGTCTTCCAGTGTAACGAAGGTAACGCCGGAGGATGTGCCGGGGCGTTGGCGGCCGGTCACCAGGCCGGCTACTTGTACGGGGATGCCGGCTTTGGTGGTTTTGAGTTGTTCGGCGCTGAGACAGAACTGTAAGTGGCCCTGTTCCCGGAGCAGGGCCAGTGGGTGGCGTTGCAGGGTCAGGCCTTGGCTGGCGTAGTCGGCGAGTACGCTCTGGCCTTCGGTGGGTTCCGGCAGTTGGTTGCAGGTTTCGGGATCGTGGTGCTTGTAGCTTTCGTTGTCTTCTGCTGCTTCTATTATTGTCGAAAAAAGCTTGGCGGGTTGTTCGTGGCCCAGCAGTTGCCAGTATGCCTGGTGGCGATTAGAGGCGAAGGCCGGCATGGCGTTAGCGCCGGCCAGCAGTTCCATTTCGCGCTGGTTGAGGCCCGCTAAGCGGCGCAATTCAGCGGAAGACCGGTAGCCGGTTTCGGGGCGATGTTGGCACAGGCGTTCGGCGGCGCCTGTTGAAAATCCCTGGATGATTCTCAAACCCAGGCGCAGTTGATCGTCGGGGCCTTCCAGAGTGTGATCCCACTGACTACTGTTTACGTCTGGCGGTAACGCGGTCACGTCATGGCGCTGTGCGTCCTGTACCAGTTGCGATGGGGAGTAAAACCCCATGGGTTGGCTGTTGAGAAGGGCGCAGTAAAAGGCGGCTGGATGGTGTCGTTTGATCCATGCGGAGACGTAAACCAGCAAGGCGAAGCTGGCGGCGTGGGATTCCGGAAAGCCATAGCCGCCGAAACCGCAAATTTGCAGGTAGAGACGCTCGGCAAAATCAGCGTCGTGTCCGTTGTCGAGCATGCCTGTAATGAGCTTTTCCCGGAATTGGGTCATATCGCCGTGAGATTTCCAGGCGGCCATGGCGCGGCGAAGCTTGTCGGCTTCGCCGGCCGTGAAGCCGGCAGCGACCATGGCCAGTTTGATAACCTGCTCCTGAAAAATGGGCACGCCCAAGGTGCGCTCGAGCACGCCACGTACGGCATCGTTGGGATAATTCACCGGTTCCAACCCATGTTTCCGGCGCAAGTAAGGATGCACCATGTCGCCCTGAATGGGGCCAGGGCGAACAATAGCGACTTCAATCACCAGGTCGTAGTAGGTTGCGGGTTTCAACCTGGGCAGCATGTTGATCTGGGCGCGGGATTCCACCTGGAATACGCCGATGCTGTCGCCTTTTTGCAGCATGTTGTAGGTGGCAGGGTCTTCCTGGGGTATGTCTTGCATTCGCAAGGGTTGGCCTTTCTGTTTGCTGATCAGTTCCAGAGCTTTGCGTATAGCGGTGAGCATGCCCAGTGCGAGCACGTCCACTTTCATCAGGCCCAGGCTTTCCAGATCGTCTTTGTCCCATTGGATGACGGTGCGGTCGGCCATGGCGGCGTTTTCCACCGGAACCAGATCGGCCAGCGGCCCGGCGCTGATCACAAAGCCGCCCACATGCTGGGACAGGTGGCGGGGAAAGCCGAGCAGGGTGTTCACCAACGCAAAGAACTGATCGGCAACCTTTGGGTTGCGGGTCAGGCGTTTATCGAGAATCTGCTGACGCCAGTTGGTAGCTTTGTCGCGCCAGTCAATGCCTTCCAATAGTTGCTCCACCAGGGCCGGATCAAACC
This sequence comes from Marinobacter antarcticus, assembly GCF_011049865.1. Taxonomy (GTDB): domain Bacteria; phylum Pseudomonadota; class Gammaproteobacteria; order Pseudomonadales; family Oleiphilaceae; genus Marinobacter; species Marinobacter antarcticus_A. Next base: position 5,024 of record NZ_DRGY01000135.1, on the reverse strand, counting down.
CCAGCGCTTTGCCTACGTCCCGGATGGCGCTGCGGGGGCGATAGCGAATAACCGTTGCGGCCAGTGCGGCCCGCTCCCGGCTGTATCGGCGGTAGATATACTGAATAACTTCTTCCCGGCGCTCATGCTCAAAATCCACGTCGATATCCGGTGGCTCATCTCTGTCTTTGGAAATGAAACGCTCAAACAGCAGGTCCACCTGGGCTGGATTTACTTCAGTAATACCCAGGCAATAGCACACTGCGGAGTTGGCAGCCGAACCGCGGCCCTGGCACAGAATGCCGCGGCTGCGGGCGAAGGCAACAATGTCGTGAATGGTGAGAAAATAATGTTCGTATTTCATCTCTGAAATAAGGCCCAGTTCTTTGCGGATCAGAGCCTGAACAGACAAGGGCGTGCCTTCCGGATAACGTTGCCGTTCGCCCTCCTGGGTCAACCGTTTCAGGTAAGCCGCGGGGGTGTCTCCCTCGGGCACAAGGTCTGGAGGGTATTCGTAGCGCAGGCTGCCGGGCTCAAAGGTGCACTGTTTGGCAATGCACAGAGATTCTTTCAGCCAGGTTTCCGGAAATAGCCGCTGCAGTACTGGCAGCGGCCGCAGGTAGCGCTCACCATTCTGGAACAGGCAGTGGCCGGCGCTTTCCAGGCTTTCGTGGTTGCGCAAGGCGGCGAGCACATCCTGCAGCGGTTGCCGCTCTCGGCTGTGCATATGCACCTCGCCGGTGGCTGTAATCGGGCAGCGCAGGTGGTCAGAGAGCCAGCGGACACGGGCCAGGTGTTGTTCCTCGCCGGATTCCAGAGTGCGGGCGGCGGCAATCCAGAGGCGGTGTTCAAACAGCCGGAGTAACCATTCGCCGCAAGACTGAGCCTGGTCTGCATTGGCTTCAGCCGCTGAGGGCGGTAGCCACAGGCACAGGCAGTCATCCAGAGCATGGGTTTCTACGTCTGTGTGGAAAAGCTGGTACTGTCCCTTTTCTGCCCGGCGGCGAGCGGTGGTTATAAGCTGGCAAAGCTGCCCATAGCTCTTGCGGGTTCGGGCCAAAAGAATAAACCGGGGCGTGCTGGCATCGGGCGGGGCATCCTCCAGTTCAAACCAGCTTCCGGTAATCAGTTTTACAGGGCTTCCCTTTAAAGCGGCCCAGGCACGGGGAATGCCTGCCACCGAGCAGATATCGGTGATCGCCAGGGCAGTATACCCAAGTTCCAGGGCGCGTTCTGCAAGCTCATGGGGGTGAGAGGCTCCGGTCAGAAAGGTGAAGTTGCTGAAACAGAACAACTCGGCGTAGGAGGGGGTGCTCATCAGCCAAACCAGCCGTGTACAAACCAGCCTTCCCGTACATCCCGGAATACCCAAGCCAACTGGCCGTTGCTCAGTTGAGCAATGTAATAATCCCGGTGCACCCGTCGATCATCCCACCAGCCGCCGCTGATCCGTTCCGGGCCGGTGAACCACGCCTGCGGGATTTCCGTCAGCGGTTGCGGCCCTCGCAGAAGCCACAAGGGGCGTTGTGGCAGTTGGTTGGTTGTTGTTGCCGCCACGCGGCTTGTACGCCGTACTTCTGACGCACTCCAGGCCTGTTCGGGCCGGTGATCGGCTTTGGGTGCAAGTTGCTTCAGGGCGTTTTCCCCAAGCCTTGCCTGCAGGCGGCTCATCAGGGTGTGCCAGGCCTCTTTCAGATCCTGGCTTTCGCCCAGCAGGTCCTGGCCACCGGGAGCTTCCCGCCCAAGAAATCGTTTTACGGTTAATCGCAATGATACAACCGGAGCTTGCAGTGGCTGTTGTTCAAACCGCAGACTGATCAGGTTGAGAAACGCTTCTGCTCGGTGTTCGGGGCCAGACGTGCGGATGCGAAGGCGTGTTGGTTCTGCGTGCCGGTGCTGAAGCATCAGCAGCAAGCTGTCGGTATCCTGTTGGCGCCAGCACAGGTCCTTTTCCAGCTCAGAGAGTATGCGTTGCAGTGGAAACAGCAGCCCCTGTGACCGTTCAATGTCCTGCACAAAATCTGCCTGTTGCCGGAAATAATGGGCCGGTTGCCAGGGCGCCTGGGGGTCGGGCCTTGAGCCCTGGATTTTCTGGAGATACGCCAGAGTTTCAGGAGACAGCCTGCGCGCCATGTCTGCCGGTGATAAACGGAACACCTCGTCCAGAGTATTCAGCCCAAGCCGTTGCAGGCGCGTGCAAGTGCGCTCGTCAAACTCTGCGGTTAACAAGGGCATCTGGCCGATAATACGAAGAATATGATTCTTGTCGAGGGTGCATTCTCCCTTGCCGTTACGTGCAATCAGGCGCGCAGCCAGAGGTGTGTGGCCAATGCCCGGCCAAGCTGTAAGCTGACGCTCGTGCAAAACCTCTTCCACGATTTGCCAAACCGCCGGCAGCCCGCCATACAACCGTTGCAGGCTGCCGACTTCGGCCAGCAAACCGTTAGGCGGAACCAGAACAATATGGGCCGCATAGCGATACAGCCAGCGGGCCTGATCTTCCAGAATTCGGGCCTCTTGTTGCTGATCTGCTCTTACTATGCCCAGTTCCGGCGCCAGGCTGATAGCCGTTTTCAGGCGCATGCCTACCTTCACGCCCATGCTTTGTGCAGTGGGGCAGGCCTGTATCACTTTTTGCCCCGAACCCTCCACAATAACCAGTGCAGAGACGTTTTCACTGGTACGGCGAATGTGATCCAGCAACAGATGAGGGAAATGCAGATAGAGCCAAAGCATAAAAAATTACCGGGCCGATGTGGGCCAGGGGCCCTGAACCACGCGGGTCGCTTCACTATGAAGCAGGCCCGCCCGGCGAGCCATAGCCAGCGAACAGCGTTGGCCGGGCCAACTGCCGCGGCGCTTCACAACGCTCACCTTCAGGCTCTGTTGATCACCAGGCTCCAGTTCAAGGCGCAGGGCGGCCGGGGAATTCTGCTCGGCGTAGCGCCGTTCACGAAAAAGCACGCAGACATTGCTGCCGGCTTCGGCCGCCAACTGCAAACGCCGGATTTCGCGGGTCGCCAACTTGCCGGGCCAGGCCATCACCAGGCCTGTGACCGGGGAACGCAAGCAGTTCTCCAGTGTCCAAAGTAAATCACCTTTGTTCTGGGTGTGAATCATGACCACCTGATCCAGATTGATATTTTCCCGCGCCAGTGCCGGGGCATAAGGCGTGTGCGGTGGGTTCAGCCAGAATACGGTTTTGCCTGCCATTGATAGCCGCTGCATCAATGGCGTTAACAGAGACAGCTCGCCAATGCCGGGGGCGTCCAGAAGGCATTCGCTCAGGGCGCCTCGGGGCCAGCCGATGCCTCCGAGCTGGTTGTCCAGAACCGGATAGCCCGTGGGCTCTGCCGGCTGAGTGGTTTTGTTGTGCCTGTGCCCCTGCCAGATGCGGGCATCTTGCATCAGCGTGTTAAGAATCTCGCTCATGATAAAATCTCGAAGTACTGTTTAAATATACAGTATTCTGAAGAGGGGCTGATTTCAAGACGCAGGTTGATAAAATGCGCAACCGAACCCACGTTTGTATAACAACGTCAGCATTGGAGGCTTTTTATGAGTGAATTTACCGAACAACACTGTGAAGCGTGTAGCGCGGATGCCCCAAGGGTCACCGGTGAGGAAAAACAAGCATTGAGCAAAGAAGTTCCGGGCTGGGACATCGTCAAAGTGGGCGGCGAAGAGCAGCTATGTAAAGAGTTCAAATTCAAAAACTTTGTTAATGCCCTGGCCTTTACCAACAAGGTTGGTGAGTTGGCTGAGGCCGAAGATCATCATCCGGCCATTCTTCTGGAATACGGCAAGGTGGCCGTAAGCTGGTGGACCCATACGATTGGTGGTCTGCACAAAAACGATTTTATTATGGCCGCAAGAACAGATTCCGCCTACGGAGACAGGCAGTAACCCGGCTTACCATTGGTCATCGTCAGCTTTTTCCTGCGCCTCAAGCTCGGCTTTACGCTTGCGAATCTCATCAATCTTGTCTTCAGGGAGGTGCGTTTTATTGGCAGAGTCCCGCAATACAACAAGGCTGCCGATGATCAGGGCCACGGCAATGAGCAGGAAAATCCATCCTATCATTGGCATACGTATGACTCCCTTGGGGTGCGGTGGTCTCTATATAGTGAAGCACGTGGAGTTGCATACACAACCTAATCGACGGAATATTCTATGGCACTCGCATACGAAGCCGTCAGTAAATAAGGAACATCCATAATTATGAGTGATTCAAGCTACGTTCCACCAAAGGTCTGGAAATGGGAATCTGAAAGCGGTGGCGCTTTTTCCAATATTAATCGCCCCATTGCAGGCCCGACTCACGAGAAAGAACTGCCCATTGGCAAGCATCCGTTGCAACTGTATTCACTGGCCACACCAAACGGTGTAAAAGCGACGATCATGTTGGAGGAACTGCTTGAGCGGGGCGTCAGTGGCGCCGAATATGATGCCTGGTTGATTCGCATCCAAGAGGGCGATCAGTTTGGTAGCGGGTTTGTCGGCGTTAATCCGAATTCTAAAATTCCGGCCCTGCTGGACCGCTCCCAGGATCCCGCTGTCCGGGTGTTTGAGTCTGGCTCCATTCTGCTTTACCTAGCAGAAAAGTTTGGCCAGTTTTTGCCTGAGGATATTGACGGGCGGACACAGACGCTTAACTGGTTATTCTGGCAGATGGGCAGTGCACCGTTTGTTGGCGGCGGCTTCGGGCACTTCTTTACCTATGCCCCCGAGAAGTACGAGTACCCCATCAATCGCTACGCCATGGAGGTCAAGCGGCAATTGGACGTGTTGGATCGCCAGTTGGCAGACAACCGGTATATCGCGGGCGACGAGTACACCATCGCAGATATGGCCATCTGGCCATGGTATGGCGCTTTGGTGCTCAACAAGGTTTACGATGCCGCAGAGTTTCTTGAGGCGCATACCTATACCCATCTGCAGCGTTGGGCGCAGGAAATTGAAAAGCGGCCAGCTGTCCAGCGCGGGCGTATGGTAAATCGCACCTGGGGCGAGCCTGAAGAGCAGTTACCTGAGCGCCACGATGC
>NZ_DRGY01000134.1 GCF_011049865.1 Marinobacter antarcticus | reverse complement strand
TGGCCCTGGAAAGCCTGCTGGGTTTGACGCTGGAAAAAGATCATCTGATTATCGCCCCCTGCGTGCCGGCTGACTGGAACGAGTACACCCTTCATTACCGGTATCACGAGTCGCTCTACCACATCACCGTTTTATGCGGCACAGAAGAGCAGGGCAGGATTCCTCTGGTGGACGATCGCCAGGAACATTACGTAACCGTGAACCTGCGCCACACCGGACAGCTTGGTAATAAAAGTGAATAGTGCTATTTTGTGGCGAATACCAGCCTCGAACACAGACCATCCGCATTTGAAGTTGCCAGCAGAGTCGTCGCATGCAGGAATCACAGAACAACGATGAATACTGGATGGCGCGCGCGCTTACGCTGGCAGTCTCGGCGGCTTCTGCAGGTGAAGTTCCCGTAGGGGCGGTTGTTGTCCGTGACGGAGAGGAATTGGGTGCGGGCTATAACGCGCCGATCACCGGGTGTGACCCCACGGCCCACGCTGAGATATGCGCGCTGCGCGATGCGGCCAAACGAACAGGGAACTACCGGCTGAGTGGCGCCACTCTTTATGTCACGCTGGAGCCTTGCACCATGTGTGTGGGTGCGCTCGTGCACAGCCGTATCAGTCGGCTGGTTTACGGCACTTGCGAGCCTAAATCCGGGGCCGTCGAATCAGCCAGGCGCACACTGGATGAACCCCACCTCAATTGGCAAATAGAAACGCTGGGTGGCGTTCTGAGAAACGACTGCAGTCAGGTGATCAGTGATTTTTTTAGCCGCCGACGGGCCGAAATCCGGCAGCGGCGTCAACAGGTTTCGGAAAAGGAGTAGTTCTGAGTGAAAGTATTAGTAACCGGCGGTGCCGGATATATCGGCAGTCATGTGGTGCGCCAACTGGCAGAAGCCGGCCACGATATCGTTGTGTTCGACAACCTCTCGACCGGCTACCGCTGGGCGGTGACGGCCGGCGAGTTAGTCATAGGTGATTTGGCAAACGAGGCGGAAATTGATCAGGTTTTCGCCGATCATCGGTTTGAGGCCGTTCTGCACTTTGCGGCCAATATTGTGGTCCCTGAATCGGTCACCAATCCGCTCAAGTACTACGGCAATAACACTCGCAATACGCTCAATCTTCTCAAAGCCGTTGATAAGCACAAAGTGCCGTATATGGTTTTTTCCTCCACCGCAGCGGTTTACGGCACGCCGGAGCAGACGGTTCTCACGGAAGATCTGCCCCTTGCGCCGATCAATCCCTACGGCGCATCCAAGATGATGAGCGAGCGGATGATCATGGACCTTGCGGCCGCCTCGGACCTCAATTACGTTGTGCTGCGCTACTTCAACGTGGCGGGTGCGAATCCGGACGGATTGCTGGGCCAGGCGACACCGGAAGCGACTCACCTCATCAAAGTAGCCTGTGAGTGCGTAACCGGGCAGCGCGAGGGAATGAGCGTGTTTGGCACGGATTACGACACCCGCGACGGCACCTGTGTTCGCGATTATATTCACGTTGAAGATCTCGCCAGTGCCCACGTAATGGCTCTGGATTACATGGCCGGCGGTGGCGAATCAAAAGTCATGAACTGCGGCTATGGCCGCGGATTCACGGTGCGGGAAGTCATTGATATGGTGCGCAGGCAATCCGGTGCCGATTTCCCGGTAACGGACGTTGATCGTCGCGCCGGTGATCCGGCCGCGCTGATGGCCGATAATACACTGATTAAAAAGACTCTGGGCTGGCAGCCTGTTTACGACGACCTGGAAACGATTGTGGGCACTGCGCTGTCCTGGGAAGCCATCTGGCTGAAGAAGAAAGCAGCGGCCAGCCAGTAAAAACCTCATTGAAATATGACAAATATCGGGATTTAAAGGATGAAGATAACGATTTTTGGTACCGGTTATGTCGGGCTTGTTACCGGCGCCTGCCTGGCCGATGTTGGCCATGACGTACTTTGCATGGACGTTGACCAGGCCAAGATCGACAAGCTGAAGAACGGCCATATCCCCATCTATGAACCCGGGCTTGAGGGTATCGTCAAGCACACTGTGGAGGCCGGGCGCCTGGCGTTTACCACGGATGCGCAGGAAGCTGTAAAGCACGGCACTCTGCAGTTCATCGCAGTGGGCACGCCCCCGGATGAAGACGGCTCAGCAGATTTGCAATATGTAACCGCGGTTGCCAAGTCTATCGGGCAGTACATGGACGATTATAAAGTCATCGTGGACAAGTCCACGGTGCCGGTCGGTACCGGTGACAAGGTCAAAGCGGCGGTTCGGGCGCAGCTTGACAGCCGTGGTCTGGAACTTGAATTCGACGTGGTTTCCAATCCGGAGTTCCTGAAAGAAGGCGCGGCAATCACCGACTTCATGAAGCCGGACCGGATCATTATCGGAACCGACAGCGACAGAGCGGCCGATGTGCTCAGGGAAGTTTATTATCCGTTCAACCGCAGCCATGACCGTATGATCTTCATGGATATTCGATCAGCAGAGCTGACCAAATACGCCGCCAACTCAATGCTGGCGACCAAAATCAGTTTTATGAACGAGATCGCCAACCTGGCTGAGCGCCTGGGCGCTGATATCGAAGCGGTGCGCCGTGGTATAGGGTCAGATCCTCGCATCGGCTACCATTTTATCTATCCTGGTTGTGGTTACGGCGGCTCCTGTTTTCCGAAGGATGTGCAGGCACTGGCGCGTACGGCAAGCGACTGCGGTTATGACGCGCGCCTGCTCAACGCCGTTGAGGCCGTTAACTACGCTCAGAAGCACGTGCTTTTTGACAAGATCAGCCACTATTTCGGTGGAGATCTGAAGGGCAAAGTTGTTGCTATCTGGGGGTTGGCATTCAAGCCAAACACCGACGACATGCGCGAAGCCTCAGCGCGTACGTTGATGGAAAATCTCTGGAAGGCGGGCGCTACCGTTCAGGCGTTCGACCCGGAAGCCATGGAAGAGACCCAGCGTATTTACGGCGATCAGAAAGGCCTGTCACTGTGCGGTACCAAAGAACAGGCGCTTCGGGGGGCGGATGTGCTGACGATTTGTACGGAATGGAAAGAGTTCCGTTCACCGGATTTCGCAGCCATTGCATCGGCTTTGCGGGAGCCCGTTGTGTTCGATGGTCGCAACCTCTACGAACCGGAAATGCTGGAGCGTCATGGTTTGATTTATTATGCGATTGGTCGGGGCCGTAACCAGTTTCATTCCTGATCAATCTACACAAGGCACGACTATGACTCAGGGGCCAGAATACAGACTGCACGACCGGCTGGCGGCAGATACCATCAGCCTTGGCCGGAGCGCACTGTGCGAAATTCGCTTGATGAACGATCAGACCTGGCCCTGGGTATTGCTGGTGCCGGCGCTTGCCGGCATTCGTGAAATCTACGAGTTAACCCCCGAGCAGCAACAGCGGTTGATACAGGAATCTTCGGCGCTAAGCCGGGGCATGATGGAGGTATTCGGCGGCGATAAAATGAACGTGGCAGCGCTGGGAAACATGGTTCCTCAGTTGCATCTGCATCACATCGTTCGCTTTGAAGGGGATCCGGCGTGGCCGGGCCCTGTGTGGGGGAAGCAACCGCCGGTTCCCTACGATGACAAACGGCTGGCGGAGGTAAGGCAGTTTTTGGCGCCTGTGTTATCGATGCTTGGCTAACCGCTGGGAGCCAATCAGGATCATCCTCAGCTCGGTTTTCAGTTTTATTTTAAGCTCTTCCCGCTCCTTCGGCGTCGCATCCAGCGCGTCTGTTCCCTGGTTGAACACCAGCGTGACCATCGCCTCGGCAACCAGCTTTGCATCAGACAAAGGTTTACGCTGCTCTTGCGCAAAACGCCTCAAGTCGTCTGCAAGCTCGGTCACGACATGATCAATCTCGGCCCGGATGGCGGTTCGAAAGGGTTTGGAGCCACCGGTGCGCTCCCGAAGCATCAAACGGAACAGGTTGGGGTTGTTGCCAAGGTACTCCATAAAGGTTTCTACCGAGGTGGAAATGGCACTGCCATCCCGGACAATTCTTTTACGGGCCTGGCGCATAAGCTGACGCAGCGCTACGCCGCCTTCATCCACCAGAACCAGCCCCAGCTCATCAAGATCTGCAAAGTGACGATAAAACGACGTTGGCGCAATTCCGGCTTCCCGCGCCACTTCCCGCAGGCTAAGGCTCCCGAAGCCTCGATCAGGGCTCAACTGTCCGAGCGCCGCATCCATCAGGTTGCGCCGTGTGACAAGTTTCTGCTCGGCTCTGGTTGACAAGATAGTGGCTCCATTAACACATGAATGCAGCATTCTAGCGATCTGCCTGTCGGTAGTCACCCGGCCCCTTTTAATCCCGGGCAAACACGCCTGATTTCCGGCGCCAATATGTTTATAATGGTGCGCCTTTACAGTATGGTCCCTGCTTATTTGGCGGGCCAGAATCGAATTGACGGCAAGTGGGCGCATAGCCTTCTGAAACCGTGCGGAGCCATGGATGGCGGAGCCGAGCGTACACGGACGTATTCACAGCGTGTTTCAGAAGGCTATGCGCCCGCTTGCTTGCCAGACTTATCAGACAACTACGTAAAACTCAGACACAACGGGAACCGGTATGCGCAGTCATTATTGCGGTGGGATCAACGAATCCCACATCGATCAGGAAGTTACACTTTGCGGATGGGTACACCGCCGCCGTGACCATGGTGGGGTTATCTTCCTGGATCTGCGCGATCGGGACGGTATTTCCCAGGTTGTGGTAGACCCGGATACCGCCGAAAGCTTTGCACTTGCCGAAAAAGTGCGCAGTGAGTACGTGGTGAAAATAACCGGTTTGGTGCGTCGCCGCCCCGCTGGCACCGAAAACAGCAACATGGCCACCGGCCAGGTTGAAATGCTCGGTAAGAAAGTGACGATCCTGAACGCCGCTGCCACGCCTCCGTTCCCATTGGACGAGCACGTTGATGTGGGCGAGGACGTGCGTCTGCGCTACCGCTTCATTGATCTCCGTCGCCCGGAAATGCTGAACCGCCTGCGCTTTCGCTCACGGGTAACCAGCTATATCCGCAACTACCTGGACAGCAACGGCTTCATGGATGTGGAAACGCCTATCCTGACCCGCGCCACACCGGAGGGTGCCCGTGACTATCTGGTGCCGAGCCGTACCCAGGAGGGTTCGTTCTTCGCGCTTCCGCAATCGCCCCAGCTGTTCAAGCAAATGCTGATGGTGTCTGGCGTGGATCGCTACTACCAGATTGCCAAGTGCTTCCGTGATGAAGACCTGCGGGCGGATCGTCAGCCTGAGTTTACCCAGGTAGATATCGAAGCTTCTTTTATCAACGAAGAAGACTTGATGAGCCTGAACGAAGACATGATTCGCGCTCTGTTTAAAGACGTGATGAACGTTGAGCTGCCGGCATTCCCGCGCATGCCATATTCAGAAGCCTTGGATCGTTTTGGCAGTGATAAGCCGGATCTGCGCATTCCGCTTGAGCTTCAGGATGTGGGTGACCTGGTCGCCGGCGTCGATTTCAAAGTCTTTGCCGGGCCGGCAAACGATGCGAAAGGCCGCGTGGCTGCTTTGCGCGTGCCAAAAGGCGGCGATCTGAGCCGCAAGCAGATTGATGAATACACCAAATTTGTGAGCATCTACGGCGCCAGAGGTCTGGCGTACATCAAGGTGAATGACCTGGCCAAGGGCGTAGAGGGCTTGCAGTCGCCCATCGTCAAGTTCCTGGGTAGCGATGTTGCCATGGCGATCATCGAACGCACGAAAGCTGAAGATGGCGATATCGTGTTTTTCGGTGCGGACAAAACCTCGGTTGTTAACGAAGCCTTGGGCGCGTTGCGTATCCGGGTGGGTCACGATCTGAAGATGCTGACCTGCGATTGGGCTCCGATGTGGGTGATCGATTTCCCAATGTTTGAAGAGCTGCCGGATGGCGGTCTCACGGCTATTCACCACCCGTTTACGGCGCCAAGCTGCAGCGCGGAAGAGTTGGCTGCGAGCCCGGCAACGGCTTTGTCTCGTGCCTACGATATGGTTCTTAATGGCACCGAATTGGGCGGCGGCTCCATTCGTATCCACAGCGATCAAATGCAACAGGAAGTGTTCCGCATTCTGGGTATTGGTGAGGAAGAGTCCCGCGCCAAGTTCGGGTTCCTGCTGGATGCCCTCAAGTACGGGTGCCCGCCCCACGGTGGCCTGGCATTCGGCCTGGATCGCTTGATCATGTTGATGACCGGCTCCAGCTCGATTCGCGATGTGATTGCGTTCCCGAAAACCCAGAGCGCAACCTGCCTGATGACCCAGGCGCCTGGCGAAGTGGATGAAAAGCAACTGCGTGAGTTGCACATTCGTCTGCGCAAGCCGGTCAAAGCGGTTGACGGCAATACGTCCGACATCGGGAAAGAATAAGCAGGGTGCTGACAGGTCAATAAAAGGGCACGGATGTGGCGATTATTCTGGGCGTGGACCCCGGCTCAAGGATCACCGGTTACGGTGTTATCCGCTGTGAGGGTCGGCACATAGAGTATATCGACAGCGGGTGCATCCGTGTGGGCGAAAAGCCCATGGCGGATCGCCTGCGAATCATTTTTCAGAGCCTGGTAAGTCTGATCGGTGAATATCGGCCACAGGAGTTTGCCATTGAGCAGGTTTTTATGGCGCGCAATCCCGATTCGGCTCTCAAGCTCGGACAGGCCCGTGGCGCCGCCATTGTTGGCGCTGCTACAAGTGGTCTGGAAGTTTATGAATACTCGGCGCGGCAGGTCAAACAGGCCGTCGTAGGGAAGGGCGGTGCCGACAAATCCCAGGTGCAGCATATGGTTCAGGTGTTGCTGTCTCTCTCCCGAAAACCCCAGGCAGACGCAGCCGATGCCTTGGCTATCGCGCTGTGCCATGCGCACATGAATCAAAGCATTCTCAGAGTAGCAGGTGGAGCGGGTAAGGCACGCAGCGGTCGCGTGCGACAACAATAAACTGCTCTGCGGAGCGGCAGGAGGCATTCTTTGATAGGTCGTATCCGAGGTATTCTGGTCGAAAAAGCACCCGGGCAGGCGCTGGTTGAATGCAGCGGCCTGGGTTACGAAGTCGATATCCCCTACACCACGTTTTTTCACCTGCCGGACGCCGGGCAGGAAGTTACCCTTCATACACACTTTGTGGTTCGCGAAGACGTGCAGAGCCTTTACGGCTTTGCCTCACGCCTTGATCGCAATCTGTTCCGTTTGCTGATCAAAGTGAACGGTGTTGGCCCTAAACTGGCCGTCGGCATTTTGTCCGGTCTGGATGCCAGGCAGTTTATTCACTGCGTGGAGGGGCGTGATATCAATACCCTGGTAAAGCTCCCGGGGGTTGGCAAGAAAACAGCCGAGCGACTGCTGATTGAAATGGCAGACCGCATAAACCAGCTGGAAGGCCAGTTCATACCCGCGTCGGCGGATTCCACCGGTGCGGCAACTGATGTCCCCCAGCTGTCTTTGGCCGCACAAAAGCCTGAAGATGAGGCCGAAGCCGCACTCATCGCGCTGGGATACAAGCCCCAGGAGGCGGCACGAGCCATTAGCCGAGTGGCTGCGGCCGATCTGTCCAGCGAAGCGCTGATTCGCCTTGCATTGCGTAATATGATCCCTGCTTGATGACGCGAGTTTAATGTGTAGCCTGTGTGGCGCCAAACCTGTAGAGAGCGTAACGTGACACGCACAGTGCTGTTTGTACAATTGGTGCACTCTGGCTCAACGTGGCAGTTTATTGATTTGTGACAAACGGACGAGTAAATGATTGAATCCGACCGACTGATTTCAGCCCGGGCCGGTGACAACGAAGAGGTTCAGGATCGAGCTATCCGACCCGCGTTGCTTTCCGAATACGTTGGGCAGCCTGCGGTCCGAGAGCAGATGGACATCTTTATCTCGGCCGCCCGGGGTCGCCGGGAGGCACTGGATCATGTGCTTATCTTCGGGCCGCCGGGGCTTGGTAAAACCACGCTTGCCAATATTATTGCCAATGAAATGGGGGTGGCGATAAAAACCACCTCTGGCCCGGTTCTTGAAAAAGCCGGGGATCTGGCTGCGATGCTGACCAATCTTGAAGAGGGCGATGTACTTTTCATTGATGAAATCCATCGCCTGAGCGCCGTGGTGGAAGAAATACTGTACCCGGCGATGGAAGACTACCAGTTGGATATCATGATCGGGGAAGGGCCGGCGGCGCGCTCCATAAAACTGGACCTGCCGCCCTTTACACTGGTTGGAGCAACCACCCGGGCGGGTTTGTTGACGTCGCCTTTGCGGGATCGTTTTGGCATTGTGCAGCGCCTGGAGTTTTACAATACAGCGGATCTTACCCATATCATCGGGCGATCCGCCCGGCTCTCCGGTGTTGAAATTGATGAAGAAGGCGCCTACGAGATAGCGCGACGCTCCAGGGGAACGCCGCGAATTGCCAATCGCCTGTTGCGTCGGATAAGAGACTATGCCGAAGTGCGGGCAGACGGACACATTAATGCAAGCATTGCAGATCAGGCCCTGAACATGTTGAAAGTAGACAGTGAGGGCTTTGATCACATGGACAGGCGACTGCTGCTGGCGATGATTGAAAAGTTTGACGGCGGCCCGGTAGGCGTTGAAAGCCTGGCAGCGGCGATCAGTGAAGAGCGCGGTACCATTGAAGATGTGCTTGAGCCTTTTCTGATTCAGCAGGGCTATATCATGCGCACGCCCCGTGGCCGTATGGTAACGTCTCGCGCCTACCAGCACTTCGGGATTGTGAAAGACAGTTCAGTTTCTGAAGGAGGCGCGGGTGAGTGACAGCCAAGCGGCAGCGACCTTTGGCTGGCCGGTCAGGGTGTATATTGAAGATACAGACGCGGGCGGGATTGTTTTTCATGCCCGTTACCTGCACTACATGGAACGCGCCCGCACAGAGTGGGTTCGCAGTTGTGGCGTGGGGCTGAGGGCCGGATTGGCCGACAACATAAGCTACGTTGTGCAGCGCCTGTCCATCCATTATGCCGCGCCGGGCAAGCTCGACGATGAGCTTGTTGTAACGGCAGAGCCGGTGGCGTTCGGCCGGGTCTGGATGACATTCAGGCAGCAAGTTGTGCGAGTGCAGGATCGAAAACAGTTGTGTGAGGCAGAAGTAAAAGTTGCGTGCGTAGCCCTTGATAGCGGGCGGCCAATACGTTTGCCGGAAACTATGCGGGGTTTGCTTGAGCAAAGCAGGAAGCATCCTGAAATAAAACACGGAATAAGCCAGGAGTAAGCGGTGGATTCGGAATTGTCAGTCTGGAGTCTGGTCTCAAACGCCGGTGTGTTGGTGCAATTGGTTATGTTGTTGCTTGCGGCCGCATCGGTTGTGTCCTGGGCGCTTATTTTTCAGCGCTCCCAAGTGTTTCGCAAGGCCCGGAAGGCGCAGCTTGCGTTTGAAGAGCGCTTCTGGTCCGGCATGGATCTGGGGCAGCTTTATCGCGAGGTGAACGCTGAGCCAACAGCTTTCTCTGGAATGGAATCGTTATTCCGTGCCGGCTTCAAAGAGTTTTCCCGCTTGCGTCAGCAAAGCCGTGACGCAGATGCCGTTATGGAAGGGGCTCAGCGAGCGATGCGAGTCGCGTTTTCTCGCGAACAGGAACGCTTGGAGGCCCATTTGCCGTTTCTTGCGACGGTCGGTTCCACAAGTCCCTATGTTGGCCTGTTTGGCACCGTGTGGGGCATTATGAACTCGTTTCGCGGCCTGGCTCAGGTTCAGCAAGCCACGCTGGCAACGGTTGCGCCAGGCATTTCTGAGGCGCTGATTGCCACCGCTATGGGCTTGTTTGCCGCCATTCCGGCGGTGATTGCTTACAACCGGTTCTCGACCAAGTCGGATGCGCTTCTGAAGAATTATGAAACCTTCGCAGAAGAGTTTTCCAGCATTCTGCATCGTCGGGTTCATAGCGCGAACAACAGCGCTGATAAAGGCGTAGCGCAGTGACCCGAGCGATGACTAGGGCGATGACCAGGGCAATGATGTTTACCGATAACGGCCGGAGTAAAGCGCTATGAAAGGTATGGGGATGATGCCCGAAAATCGGCGCAAACCGATGTCGGAAATCAATGTCGTTCCGTACATTGACGTGATGCTGGTGCTGTTGATTATTTTCATGGTCACGGCGCCCATGATGACTCAGGGTGTGAAAGTCGATCTTCCCGAAACGGCGTCCGACCCGATTCAGGCAGACAAAAATGTGGAATCCATTGTGGTATCTGTGGACGCCAACGGCGCCTACTACGTTGAGGTGGGCGACAAGGGCAGCGATCCTATGCCGCTTGCGGAAGTTCGTGCTCAGGTGGCCAAAATCCTTTCCCAGAGAACGTCTCGCGATATCCTTGTGCGCGGCGACGAAAACGTAGAGTACGGCACCGTGGTGCGTTTGATGGCAGCTCTTCAGGGTGCGGGGGCAACCAGCATTGGTCTGATCACCGATACGCTCCCGGACAAAACGTGAGATCAGGGCGGGCGGAATTGTTGTGACAGGTCAGGAACGGGAGTTTACCAGTACCGGAGTACCGGCTTGGAAGTCGCCAATAGCACTGTCTGTGGTGCTGCATTTGCTCATTGCCGGCATAGCCGCTGCAGGTTGGTCGTGGTCTTCCTCTGTGCAGGAACCGCCTCCAAGCAGCATCTCTGCCCGCCTTATTACTCAGCAAAAGCCAGAGCCGAGCCCCATTGTTGAGCCAGTCGATCAGCCGGATCGTGAGCAGGAACAAAAAGAGCTCGAGAAGCAGAAGCAAGCCAAAGCGCAAGAGCGCAAAAAAGAAGAGGCGCGCAAGGCTGAGGAGCAGGAAAAGCGCGAAGAGGCCAAGCGTAAAGCAGACGAGCAAGCCCGAAAACGCGAGCAGGCAAAAATCGAAGAACGTGAGGCTCAAAAGACCCGCGAAGCAGAAGCAGCACGCCAAAAAGCAGAAGCTGAAGTAAAAGAACGTGAGCGCCGCAAGGCAGAAGCGGATGCGCAGAAGCAGCGCCAGCAAGAGGCAAAGCGTAAAGCCGAAGAAGAGAAGCAGCGCCAGGAAGAACAGCGCAAGCGCGAAGAAGCCGCTCGGAAGAAAAAAGAGGAGCAGGCGCGCCAGGAGGCAGAGAAAAAGCGGCTTGAGGCCGAGCGCCGTCTGCAAGAGCAACAGCTGCAAGCCCAGGCAGAAAAGGCTGATAAAGCCCGCGCAGACGAGGCCCTGCGTAAAAAGCAGGCTGCTGCAGCCAGAGCTCGGGAATCGCAAATGCTGTCGGAGAGCCAGAAGTATCAGGCGCTCATTCGTGAGCGGCTTAGCCAGGCCTGGTATCCGCCTTCCTCAGCAACGGAAGACATGACGGCTCGTTTGCAAATTACATTGTTACCAACCGGCGAACTGGCCGGCGTAAAACTTGTTGCCAGTAGCGGGAATACGGCGTTTGATAATTCTGCGTTGAGCGCAGTAAAGTCATTAAGCCGGTACCCGGTGCCGAGTGAGCGGGATACGTTTGAAACCTATTTCCGCCAGTTCACGATTGAATTCAATCCTCGAAGATTGAGATAAGGAAGCGGGTAACGCCATGAACCATAAAATTTCATTCAGGCCGTCAAGGGCGTTGTTTGCCGCGGTCGCCTTGATGCTTTTCACAGCGAGCAGCGTGCAGGCAGAATTGTTGATTCGGGTTACCGAAGGTGCCGATTCAGCCATTCCCGTATCGGTTGTGCCGTTTGCAGAAAACGGAAGTATGCCCGCAGGCGACAAGGTGAGCAGCATTGTTCAGGCGGATCTGGCCATGAGCGGTGAGTTTCGTCCTTTGGCGCCCGAGAAAATGCTGAGCCTTCCATCAGCACGGGCCGATGTGTATTTTCGCGATTGGCGCTTGCTGGGGCAGCGTTACGTGTTGGTGGGGGAGCTCACCCGGAACGGTGACAGAGTGCAGGCCCGCTACGAGCTGTTTGATGTCAACCGTGAGGAGCGAATACTCGGTGAGACCGCCGCCGCGCCCGCCTCGAATATGCGCTCTTTGGCCCATCACATCAGTGATAAGGTCTACGAAGCGATTACCGGAGTTCAAGGGGCTTTTTCCACCAAACTGGCCTACGTCACTCTTGAAATAACCAACGGCAAGCGTCGTTATCGGCTTCAGGTCAGTGATATTGATGGCAAACGCGCCAGCGTTCGCCTTGAGAGCAAGGAGCCGATTTTGTCTCCCGCCTGGTCGCCGGACGGAACAAAGTTGGCCTATGTTTCTTTCGAAACCGATAAGCCGGTTATTTTTGTTCACGAGCTCAGCTCAGGGAAGCGCATTAAGTTGGCAGATTTCCCTGGCCTGAATTCTGCCCCGGCCTGGTCGCCAGATGGGCAATCCCTCCTGATGACATTGTCGAAGGATGGCAACGCTGAAATTTATCAGATGAATGTTCAGTCGCGTAAAGTAACGAAGCTCACTAATCATTGGGCGATTGATACGGAAGCCGCCTGGGACAGTTCCGGCGAAGGCATATTCTTTACCTCAGACCGCTCGGGTGGCCCGCAGATTTATTACATGTCAAAACCGGGTGCCGAGCCGAGACGGATTACGTTTGGCAGTCGCTACAACGCCCGGCCGCGGCCGGACAGCCAAGGCAACTATGTGTATTACGTGCACCAGCGTGAGCGCGCGTTCAACATCGCCCGAACCAAACTCGACAATGGTGAGGAAACGGTCCTCACCCGTACGGAATCCGATGAGTCCCCCAGCGTGTCGCCTAATGGCCGCATGCTGATTTATGCCACCAAGAGCAATGGTGAAAGCGTATTGACGGTCATCTCCGCTGATGGCGGTGCCGCGTACAGTCTTCCCGCCTCGGAGGGCGATGTTCGCGACCCGGCCTGGGGGCCTATTGTTCGGTAATCGATGAGTGCAAAAGCAGTCATCCAAAAGGCAGAAGTTGAAATCAATCAACGGAAAGGAATGAATCATGAAGTTGTCAGTTCATATCAAAGTACTTGCTCTTTTATTGTCTGTAGGCGTTTTCGCCGGCTGTAGCACGACCGGTGAAAACATGGATGACGGAGGCTATGATTCCGACGTTGCTGCCATCGATCAGGATGGCGGTTCTACCGTTTATGGCGGTGACGACCAGGGTGGTATTTCTTCGTCTTCAATGACGGAAGAGCAACGGATGGAAGCTCAGCAACAAGCTGAACAGGACGCTCTGCGGGAAATCACCACGTTCTATTTTGATTTTGACACCTCTGAAATCAAGCCTGAAGCTCGTGACGTTCTGGTCGCTCACGCCCGCTACCTTTCCAGCAATCCCCGTCAGAAGGTGCGTCTTGAAGGCCACGGCGACGAGCGTGGTTCCAAGGAATACAACCTGGCTCTGGGTGAGCGTCGGGCCAATGCTGTTCAACGCTTCCTGATTGTAAATGGTGTTTCACGGGGCCAGATGGAAACCGTAAGCTATGGTGAAGAGAAGCCGGCGGTCATGGGTTCGTCAGAAAGTGCTTGGGCACAGAACCGCCGCGTACAGCTCGAATTCGAGTAAACGCACACACAACATCAGGTTAAACCCATGAGAAAACAGCTCATGGCGGCAGTGATTTTCCCGCTTGCTCTCGGGCAGGCGGGAATGACGCTGGCGCAGTCATCTACGTCCGCTTTCCAAAGTAACGCATCGGAAGCCCAGCGCAAGGCCAATTCCAGCCAGGCAACGTCTGAGCTCTTCTACATGATCCAGCAACTCCAGAGCGAGGTGCGGCGGCTTCAGGGTGAGACAGAAGAGCAGCGACACCTGATAAAGCGTCTGCAGGATCAGGGCAGAGACCGTTACATTGATCTGGATCAACGTATTCTCGATCTTTCCGAGAAGGTCCTGGCGCAGCCTAAAGCTGCTGAAGCAGCGGGCGGGGGTGCTGAAGCCGCGCCGGAGAAGATGCGTGAATATCGCCAGCCGGGGGCCGAGGAACGAAAGGCCTATCAGGCCATTCAGGATCTCATTCACGACCAGAAAAAATACGACGAAGCCATCAGCGGGCTTTATGAGTTTATTGACAAGTATCCCGAAGGGGATCTTACGGTGAACGCCTATTACTGGCTGGGAGAGGTCTATCTGGTTAAACCTCAGCTTGAACAGGCTCGACAAGCGTTTTCGATTGTCGCAACGCGCTATGCGGATCATCGCAAAGCGCCGGACGCTGTATACAAGCTAGGTGTAACGCTTGATCAGCTTGACAAGAAAGCGGACGCTCGCAGGCAGATGGAGCAGGTGATTAACGACTACCCCAAAACAGAAGCAGCGAAGCTTGCCAGGAAATTTTTGGACTCCGGTCAGGGTTGATATCTCGGGGTGATCAAAAAAATATTAAGAAACATGGCGCGAAAGGGTTGATCGTCGGGGAAAAATCATTACTATATGCGCCTCGCTTGGGTCGTTAGCTCAGTTGGTAGAGCAGTTGGCTTTTAACCAATTGGTCGATGGTTCGAATCCATCACGACCCACCATATTCGATACTCCGAGGCAGCCAATCGCTTTGGAATCGATCAGGGTCCAGGCGCTGGTCACAAGTTTTGGGTCGTTAGCTCAGTTGGTAGAGCAGTTGGCTTTTAACCAATTGGTCGATGGTTCGAATCCATCACGACCCACCATATTTTACGATTTACAATGTTGAAGTTTAAAGGGCTGCAGAAATGCAGTCCTTTTTTTTGGTGCGCCAGGCATGGCGCGCAGCGCCTTGATGGCGCTATTCCCTGAGCTGTGGTGGCAATGGGATGACTTGGCGGTGCAAGTCCGCTACCGACCCGGCAAGGGGAACGGTTAGCCGAACGGCAAGGGTG
>NZ_DRGY01000133.1 GCF_011049865.1 Marinobacter antarcticus | reverse complement strand
GCGTCAGATGTGTATAAGAGACAGGTCCGGATCGATTTCATTAAGCAGCACTTTCAAGGCTGGCGCATCGCCTTCCATCCAGGCGGTGCGGATCTGTTTTTTCAAGCTCTCCCGCTGACGTTCCAGGGTTTGCGTCAGTGTCTGTTCTTCACCTTGCAGTTCAACAAGACGCTGCTGCTGTTTTTTCACCTGCTCACGCAAAGACCTCCGTTCCCGGGTCAGCCTGCTAATAGTGCGTTCAACATCGACAAGCTGTCGCTCCACAGCGGAGCGATCCTTTTCGGCGTCTGCCAGCCAGTCATCAATACCCTCAATGCGGTCCTTGAGGGCTTCAATCTGGGCGGGTGTGACCTCTTGTCCGAACGCTGCCGGCGCGGCACTCAGCATAAACATGAGTGCCAACGCCAGTGCTGCCGCGAATCGCACCGGTATGGTCTGGCTCCTGGTCAATCAATTTTGACCAGGCTGTGCCCGGTCATTTCTTTTGGTTGTTCAAGGCCCATCAATGTCAGCAACGAGGGTGCTACGTCACTCAGGCTGCCGCCGTCGTTCAGGCTGACACGTCGGCTGCCTGTGTATACCAATGGTACCGGCCCAATAGTGTGCGCTGTGTGGGCCTGGCCAGAGTCAGGGTCGGCCATCTGTTCGCAGTTTCCGTGGTCGGCGGTTATCAGTGCTTCACCGCCCACCTCGTCAAGGGCTTCCACAACCCGCTGCACACAGTGATCAATGCATTCTGCTGCCTTGATAGCGGCGTCCAGTTTGCCGGTATGCCCTACCATATCCCCGTTGGCATAGTTGCAGATTATCAGGTCGTACTTGCCACTCTTCACCGCTTCAACCAGTTTGTCGGTGACTTCCGGAGCGCTCATCTCAGGCTGCAGATCGTACGTTGCCACTTTGGGTGAGGGCACCAGAATCCGGTCTTCGCCGGTAAAGGGTGTTTCCACGCCGCCATTAAAAAAGAAAGTTACGTGTGCGTACTTCTCGGTTTCCGCAATACGCAACTGAGTTTTACCAAGGTCCGCCACGTATTCGCCCAAACCGTTAACCAGCTTGTGGGGCGGATAGGCGCACGACGCCTTTATGTCGGCTGCATACTCGGTGAGCGTGACAAAGTCGGCCAGTTTCGGCTGTTTTTTTCGATCGAATCCTTCGAAGTTTTCGTCTACAAAAGAACGAGTCATTTCCCGCGCGCGGTCGGAGCGGAAGTTCATGAACAACACGGCGTCGCCATCATTAATGGTGGCGGCAGATTCGCCGGCGTTTTGAATGCGGGTCGGCTTCACGAACTCATCGTTCTCGCCGCGTTCGTAGGCTTGTTCAAGACCGGTTACCGGATCGGGCGCGGTGAACTCGGAATCACCCTGGGTCATCAGGTTGTAGGCGCTCTCAACACGATTCCAACGGTTGTCCCTGTCCATTGCAAAATAACGACCCACAATCGAGGCTACGCGGCCCACGCCCAGGCTTTTGAGTTTTGCGGCGGCCTTTTCCAGAGAGGCTCGGGCGCTGCGGGGCGGCATATCACGGCCATCGAGAAAGGCGTGAACGTACACTTCTTTTGCACCCCTTGAGGCGGCAAGCTCGGCGGCTGCAAGCACGTGATCTTCATGGCAGTGAACCCCACCAGGTGACAACAGGCCCATAAGATGAACCGCGCCACCATTGGTTACGGCTTTGTCGATTGCGGCACAAAGGGCGTTGTTTTTACTAAATTCGCCGTTTTCCAGATCTTTGTCGATGCGCGTGAGACTTTGGTAAACCACGCGCCCTGCGCCCAGGTTCATGTGCCCTACTTCCGAGTTGCCCATTTGGCCTTTCGGCAGGCCCACAAACATGCCGGAAGTGTTGATCAGCGCCTTCGGTCGCGTCTGCCAGAGCATGTTCCAGAACGGCAGTTTAGCGTTGCTGATGGCGTTGTCGTCGGAGGGCTCACGGTGTCCCCAGCCGTCAAGTATAATCAATGCTGTTGGCTTGCGCAGTTCTGTCATTGGTCAGTCCGGAGGTAAAATGTTAGTAAGTTTACGAAACTAATTGTGGAGTTTATCTATTTTTGCACGTTGGGGCCACAGTCGTCACCTATAGCGTTACCTTCTGTCTGGCGGGCAGGCTGTGTATAATCCGGCCAAACTTATTATCAGGGTAACCTCATGGATCGGATGTTTGAATTTGTCGTTAACCACTACATTCTCGCGTCGCTGTTTGTGGCCTTTCTGGTCGCCATTCTGATTCTGGAATCCCGACGCGGGGGCGCCAAAATCTCTGCCCAGGGCGCGGTTAACCTGATCAACCGGGATGAGGCCATTGTTGTTGATATCCGGGATCGCAAGGAGTTCACTGAAGGTCGCATCACCGGGTCAATCAATATTCCGTTGAGCAACCTGAAAGGTCGCGCTGCTGAATTAAAGAAGCACAAAGACAAACAAATTATTGTAGCGGACAAAATGGGCCAGCATTCCGCCATGGCGGTCAAGCAGCTCAACGCTGAAGGTTATGCAAACGTGGTGCGCCTGAACGGCGGTGTGGCAGACTGGAAAGCCAGTAACCTGCCGCTGGTGAAAAAATAGCGTCGGCGACAACCTGGCTTGATCTGAATGCTGATCTGACGCACTGTTTCAGATCTGTAGTTAATGCCCTGCAGGAAATTGTTCCGGCAGACGCAATCATAACAATGGGCGTTTAGTCCACTCTACGACTCTCTACAAAAACGAAAGGACTTAACATGGCTGAGAATGAGCAAGCCGCTGCAGGCAATGAGAACCAGAACCAGGCCCAGTTTGCCCTTCAGCGTATCTACGTGAAGGATCTCTCTTTTGAATCCCCGAATTCGCCTATGGTGTTTCAGGAGCAATGGAAGCCGCAGGTGAACCTGGATCTGAACACGGCGCACACGAGCGTGACTGAGAACCAGTATGAGGTTGTGTTGTCACTGACCGTTACGGCAAAAATAAACGAGAAAGTGGCGTATATTGTTGAAATCCAACAGGCGGGCGTGTTTCTCGTGGCCGGCATTGAAGGGCCGCAACTGGGCCAGATGCTCGGTGCTTACTGCCCGACTATTTTATTTCCGTATGCCCGTGAAGCCATCGACGGCGTCGTTGGCAAAGGCAGTTTCCCGGCGTTGATGCTGGCGCCGGTTAACTTCGATGCGATCTACGCGCAGGCGCTGCAGCGCAAGCAGGAAGAGACGGCTGGTAATTCTGACGAAGAGCAGAAGACTCACTAGAAGGCCGGCCAACAGTTCAGCTCTGGCCACACCAAACGATAGCCCGGCAATGCCGGGCTATCGTGTTTATACCGTCCGAGATCTGGATTTTCAGTTGAATGATGGGCAGCAATTTATGAGAGATCTTCGCCTTCGGGCTTAGCTCCCAAAAATTCCAGTTGCCGCCAGGCTTCGTAAACCACCAGGGCGACGGTATTGGACAGGTTCAGGCTGCGGCTCTGGGCGCGCATGGGGACTTTAAGGCAGTGCTCTGCCGACAGCCCTTCGCGCACGTCTGACGGCAGGCCCCGGGTTTCCGGGCCAAACATCAGATAATCGCCTTCCTGATAGGCCACCTGATGGTAGTAACGATGGCCTTTGGTGGTGAGGCCGAACAGCCGCCGGGGTTGTTCGCTGTCGAGAAATGCCTGATAGCTTTTATGCACTTTTACCGTAGCGTATTCACTGTAGTCCAGCCCCGCACGGCGCATCTGTTTGTCTTCCAGAGTAAACCCCAGAGGCTTAATCAGATGCAGCCGGCAGCCGGTGTTGGCGCACAGCCGGATGATATTACCGGTGTTCGGCGGTATCTCCGGCTCATACAGCACCACATTCAGCATCGCGCTTCAGCGCTCCACAGCCAGGGCAACACCCATGCCGCCGCCAATGCACAAGGTTGCGAGGCCCTTGTTAACATCACGACGAACCATTTCGTGCAGCAGAGAAACCAGTATACGGCAGCCAGAAGCGCCAATGGGGTGGCCCATGGCAATGGCGCCGCCATTCACGTTCACTTTGCGGGTGTCCCAGCCCAGTTCGCGGTTAACGGAAATCGCCTGGGCCGCAAACGCCTCGTTGGCTTCAATCAGGTCCAGATCGGTAACGCTCCAGCCGGCCAGATCCAGACAGCGCTGGCTGGCGGGAATCGGTCCGGTGCCCATGATGGCCGGGTCAACGCCCGCATTGGCGTAGGCTTTGATCGTTGCCAGTGGCGCCAGGCCCAGCTCTTTGGCTTTTTCGGCGCTGCACACCATAACCGCAGCCGCACCATCGTTTAGGGACGAGGCGTTGCCAGCGGTTACGGTGCCGTCTTTCTTGAAAGCCGGGCGCAGTTTGCCAAGGCCTCCACTGGTTACGCCGTCTCGAGGCCCTTCGTCTTTGTTGACGATTACGGGGTCGTTCTTACGCTGGGCAATGGAAACCGGCACGATTTCGCCATCGAAATACCCGGCTTCGCGGGCTGCAACGGCTTTTTGCTGGGACGCTGCGGCAAACTCATCCTGTTCTTCGCGGCTGATGTTGTATTTCTGTGCAACATTCTCGGCAGTGATGCCCATATGGTAGTCGTTAAACGCATCCCACAGGCCGTCGGTAATCATGGTGTCGATCATTGTCCAGTTGCCCATGCGCTGGCCGTTGCGGCTGTTGGGCAAAACGTGGGGAGCCTGGCTCATGCTTTCCTGCCCGCCGGCAATGATCATGTCTGCATCGCCGCAGCGAATTGCCTGCACCGCCATGTGCACCGCTTTCAGGCCTGAGCCACACACCTTGTTGATAGTCATCGCAGGTACGGAGGCGGGTATGCCGGCATTAATGGCCGACTGGCGCGCGGTGTTCTGGCCACAGCCTGCGGTCAGCACTTGGCCCAGCACCACTTCATTGATCTGGTCGCCAGCAACGCCGGTCTCTTCCAGCAGGGCCTTGAGAACGGCGGTGCCAAGCTGGTCTGCACGAAGGCTGGAAAGGCCTCCGCCAAATGCTCCGATGGCAGTGCGTCGGGCGGCAACAATAACGACATCACGCATGGGTTTCTCCGGTTAGTGTGTTTTGCTGCCGGCATTGTAGCCGGAAAGCCCGAACGGGCAAAAGCGGGCGTCTGTCTTGTATCAGCCCCGCACCAGCTCTGCAGTCACATGTTCAGGCTTCGCCCACCGTCGACAGACAGAATTTGCCCGGTAATAAACGGCGCATCAGTCAACAAAAACACAATGGTTCGAGCAATGTCGTCTGGCGTGCCGGTGCGGTTCAGGGGCGTTTTTGCCAAAATTCTGTTCTGGTAATCCGAATCAACGTTTGCGTCACCTTCCGGCCAGAGAATGGCGCCGGGGGAGACGCCGTTTACCCGAACTTCCGGTGCAAGATCTTTAGCCCAGGAGCGGGTCAGGGCGGCGAGACCGGCTTTACTGGCGCAATAAAGCGGGTGTTCCGGCAACGGTTTTTCACTGTAGATATCGATCAGGTTCACAACGCTGCCGGCGCTTTTCCGCAGCGCAGGCAGGCATGCTTGCAGCAGAAAAAACGGGGCCTTGAGGTTGGTGTTCATGATAGTCGCCCAATCGTCCTCCGTTGCGTCGGGAGTGGGGGTTGGGTAGAACACCGATGCGTTGTTCACCAGCGCATCCAACCGGCCCCAATGCGCAGCTGCCTCATGGCCCAGACGCTGTGTATTGGCCAGCGCGGTCAGGTCAGCCTGCAGCACAATGGCGGAGTTCTCACGCTTTTGGTTCATCGCCATTGCAAGGCTTTGGGCCTGTTCTTCACGGCTTCGGTAATGAATAACCAGATTCCACCCGCGCTCATGGAGCAATTGCGCCGTGCGAGCGCCTAGACGGTGAGCCGAACCAGTAATCAGGGCAACAGGTGTGTTCGCAGACATGCATGGTCCTTATAAAGATGCGTGGGAGACTGCTTCAGCTATACGAACCAGGCGCTGGGCCCGGATTGCTTCGCCCAGCTCTTTGCCGGTAAAACCCTGTTTTATCAGCGCTTGTGGGGCAACGTTTGATGCGGCCTCAGCGGCTTTTCTGAGGGTTTCAAGTGGCCGCTGCGCGGCAGGTTCAAGAGCGCATCCCAGCACGTTAATCAGGTGCGAGAAGCGCTCGGGTCGGCGCCACGCGTCTGCCTTCTCCAGCAAGCCGAGCAGCGTGCCTGCGTCCGGTTTTGTATGGTTGAACTGCCTCACCACCGGCATAAAAGCCGCGGCTAGGCGGGCAAGTTGTTGGCAGTCATTGGGCGCTTTCAAGGCGTTCGCCCTGGCGCTGCAAGCAGGCTCATCAAGCGTACAGAGTATTGCCGCAAAACGTTCTACCGTTGAGCCTGCGCTGAAGTGAACGCATTGAAGCGCATCAGTGGCTGCGCGGAAGTGGGTTTCTGCCGTCAATTCGGGAATCAGTACCGCAAGGGCGCCACAATCACGCAGCACGCTAAAAAAGACGCCCGGCGCTTGCTCGTGCAGCGCACGCTGGATTTCCTGCCACACTCGCTCGGGCACAAGATGTTCCACTTCACCTGCAGAAACCATGGTGCGCATAAGCTCCATGGTTTCTGCACAGACGCGAAATCCGAGTGGTTGAAAACGTGCGGCAAAGCGAGCGGTTCTCAGAATACGCAGGGGGTCTTCTTTGAAGGCTTCAGAAACGTGCCTCAGTTCTCGCGCTTCAAGATCTTTTCTGCCATTGAACGGATCTGTCAGCTCCCCGTGTTCGGAACGCGCCATGGCGTTGATGGTCAGATCCCTGCGCAGCAGATCGTCTTCAAGAGTAACGTCCGGGGCGCTGTAAACGGAGAAGCCATGATAGCCATGCCCCTGTTTACGCTCGGTACGGGCCAGCGCGTATTCTTCGTGGGTTTTCGGATGCAGAAACACAGGGAAGTCTGAGCCTACCTGGGTAAAGCCTTGGGCAAGCATCTCATCCGGCGTTGCGCCGACCACTACCCAATCCCGGTCTTTGACTTTCAGACTCAGCAACTCGTCGCGGACTGCACCGCCAACCAGATAGGTTTGCATGAACGTTGTGATTCCTTTTTTGAGGCGTTCGGGAATTATCCGTTGCCTGAGCGGGTCAGGCAAACCTGAGTTGGGCTCCTTATTTGGGTTCCTGAGTTGGAATGACAGCGGCGCACTATTCCCGGGTAGAGGCATGTTTTTGCCGGTCTTTGCCGCTGACGTTGTATATTTTAAAAAAACGGTATCTTGATCAGGGTGTTATAAAAGCTGGCGTGAATTTTTCATGGTGTGCTTGAAACGATTTCTGGAGATCAAAAAAATGGCCACTCGCTGGTTAATAATCCCCTTTTTGGCGTTCACGCTGGCGGCCTGCTCGACGAACGGTAGTGACCGGGACAGGCTCAGCGCGCAATCTGACCGGCAGTTCGAGCCCATTACCGTTCGGGTCAGCGGTTTTGGCACTTATGAAGATGTCAGTGCGGACAGGCTGAACACGCGCAAGCGCCTGATGGCGCGCAGGGCGTCGCAAATGGACGCTTACCGGAATCTGGCGGAGCGGGTTTACGGCACGGTGATTTACGGCAGCGCTACGGTGAACGATTTTGTTCTTCGCAATGATACGTTCCGCACCTACGTAGACAGCTACATTCGTGGCGCCAAAATGGTGGCGGTCAACGAACACAGTGACGGCGTTATTGAAACGGTGATGGAGTTAAAGTTGGAGCCACGGTTCCGGGCGTGTGTGTCCAAGGTATCGGATGAACAGGTGCAGGATCTTTGTCCCATGCCTTTGCCCAGATACAACGACGGTGTTGGTGATGTTCAGAGCAAAAGCGTCGATTCCCTTTATTATCTGGACTAGAACCTGGTTTGGATGAAAGGCTGTCTCCAGAATTTCAGGCCAGACCGGTTCCAGAGCATGGAAAATTGATCGATAACACGGGTAGGAAATGATGCGCGGGTTTATAAAGCGGTGGGTGGGCTTGTCACTTTGGTGTTCACTGGTGCAACTGATGCTGGTTGTCAGTGCTCAGGCGGTTGTTCTGGAAGGTGTGGGCCACGCCAGCATTTATAATGAAGATCTTGCGTCTGCCCGTGCTGAGGCTCGCAATGCGGCCATGCGCGATCTTGCCCTGCAGTATGAGTCGCAGGTAAGCACCAGAGATACGATGGAAAACGGCGTTCTGACCGAGTCCAGAATGCGCTTGGTCTCCAGCGCCAAAGCGCGAAACGTAAAGATTATCGATGAACATCGTACCGGCGATATGCTGCGCGTCACTGTGCGTGGGGATATTTCTGCCGGGCAGGGAAGCTGCAGTGGCGGTGAGGCTGGCCGATTGAAAAAGCGAGTGGCCGTCACAGGATTTCCGCTTTTGTACCCGGATCAGGCCCGTGTGGGGCGTATTGATGATGCGGGTGAAATACTGCCGCAACGGCTTCAACAAGGCCTGCGCGAATCCGGCGATCTTCAGGTTTTTTCGGCCACCTCCTCGCGTTTGTTTTCCGATCTGTTGAATGCTCCCACTGTTCAGCAAGGTAGCAATCGCCTCACCAATGTTATTCAGGTAGCCCGGGAAATGGGGGTTCAGTTTGTGGTGACCGGCGTTATTCGGGATGTCGGTGTTGCAGACCCGGCCGCTTGGGGTTCCTCGGTTCTGGACAAGATGCAGCGGGGCATGGGTGCGTCTGATATGCGCCGTCGTTTTGCGGTGGATATGGTGGTTCTGGACGGCTTCAGTGGCTCACCGGTTTACCAGCAGCGGTTCGAGGCAGCGGCAGACTGGAATGCCGGCCCGGGCAGTTCTACGGGTTTTGGCTCAGCAGGGTTTCGGAAAACACATTATGGCGAGGCGGTTGCCGGTGCGATCTCTGATATGACGCAGGCGGTCACCGAAGCGCTTGCGTGCCAGCCGTTCATGACCCGAATTACCCGGGTAGACGGCCAACGGGTGACGCTGGCATCGGGCGCCACCGCCGGCTTGCGGCCAGGGGATGAACTGCATCTTTATCGCAGTGCCCGTTATTTCGACTCGTTGGGCGGAACGCCAGAGCTCAGCGACAGCCAGATGAAAGTCACGCTCAACAACGTTCATCCGGATTTCAGCAACGGCCTCATGCCCCAGGTTGGCGGGCAGGTTAATATTCAACGGGACGACATTGCGATTATCTGGTAGCTGAAAGGTGAATCGCTCAGGCCGCTTGGGTAGAGGCTATATCGCGGATTTTGCCGATCATGGCGCGTAAACCGTTGCCGCGTGTCGGTGAGATATGGCGGAACAGGTCCAACCGCTCAAACAACTCGTCGATGTCCGTTGCCAACAGGTCCCTGGGTGACTTGTCATTCAGCGCAACCAGAATCATGGCGGCGAGACCGCGAACGATGATGGCGTCGGAATCAATGAGCAGATAGAGCTTTCCGCTGGCTTCGTCGTAGTGGGAAATGAGCCATACCTGGCTCTGGCACCCGTGAACGTAGTTTTCTTCGATCCGAGCGTCGTCTGGAAACGCCGGCAGTTGTTTACCAAGATCGATGATAAACGCATACCGCTCTTCCCAGTCATCCAGAAACTCGAAGCCGTCGAGCACGTCTTCAATCGTGGGGTTTTTCCCGAGTGGGTTGTTCAGAAAATCCTGTTCTGTCGCCGGCATTTACAACATTCCCAATTCAAGCTTGGCTTCGTCGGTGAGCATGTCGTTATTCCAGGGTGGATCAAAGGTTAACTCTACCGTTACTTTGTCCACATTGGGTACGTGCTCTATTTTGACCTTCACGTCATCCGCTATGACCGGGCCCATGCCACAACCCGCGGCTGTGAGCGTCATCAGAATGAAAACATGGTTGCCTTCGGCTGTATCGTTTTCTATCCGGCATTCGTAAATCAGGCCCAGATCCACAACGTTGACCGGAATCTCCGGATCGTAGCAGTTGCGTATGGCTTCCCAAACCTGGTTTTCGTTGATGGTACCGTCGGCGGGCGTATCGAAACTGCTTTCCAGCGGCTTTTTGCCCAGGGCATCGGCGTTGTGGCCTTCAATGCGGGCAAGGTTGCCGTTAACCGCAACCGTAAAAGTGCCACCCAGCGACTGGGTAATGGTCACGAAGCTGTCGACCGGAATCATTATTTCCGTTCCGGTCGGAACAAGGCGAGCTTCCACCTCGCGTTTGGTCAGGACGACTTCACGTTCTTGCATGCCTGGTTAAACCTCAAGTTACGGTAAAGCTCTCACCACACCCGCACTCGGCGGTGGCGTTCGGGTTGCGGAACTGGAACATCGAGTTCACACCCTCGGTAACAAAGTCGATTTCGATGCCGTTCACCATGGACAGGTGTTCTTCTTTCACAAACACGTCAACGCCATCGATGTGAAACACCCTGTCGTCGGATTCGGCTTCATCAACCCACTGGGTTTCGTATTTAAAGCCCGAACACCCGCTTTTCCGAATCGCCAAACGAATGCCGCTGGCATCGGCTTTTTTGTCGAGTTGCTTGCGCACGTGCTTGACGGCACTGGGCGTCATGGTAACGCCAACGATTGGAGTAAAGACTTCAGCTGTCATAGTGCTACCTCCGTCAGGCAAACAGGCGCTGGATTTTTTGCAAGGCGGTAAACAATTGATCCACCTCGTCCAACGTATTATAGAACGCGAAAGAGGCCCGGGCTGTACCGGGAACTCCGTAGAAATCCATCAGCGGCATGGCGCAGTGATGGCCAGTGCGAATGGCGATGCCTTGCTGATCCAGCAACGTGCCTATATCACTGGGGTGCAAACCCTCAATTTTAAAGGACATCACCGGAACTTTGAGCTTTGCGGTGCCAATAACCGACATGCCCGGAACGGTTTCAATCAGGCGATTGGCGCGTTCCAGCAAGGCGTTTTCGGCCGCTTCCATTGCTTTTCGGTCTAGACGGCTCACGTAGTCGATAGCCGCGCCAAGGCCGACGGCCTCAGCGATAGCCGGTGTGCCGGCTTCAAATTTGTAGGGCAGTGTGTTCCAGGTCGTCCCTGCGAAGGATACTCGCTCAATCATCTCGCCGCCGCCCTGGTACGGGGGCATTTCTTCGAGCAACGCAGCTTTGCCGTAGAGCACGCCAATGCCCGTGGGGCCGAACAGTTTATGGGCCGAAAACACGTAGAAATCGCAGCCCAGGGCTTGCACGTCTGGTTGAAAGTGCGGAACCGCCTGAGCGCCATCAAGCAGCGTGATGATGCCACGGGCTTTGGCCTGTTTAACCATATTGACAACCGGGTTGATCGTGCCCAATACGTTGGAAACATGGGTAATGGCCAGCACTCGGGTGCGATCGTTCAGCAGGCTGTTGAACGAGTCGAGATCCAGTTCGCCTTCTGGCGTCACCTGAATCGGAACCACTTTTGCGCCAGTGCGCTCGGCGATCATCTGCCAGGGCACAATGTTGGCGTGGTGTTCCATGCAGCTCACCAGAATCTCATCACCGGCATTGAGGCGGGGCGCAAGACCGTTCGCCACCAGATTGATGGCTTCGGTGGTGCCCCGTGTCCAGATAATCTCCTGCGTGCTAGGCGCATTCAAAAAGCTGCGAACGGTTTCCCGGGCACCCTCAAACGCCGTGGTTGCACGGTCGCCCAGGGTGTGAGCACCCCGATGAACATTGGAGTGCATTTCCCGGTAATAGCGATCCATGGCATCCAGAACGGCCGTTGGCTTTTGCGCCGACGCACCGTTATCCAGATACACCAGCGGCTTTCCGTTCACCTGTTGAGACAGGATCGGAAAATCCCGGCGAATGGCGTGTACATCAAACGCCTTGCGGGTTGCTGTGTTTGCCACAGACAGGTCGTTCATACCGGTCAGGCCTCCTGAAATGTCTGATCAAAGAACTGGTTAAGATGGGTTTGCACCGTGTCTTTTACGGCGTCTACCGGAATCTGGGCCACCAACTCGTTGATGAAAGCCATAGTCAGCAGCACGTTGGCTTCGCGGCGGCTAATGCCCCGTGACACCAGATAAAACAGTGATTCTTCGTCGAGCTGGCCGATGGTTGCGCCGTGGGCACATTTGACGTCGTCTGCATAAATTTCCAGTTCAGGCTTGGTGTCTATTTCCGCACCTGTGTTAAGCAACAGATTTTTGTTGTTCATATTCGCATTGGACTTCTGTGCGTCCTGATGAATATGAATCCGGCCGTTGAACACAGCGTGGGACTTGTCTGCGGCAATGTTGCGATAGGTTTCTTCGCTGTCGCAGTGGGGTGCCACATGCTCAATGGTGGTGTGGTTGTCGTAATGCTGGGTGCCCTGGGTAACGACCACGCCGTTGAGCTTGCATTCAGCGCCTTCACCTTCAAGTCGCACTTGCAGATCATGGCGCCGAAGAGGGCCGCCAAAGCCTACGCAGTGGCTTTCAAAGCGTGAGCTGCGCTGCTGCAGCACGCCCGTGGCGCCTATGTGTTGCACGTTCTCACCGTCCATGCTCAGACGGATATTGGTAACGTTCGCACCTTCCGCAAGATTAAACTCGGTGACCGTATTCACCATGACCGCTTCCTGGCCGCTGGAAATATACTCTTCAACCAGAGTGATCTTGCTGTTGCGACCCGCATCGACAAAGATGCGCGGAAACGCCGACCCACTGTGGCCTGCGGTCACCTCATGAATAATAAACAGGGGCTGGTCAAGCACCGCATCCGGTTTCAGGCGAATCACCAGGCCATCTTCAAAGCGGGCCGAGTTCAAGCCGGCCAGTTGCACGGCTTTTTTGTCCAGGGTGCTGTCGAGGCGCTCAGCCAGTTCGCTGGCTTCGGCATCGGAAAGGTCGCCAAAACGCTGGATGAGAATGTTGTTCAAGTCCGGGTATTCACAAGCTTCCGGAATCACCATGCCATTGATGAATACAACTTTGTAACCCGGAACCGCCAGTGCACTGCCCGCTTTGCCATTGATCGGCAAGGAGCTGGCCATTTCGTCGGTCAGCTTGAGGTACTTGCTGGAGTACTTCCAGTTTTCCGTTTTACGCGTTGGCAGGGGCATGTCGACCAAAGCGGCTCCCCGTTGCTTGCGCAGGGCGAGCAACGGTTCTGGAAGCGCTTGACCGGCCGGGTGCAGGAACGCGGTGGAAAGAGTTGGTGCTGGTTTCATTCCCCGGTCTCCTTAGTGGGCTGAATTGGAGAGCGCTGAATCGGCGTCCGTTGCTTCGTCTTTTATGCCAAGCCAGCCATAGCCGCGGTCTTCAAGCTCCAGGGCCAGTTCGCGACCACCGGATTTCACGATCCGCCCCTCGGCCAGAACGTGCACATAATCCGGCACAATGTGATCAAGCAGGCGCTGGTAGTGCGTGATCATAAGAATGCCACGGTCTTTGGAGCGCAGGGCGTTAACGCCGTCTGCAACCACCTTGAGGGCGTCGATATCAAGCCCGGAGTCGGTTTCATCCAGAATGGCCAGCTTTGGCTGCAGCAACAGGGCCTGCATGATTTCGTTACGCTTCTTCTCGCCGCCGGAAAAACCTTCGTTTACGCCGCGCTTGAGAAACGCGGGGTCCAGGTCTACTTGCTTTGATACTTCCCGGGCCAGCTTCATAAATTCAGCCGCGTTCATTTCCGACTCACCTCTATGGTGGCGCATGGAATTCACTGCGGTGCGCATGAACTGCAAGTTGCTGACGCCGGGAATCTCGACCGGGTATTGAAACGCCAGAAATACGCCATCGCGGGCGCGCGCCTCGGTTTCTTTTTCAAGCAGGTTGTCGCCGTTCAGCGTGACCTCACCTGAGGTAACGTCAAATGCGTCGTTACCTGCGAGCACCTGGGCGAGCGTACTTTTGCCCGAGCCGTTCGGGCCCATAATGGCATGGACTTCCCCGGCGTTGATCTCCAGGTTGATGCCTTTGAGGATCTCTTTGCCCTCAACGGATGCGTGCAGGTTTTTGATGCTCAGCATGTGTAGGCTTCTCTCTTTTTTAACCGTCTGAATTCTGTTTGCTTGCGCGATGCTTCGGGTTCCTTCGGTGTTAACCGACCGAACCTTCCAGGCTCACTTCCAGTAGCTTGCCGGCTTCAACCGCAAACTCCATGGGAAGCTCCTTGAAAACTTCTTTGCAGAAACCGTTCACAATCATGGAAACGGCCTGTTCCGGATCGATACCACGTTGCCGGCACAGAAACATCTGCTCGTCGCTGACCTTGGATGTGGTCGCCTCGTGTTCCACGATCGCGGATTTATTCAAGCTCTCGATGTACGGGAAGGTGTGCGCGCCACAGCGGTCGCCAATCAAAAGCGAATCACACTGAGTGAAGTTACGCGCGCCCTCGGCACGGGGGCCAAATTTAACCAGGCCGCGATAGGTATTGGAGCTTTTGCCCGCTGAAATACCCTTGGAGATGATGGTGCTGGACGTGTTTTTGCCCAGATGAATCATCTTGGTGCCTGTGTCTGCTTGCTGGTAATTGTGGGTGAGTGCCACTGAGTAGAACTCGCCAACGCTGTTTTCACCGCGCAGGATGCAGCTGGGATACTTCCAGGTAACTGCGGAACCTGTTTCAACCTGCGTCCAGGACACCTTGGAGTTCTTGCCGATACAGGCCGCGCGTTTGGTGACAAAGTTAAAGATGCCGCCTTTGCCGTTTTCATCGCCCGGATACCAGTTCTGTACCGTGGAGTATTTGATCTGGGCATCGTCCAACGCGACCAGTTCGACCACCGCTGCGTGCAGCTGGTTTTCGTCGCGCATGGGTGCTGTGCAGCCTTCGAGATAGCTGACGTAGCTGCCTTCGTCGGCGATGATCAGCGTGCGCTCGAACTGGCCGGTGTTTGCCGCGTTGATGCGGAAGTAGGTAGACAGTTCCATGGGGCAGCGCACGCCTTTGGGAACGTAGACAAAGGTTCCGTCGGAGAAGACGGCGGCGTTCAGCCCGGCGAAGTAGTTGTCCGTGTGGGGCACAACCGAGCCCAGGTATTTCTGAACCAGCTCGGGATAATCGCGCACGGCTTCGGAGATGGAGCAGAAAATAACGCCGGCTTTTGCCAGCGGTTCCTTGAAGGTGGTGGCTACGGAAACGGAATCAAATACTGCGTCTACTGCCACGCCTGCGAGCTGAGCGCGCTCATGCAAAGGAATGCCCAGTTTTTCGTAGGTTCTGAGGAGCTCGGGATCAATATCGTCGAGGCTCTGGGGCATGTCTTCTTTGCGCTTGGGGGCTGAGTAGTAGGAAATCGAGTTGTAATCGATTTTCGGGTAGCCCACATGCGCCCAGTTCGGCTCTTTCATTTCCAGCCAGCGACGATAGGCTTTCAGGCGCCACTCCAGCATGAATTCCGGCTCTTTCTTGATTGCAGAAAGGCGGGCGATAACGTCTTCATTCAAACCAGGCTCGAACGTATCCGTTTCGATTTCTGTTACAAAACCGTGTTCGTATTCCCGTTTGATCAGTTCGTTCACCTCTTGTTCGGTGGTCGCCATGATCGTCGCTCCGTATTCTCTCATCGGGGGCTCTGAGGCCCTTTAGTTTGCCGGCAACCCTGTGGGATCGCGGCGGCTGATATGTTACTTCTGGTTCGTGATTGTACAATACCAGACTAAATTAGTCAGGTATTAAATTGCGGGAACGCTGATTATAACGTAATACAACCGGCCGAGGCCAAACCTGACGGGCGCAGCGCGCCTGGGATACGAGTTTGTACGAGGGTCTTGATTCCGCCCAAACGACTTTTTGATTATTTTCAGCTAACATGTGTACGCTGCAAGTCGAAGTAAACCGAAGAGAGTGGGTCGGCATTGATGAATGAGGAGAGCGGTAAGATGGCATCAGAACCTCTGGACTCAGAGGTGGTGCGGGTTTCATTGAGTAACAAGGTGCGTTCACTGATCAGCATTCAACTTGCCCGCGGCAAGGTGGGCGTTGACGTGGTGTCGTCACAGTTACATATGAGTCGCTACACGCTTCACAAGAAACTGAAACGAGAGGGTTTAACCTTTGCTCGCTTATTGGAAGATGTGCGCCGTAAGCAGGCGTTGACGTATATGCAGGATAAAACCAAGCCGCTGGTAGAAATCGCCGAGCAGCTCGGGTTTTCAGAACTGAGCGCATTCAGCCGGGCTTTCAAGCGCTGGATGGGCACTTCCCCGGCTGAATATCGCTCTATCAGGCGCTCCTGACGGTCATCAGCATTTCTTGAACACCAGTGTGGCGTTGGTTCCGCCAAAGCCGAAGCTGTTGCTCATAACGAGATCGAGCGTCTGGTTGTCCATCCGTTCGCGCACGATCGGATAGCCCTCTGCGCCCTCATCCAGGTTCTGGATATTGGCTGACGGTGCGATAAAACCATCCCGCTGCATAATGATGCTGTAGATGGCTTCGTGCACGCCGGCTGCGCCCAGTGCGTGACCGCACAGGGGCTTGGTGGAGCTGAGTGGCGGGATTTTATCGCCAAAGGTCTGCTTCAGTGCTTTCAGCTCGGTCACGTCACCGGCGGGGGTGCTGGTGCCGTGGGTATTGATGTAGCTGATGTCGCCATCGAGATGTTTCATGGCTTGCTGCATGCAGCGCACTGCGCCTTCGCCACTGGGCGCAACCATATCGGCGCCGTCTGAGGTGGCACCAAAGCCAACCAGTTCCGCAAGAATGGTCGCGCCACGCGCTTCCGCATGTTCCAGAGCTTCAAGCACTAGTGTGCCGCCGCCGCCGGAGATAACAAAGCCATCGCGATCTTTATCGTAGGTGCGCGATGCCATTCCCGGGGTGTCGTTGTACTTGGTAGAGAGCGCGCCCATGGCATCGAACATCAGGCTCAGGGTCCAGTGGATATCCTCTCCGCCGCCCGCCAGCATGACATCCTGGCGCCCGAGGGCGATCTGATCTGCCGCATGACCGATGGCGTGAGCACTGGTTGCGCAGGCCGAGGTAATGCCATAGTTAATGCCGGTAATGCCAAATGCTGTGGTGATAGTGGCATTTATGGAGCTGCCCATGGTGCGGGGCACGCGATATGGACCAACCCTGCGAATGCCTTTTTCACGGTGGGTGTCTATAGCATCCAGTAGCTCGACAGTGGATGCGCCGCCCGTGCCAAATACCGCCCCGGTGCTGTTGGCCGTGAGGTGTTCCTTGCTCAGGCCAGCTTGTTCAATGGCTTCGCAGGTTGCCAGATACGTGTAAGCCGCAGCAGGACACATGAAGCGCAAAAGTTTGCGATCAATCAATTCCGGCAGATTCAGGTCAATCTGGCCACAAACGTGGCTGCGCAAACCGTTATCACGGGCTTCTTCACTGAAACCGATGCCAGGTATGGACTCCTTCAGGGAGCGAGTTACTTCTTTCTGATTGGTGCCAAGGCTGGAGACAATCCCCATACCGGTGATGACAACACGCCGCATCTTGCTAGCTCCTAAAAATCATCGGTGGAAGTAAATACGCCAACCCGCAGGTCTTTCGCCGTGTAGATTTCCTTGCCATCCACTTCCATGCGCCCGTCGGCAATGGCCAGCGTAAGTTTGCGACGGATCACTCGTTTGATGTCGAGTTGATAGCGTACTTTTTTGGCGGTAGGCAGAACCTGACCGGTGAATTTCACTTCTCCGGCGCCCAGTGCGCGGCCTTTGCCTTCACTGCCGCCCCACGCCAGGTAAAAACCTACCAATTGCCACATGGCGTCCAGGCCAAGGCAGCCAGGCATCACGGGGTCATCGACAAAATGCACTTTAAAAAACCAGAGATCCGGATTGATGTCCAGCTCCGCTATCAGGCTGCCGTTACCGTAAAGGCCGTCGTCTGTGCCTATGTGGGTTACACGGTCAACCATTAACATCTCGTCGATGGGCAGCCGCGTGGCGCCCGGGAAAAGTTTGCCATGACCGCATTTAATCAGGTCTTCTTTGTCAAAATGATCCGGGTTCATAGTGCCGTCGTCTCTGTTACAAAATGATTTATGGGTACTCTAGCCGTTATTTCGCGAGTCGCTATTGACCATTAGTGGATGATTAACTTTTAAACCATGCGGACGCAAGTGTCTTGTTGCCTCCCTGATGCGACTTGGAATAAAAAAGAGCAGGTTCTGTACGAACCTACTCTTTTTGGCGGCACCGGGAAAGACAGCCCGGTGGTTCAGCCTGCTCGGCCGTCTGGCCTGGGGCTTGCGAGAATTTTTGTGTAGCGCACCAGAAACATACCGTAGGCGAAAACCCAAAGCAGGCTGCTACTGCCGATTCCCGGGTGCCAGGGAATAATATCAAACGCCGTAAGCACGCGGATTAACGCCGCCAACTGGATGGCAACGAATGCCATAACCATGCCTTTGGGCAACACTAACGGTCGGCCGGTATGGCCCAGTGTCACACGGGCGATGACGCCCAGAATAAGGCAACCGATGGCGCCTGTTCCCGCCGCGTGGCTCCAGGCGTTGGATGGCCAGCCCGCAAACAGAGTGCCAGCAAGAAGGTACAGGGCGATGGGCACCCACAAAATGGAAAGGTGCAGAACCCAGAGTAGCGGTTCCTTGCGAACCAGCCAGCCTTTCCAGTTAGCCAGGCGAACCAGCATGAGCGTGCCCGCAACGATCGCCAAAACCCCGGTAACGGTTTGCCAACCGGTAATCAGCGATGCGGTAAGCAGGATCATGGAAAATAGCGTGGC
Organism: Marinobacter antarcticus; assembly: GCF_011049865.1. Taxonomy (GTDB): domain Bacteria; phylum Pseudomonadota; class Gammaproteobacteria; order Pseudomonadales; family Oleiphilaceae; genus Marinobacter; species Marinobacter antarcticus_A. The sequence continues at coordinate 34,474 of NZ_DRGY01000133.1, read as the reverse complement.
CGTATCCAGCGCAGGAAACGTTTTAACGGCGTTGGCATCCAGCCCGCGCTGGCGTAGCCAGCCAGTGGTGAATGCCGGCGTGATGCGGCCGCCTATAATGCTGATCAATGCCATGGCCATAATCAACGCCCCATGGCTGAACGCCATGTCCAGGCTGACAACAAATCCTATCTGCATCAGCCACAACAAGCTCAACACCAACAAAATCATGAGTTGGCGCCACTGCTTTGCGTGCCAGATGCGCCACCCGGCATCCAGTATCACTAGCGGCAAAAAGGCCAGATTAAAACCCTGAACCAGCCAGTAAGGCAAATCGGCGCCCAGCATCAGAAGCAACCGGCCGGCCAGCCATACACCCCACAGCAAGGCGAGCCGCAAGCCGTGAGTGCGCTCGGTTTGCGTCCATACGCAGATAGCGGTCAGCAAAAAGCCGGCTATGGCCGCAGACAGAAAGCCGAACAGCATCTCGTGCTGGTGCCAGAATAGCCCGGGCATAGCCAGTGGCAGGCTGATCACCCCGGTTACCTGCAGTACCCACAGGGGGATGACCAGCAGCGTCATCACCGTCATCGACAGAAAGAAAATGCGGAATGGGTAGTCAAATAGTTGACCGACGCTGGCGGAATGGGCTTGAGCGGATGAGGGGGTGGCCTGCATGTTGATTCCTGTTAATACATATATGTTAAGTATATGTTAAACGCCTGCGGCTGCAAATAACATACCCGGTAGGGGGTACTTTTGCGTACAATGCCGCTATCGTTTTGATTCACAATGGAATGATTTATGAGTACGTACGTGATCCTGAAGCACCTCCACATGACCACAGCTTACCTGACGGTCATCCTGTTCACGTTGCGGCTGGTGCTCGATGCTGTTGGGCGGCCTGGCTGGCGTCAAACGCCGTTGCGCTGGATTCCCCACGCCAATGACACGGTTCTGCTGATCGCTGCCATCAGCCTCCTGTTTGTGGGAGGTTGGAACCCGCTTGATCAAGGCTGGCTGATGGCTAAAATATTGCTGTTGCTGGGCTATATCGCAGCCGGGCTGTTCGCTTTGAAACTCACCGTAGCGCGCCCCGTTCGCATAATTGCGGCCGTTCTGGCCCTGTTTCAGGTCTCGTTTATCTTCCATCTGGCAATGACCAAGCCCGTTCTGTTCTGACTCAGTCCGGCAAACCTGTCTCATTTACTTTTGACGGCCTAGCTCTCCTGATTGCCGCTGTTCCTGGAAGGCAGGGATATCTCGGTCATGTCATGTTGCAGTTTCTTTAGCAAGTGTAAAAAGCTGACGCCATCGTCAAAACTGAAACCTTGCAGGGATTGTTGATAGAACTCGGCAATGGTGATCTGGAGCTGCTCCCAGAATTCACGACCTTGATCTGTAAGTTTTACCAATCGCGCCCGGCGATCTTTCGGATCTTCGATGCGCACCACATGGCCGTCACGCTCCATGCGCTTAAGTACGCCGTCAAGGCTCTGACGACTCACATACAAGTATTCCTTTAGCTGATAGAACGAAGTCCCCTCCTCAAGCCCCTCCCGTGACAGTGCGCCAAGCACTGCCCACTGAACAGCGCTGATACCCATTTCGTTCTGAACCTGCCGCTGCAGGATGTTTCCGGTCTGGAAAAGGCGGAAAAATAGCCGGTTCGGAATGCCTCCGGATTCGTTGACGATCATCTGTACTCCTGTCTGGCCAGCCTCGCCCCCTGTCAAGAGCGGTTCGGCAACAGCGCCCCGAACCACGGAGGAAAGGACGCGCATCATTTAGGTAGATATTCCCGTGCGATGATATTTTTCATGATCTGAGCGGTGCCGTCACCTATTTGCAGACCCAAGACATCACGCAGACGCTGGGCGAAGGGCAGATCCTCACCCCAGCCGGTATGGCCGTGAGCCAGCAGACATTGCTTGACCACGTCGAACGCCAGTTTCGGGCACCACCATTTGTTCATTGCGGCCTCGGCGTTGTGAGGCAGGTTGTTGTCCTTTAGCCAGAGCGCATGGTAGCACTGCATGCGGGCAGCATGAACGTACGTTTGGTATTCCGCCAGTGGGTGCGTCAGGCCCTGGAAGGCCGAGAGGTTTTGGCCGAAAGCAGTGCGTTCGGTTAGCCATTGCCAAGTTTCATCCAGAGATTGCTGAGCCACTGCCAGACATTGCAGGCCAATTAGCGCACGGCTGTAGTCGAAGCCCTGCATCACCTGTTTGAATCCCTTGCCTTCGTCACCCAGCATGTGGCTGGCAGCCACCTCCACATTGTCGAAGAAGATGGAGCCACGGCCAATGGCGCGCTGACCGTTGTCTTCAAAACGCGTGGTGGTGATGCCCGGGGTGTTCATCGGTACCAGAAAGGCGCTTATGCCGGAAGCCCGCTGCTCCACTGTGCCCGTGCGGGCAAATACAACCGCCACATCGGCTTGATCGGCCATAGAGATGGAAGTTTTTTCGCCATTAAGTACGTAAACGTCGTCTTTCTTCTCCGCTTTCAGGCGCAGGTTGGCAGCGTCGGAGCCGCCGTGGGGTTCCGTTAAAGCAATGCAGGCCACTTTCTGCCCGCTGGTCATGCCGCGCAGCCATTTTTGCGCCAGGTCCGGCGCAGCATGGCTGGCAATGATCTGGCCATTCAGAGAAGTCAGCAGAGGGATGTAACCGACGTTGAAGTCTCCTTTCGAAATCTCCTCGATGATCAGGCCGCTGGTGATGCAGTTCATGCCGCTGCCGCCGAACTCCTCAGGCAGTTCGCCGCCAAGCAGGCCCATCTCGCCAAGCTGGCGGATGACCTCTTTTTCAATGATTCCTTCCTTATCCCGCTTGCGGTAGCCCGGAGCCAGCACTTCGGCGCTGAAACGGGCCACTGCTTCGCGGATCGCGTTCTGTTCCTCATTAAATGCGAAATTCATGGCGTTCTCCGGGCAAACAGGCCGTTACTTGTAGTATTTGCGGAATTCAGGTTTGCGCTTTTCCTTGAAGGCATTTACGCCTTCTTTGGATTCGTCTGTGTCGTAGTAGAGGCTCAGGGCCTGCATGCCCAGGGCGCCAATACCGGCAATGTTATCGCTGTCTGCATTGAACGAACGCTTAGCGATGGTCAGGGCGGTAGGGCTCTTCTCCAAGATTTCGTCACACCACTTACGAACTTCTTCATCCAGTTGCTCGGGCGGGACTACAGCGTTCACCAGCCCCCAGTCCAGCGCTTGCTGAGCGGAATATTTGCGGCACAGGTACCAGATTTCCCGGGCACGCTTCTCACCCACGACCCGTGCCAGGTAGGCGGTACCGAAACCGGGATCAACGGAGCCAACCTTCGGGCCCACCTGACCAAAGACGGCGGTTTCCGAGGCAATGCTCAGGTCGCAGATCACGTGCAGCACGTGGCCGCCGCCGATGGCGAAACCGTTCACCCGAGCGATCACCGGTTTGGGCACTTCCCGGATTGTCCGCTGCAGCTCTTCTACGGGCAGGCCTATCAGGCCGCGACCATCGTATTGGCCTTCATGGGCACTCTGGTCGCCACCGGTACAAAATGCCTTGTCACCGGCGCCAGTAAATACGATGACGCCGATATCCTTGTTCCAGCCAGCGCGATTGAAAGCATCCAGCAGCTCCATGCAGGTTTGGCCACGGAAGGCATTGTAGCGGTCTGGGCGGTTGATGGTGATGGTGGCGACACCATCGGTTTCGTCGTACAGAATATCTTCGTAATTCATGGTGTGTTCTCCGTGTTCGTTAGGGTTGGCAATCAGCCAGCCATCGTCAGACCACCAGATACACTGATGACCTGGCCGGTGATGAAATTGGCATCGTCACTGGCAAGCAGGGCGATGATGCCGGGGTAGTCTTCCGGCTGGGCCAGACGCTTCATGGGCACGGCGTTACGGAACGCTTCCAGCAGTTTTTCCGGATTCGGAGCGGTGTCCGCGACCCCTTTGAGCAGCGCGGTGTCGGTAGGGCCGGGGCAGACGACGTTAAGGCACACGTTCTTGGTGGCAAGTTCACGGGCTACAGTTTTGCTGAAACCTATCAGGCCGGCCTTACAAGCTGCGTAGACCGCCTCACCGGACGAGCCGACCCGGGCGGCATCGGAGGCCACGTTGATGACCTTGCCACCGCCGGCAGCGATCATTTTGGGCAGCACCACATGGTGCATATTCAAGGCGCCGGTCAGATTCACCGCAATCAGTTGATCCCACAATTTCGGTTCGGTTTTGAGAAACGGCATGAAACGATCGAAACCGGCATTGTTGACCAGCACTGTCGGCACCCCCAAGTCACTCTCGATGGCGGACACCGTGTCGATGATCGCTGCGTAATCGGTAATGTCGGCGGCGTAGGCTTTGGCTTTGCCGCCGGCTTGTGATATCAGGTCAACCGTGGCCTGAGCCGCGCTTTCGTCACGATCCAGAACAGCTACCAGGCTGCCTTCTTCGGCGAAGCGAAGGCTCACTGCGCGGCCAATTCCGCCACCGCCGCCGGTTACGATGACTGTGTTTCCGTTAAGGCCTCTCATGATGATGAGCTCCTGCCTTTCGATGAATAGTGTTGATGAGTGGGTCAGCCGCGTTTGGTCGGCTCCAGACGTACCTCTTTCGCCTGCTCGCGCAGTTTGAATTTCTGGATTTTGCCGGAGGCGGTGCGGGGCATGGCCTCGATTACTTCCAGGTATTCCGGCAGGTAGATTTTGGACAGTTGCTGTTTTGCCAGGTAATCCTTGATCTCGTTCAGAGTCACATTGGTGGCGTTTTCGTCGAGCGTTACATAGGCACATAGGCGCTCACCCAGGCGTTCGTCCGGGCAGCCCACCAAGGCTACATCGGAGATGCCGGGGAATTTATAAAGCAGGTTTTCCACCTCGACCACGGGGATGTTTTCGCCCCCGCGGATTACGACATCCTTGGTGCGACCGGTGATGCGTATATAGCCATCCCGATCCATGCGGGCGAGGTCTCCGGTGTTGAACCAGCCATCTTCATCCACGCCGTAGAGTTCCGGGCATTTCAGATAGCCGACAAACAGGCTCGCACCGCGAACCATCAGGCTGCCCTCTTCTCCTGCAGGCAGATCGTTGTCATTGAAGTCGGTGATTTTGACTTCCATCCAGGGCAGAGCCTTGCCGTCGGATTGGCTGGCGCGCTCGATTGGGTCTTCGGGGCAGGTCATGGTTACCGCTCCGTTTTCAGTCATGCCCCAGGCGGAGACGATTTTCGCGTTCAGCGCCTGGCCCGCATGTTCCGCCACGGCAGTGGGTATTGGCGCCCCGGCGGAGACGAAGATGCGAAGGGAATTCAGTTCGCCTTCATGTCTGGGAGCGGTTTTCACCAAGTCCGCAAGAAATGGCGTGGACGCCATGGTGAAGGTGGGCTTCTCAGCGGCGATCACCTTGCACACGTAATCGGCATCCCATATGTCCTGGAGAACGACTGTAGTGCCGAGATAAATCGGCATCATGATGCCGTAAAGAAAGCCCGTCTGATGAGCCACAGGGGAAGCCATTAGTACGCTATCGGCTGCGGTCAGATGCAACCTGTCGGCGTATGGGCGCACATTGGAAAGCAGCGTGTTGGAGGTGTGCATTACGCCTTTGGGCTGGCCAGTGGTGCCGGAGGTGTAGAGGGTCTGGATGACGTCATCAGCGTTGAGCTGGCGCTCGCGGAACAGGGCGCCGGTATCGAGCTGTTCTTCCCACGCGGTGTTGAGCAAGCGGTGTTCAAAGTTGCGATCTCCTTCACCGCCGATCACCAGCAGAGTCTCCAGGTTTGGCAGTTCGGGCAGGATGCCATCGACCATGGCCTCGTAGTCGAAGTTACGGAACACCTTTGGAATTACCAGCAGCTTTGCTTCACCGTGGCTGAGCATGAACCTTAGCTCCCGCTCGCGAAAAATAGGCATGATCGGATTAAGGATGGCGCCGATGCGAATGCAAGCCAAGTGAAGAGCCGTGGTCTGCCACCAGTTGGGTAACTGGCAAGCCACCACGTCACCTTTTGCAATGTCCATTCCTGCGAGGCCGGCAGCCATGCGGGTGACCTTGTCATTCAGTTCCCGATAGGTAAGTGCGGTGCGGGTATCGCTGGTGACCTGATAGCCGACGATGGCTGCAAGGTCCGGGGTGTTGGTCACCGCCTCATCCAGATAGTCGGTGATGAGTTTGTCGTTCCACGCGCCGCTTTCCATCATGGCTGTGCGGCGTTCCAGATTGAGAATGATGCCTTTATCCATCTGATTCACCTGTTGTGTCCGGTTTTTGTTGTTGGATGTCTGACCTTAAGAGGCAGACCGCTGTTCCGTCTCATTCAAGATACGCCTTGCTAGAATATTATGTCAACATGTTGCCTTAAAAAATACATCGGTATAAATTGCCTTTACTATTAAGCTCTAAGAATGAGATTTTTAGGGATTATAAGCCGTGTTTTAGTCGAGGTAATTATGGTTTATAGCAATATGTTGCCTTAAAAGTATGAAGCGGCGACCCTCGCTACACTGGAAGCGGACGAAGCCATTCGTGTCATCGTGATCACCGGTAATGACAAAGCGTTTGCCGCTGGCGCCGATATTTCAGAGGTGCAAGCACTGAGCTTCTTGCGGGCCTATGGAGCGTTTTATTTCAGCAATTGGGAATCAGTGGCCAGGTGCCAAAAGCCAGTGATTGCTGCAGTGGCCGGCTTGGCTCTAGGCGGTGGTTGTGAGCTGGCGATGATGTGTGACTTGCTGATCGCTGCCATCAGCCCCCTGTTTGTGGGAGGCTGGAACCCGCTTGATCAAGGTTGGCTGATGGCTAAAATATTGCGGTTGTTGGGCTATATCGCAGCCGGGCTGTTCGCTTTGAAACTCACCGTAGCGCGCCCCGTTCGCATAATTGCGGCTGTTCTGGCCCTGTTTCAGGTCTCGTTTATCTTCCATCTGGCAATGACCAAGCTCGTTATGTTCTGACTCAGTCCGGTAAATCCCGACGCTTCAGCTGCCGGTTCAGCTCTTGCAATTGGCTCTGCACATCCCGCAGCTGACGGGTAATCTCATCACGCTCATCGTGAGCTTGCTGGGCCTGTTTGGCATTCTGCTCTTCGCTCATTACATCCAGAATCGCGCCAATCATCATGTTGAGAAAAACAAACGCGGTGAGGAAAATAAAGGTCAGGTAGTAGATCCAGCTCAACGGGTACTGGTCCATGGTTGCGTACATCACGTCTGTCCAGTCTTCAAACGTAGCCACTCGGAAAAGTGTGAGCATGGAAATGGCGACATCGCCCCATAGCTTTTCGTCAACGCTGGCAAAGAACATGGACCCCATCGCGGCGTAAATATAAAAAATGATAAACATCAGAAGCGCGATATAGCCCATTCGCGGAATGGCTTTGAGCAGAGAATTGATCAGAAAGCGCAGTTCAGGCACCACGGAAACCAGACGCAGCACCCGGAATACCCGCAAAAGTCGCCCAAGCAGAACGGCTTCAGAATTGTCCAGAGGGATAAGGCTGCCAACAACAACGAGCGTGTCAAAGAGGTTCCAGCCGTCCAGAAAAAAGCGCCGTTTCACGGGGCTGGCGGCAAAGCGGAACAGAATTTCGACCAAGAAAAACAGTGTGATGGCCGTATCCATAACGCTCAGGGATTGCTCGACAAGAGGCGGCAGCTCATAGGTTTTAGCGCCTATGGTCAGAGCAGACAGAATGATAATGCCAATAACCACGCCCTGAAAGAGCGTGCTGGTTTCAATTCGGCGTAATTGGTTGAAACCGGCAACCGGGGACATTTCCGGGGACATGATGTTTGCTGCTCCAAGTGAAATCGGGTGCGTGGATTCTAATGGCCCGGCCCCCGTTTCGCTCAAGAAACGTAAGAAAAAACTCCGAGCCCTCGACCAGTATTAATAAAAAGGGCTCTTTGAGATTCTTTTCTTTTCAGGCGCTGGTAACAGATTGGGGTAGATCCGGCTTTTGATGGTGAGGCGGAGTCTGGGTGAAGCTGTGAACCTGATTCCGCCCATTTTTCTTTGCGCGATACATAGCCTGATCAGCGTGCAGAAGGAGTTGATCGGGTCTATCTCCGTCCTGAGGGTACCGCGCGATACCGATGCTGCCTGAGATCCGGGAAGTGCCGCCGCCAAGATCATAAGGTTTTGCCAACTCATTGATGATCCCCTGAGCCAACAGCTCTATCTGCCCGAGGTCAGCTGTATCCAGCAGGATAACCGTAAACTCGTCACCACTAAGTCGGGCAACTGTGTCTTCATCACGCACACTGCCAAGAATGCGTTTGGCAGCCTGTTTCAAAAGCTGGTCGCCCGCCTCATGCCCCATTACATCATTGACCTCCTTGAAATTGTCCAGATCTATGAAGAGCAATGTGAAAGGCGCGCCGGTGCGCTCAGAGTGCCGGGTTTGCTGATCAAGTCTGTCGCGGAACAGTCGTCTGTTGGGCAGGTCGGTGAGAAGGTCATAGTTGGCATGGTGCCAGACCTCAAGCTCAGCGTTGCGTCGCTTGGTAATATCCCGCGCCACTCCGGCGACGGCCTCAACCGAACCGCGCGCATCCAATACCGGTGAATAGATATATTCGTACCAGTGTTTTTCTGACCCTGTCCCAGCCGTGACTTCCCCGCGAAGGGTTTTCTTCATTTCTATGACGGTCTCGAATTGACTATGCAGATCGTGATGCGCCTCTGGCCACAAGTCAGCCAGGGCAACGCCCGGCAGTTGCTCCACAGGCTTACCCAGTAGAACGGAGGTAGCGATGTTTGCGAACACGATACGGCCGCTGACGTCGACCAGATAGGTGGGGTCGGGAGACTCGGACAGCATGGAAACGAAGCTCCGCTCCTGCTTTTCCTTTTCTTTGGTGAAGCTCTCAATCGACCCAAGAAGCGCCTGGTCAATGGCCTGGTCAAACAACACCAGTTCGTTCAGACCTGGAAGGGTTAACTCTTGAGCACCCTTGGTCCATAGTTCAACCACGCTGCGTCGCAGGGCAAAGAACTCGCTCGCCAAGTCGACAATATCCAGGCCCAGCTTCCGGCGCTCCTGCCCGTGCTCGCGCGCGGATTTGCTGGTTTCAGAAGGATTCGTCGCAGTTGCTGCCTGACCATCGCGTTGCTGCTCAGCTCGGGGTCGCTCTATTTCACGAACGATTGTGACCAGCATGGCTTTGGCGTGATCGCGACGCTCTACTTTCGAGGCGGATTTATCGGGCAAAAGATCTTTGGCGTTATCCTCCCATTCTTGAAGAACAGCCTCCATATTGGCCAAGATCCATTCTGGTAGATTCAGCATTATTTTACTCATAGACAGTGTGGCGGCGAATCACAGCAGGTCTCATCAATTAAATACAATTAAATACAAGTAATGAGACTCTGAACCAAGAGCGCCAACCAGTAGCATCAGATAGGTTGTGGCATAGGTGAGCAAATAAACGCAGGCAGCGGTGATCAGCATCAGTATGCCGAACACCCAACGCCCGCCGTACCGGTCCGTCCAGATGCCCAGGAACAATCGGCTGATAGAGCCGGTCAGAATGGGTGTGGCCATAAGCAGGCCAAGCTGGGTATCCGAAAGCCCAAGGTCTTCAGCAATGCGGATGCCAATGATGGAGAAAATTGTCCACACAGCGAAACATGTTGTAAAGGCCAATGTGGACAGGCCCAGTGCACGATGTTGCTGCGATCTGGCTGGCGTGCTCATGATAGTGTTCTCTGTTTGCGTTTATAGGCACGTTTACAGGAACAACGTGCGTTCGTGACGTGCGTTATTACGGGTTCTTGATATAAGCGTTTTTGCGCAAATAGAACCACCAGTTCACCACCAGGCACAGGGCGTAAAACACGGCGAAGCCATACATGGCCAATTCCGGGGTGCCAGCCTGAATCTGCTGGCCCAGCAGTTTGGGGGCAATGAAAGCACCGTAGGCGGCAATGGCGCTGGTCCAGCCCAGTACCGGGCCCTTTTGCTGTGGATCAAAAATATAGCCAATGCTGCGAAAGGTGGAACCATTGCCGATGCCGCTGGCGGCAAACATGAGGATGAACAGAATCAGGAACAGTGCGAAGTAGCTGTTCGGATCGGTGGCGTTGTAGGCCAGCATCATGACGTAGCCGGTTGCCACGGAGGCAATCACCATCACCACGGAAATGATCTGGGTAACAATAGAGCCGCCCATCTTGTCAGAGATCCAGCCGCCGATTGGGCGAATCAGGGCTCCCACGAATGGCCCCATCCACGCCCAGGTCAGAGCGCTGGGCGCGTTCGGATTAACAACGCGGGTAACGGTGCCGTCGGCTGCAACGTCCATCATGTTGCCGAAAATAACGCTGATAGACAGCGGCAAGGCGGCAGAAAAACCAATGAATGAGCCGAAGGTCAGGATGTAAAGCACGGTCATGGACCAGGTGTGCTTGTTGCTGAAAATGGTGAACTGGTTTTTGATGTTGGGTTTGATATCACCCGGAATCAGGCGTAGCAGAACCACCGTGAGCACAATGGTCAGCGGCAGGGCGAGCCACATGTTCATAATGCTCAGAGCCCAGATCCCGACTACTGACGTAAAGATGCCAACCCCGTAAAGCCCGAGTATCTTGCTGAAAGCCGACGCAGGGGTGCCCGGATTCGGGGTAACAACTTTCAGGTTGTTCACGCCGAACCATCCCGCGAATGCCAGCGGGATCAGGAACACCAGCCAGATAAAGCCTGCGTTCTGAATCCAGGTTTCCGTGCCTGCTTCAATACGGCCGATCAGCGTGCCGCTGGGGCTCTGCAATTGCATTGAGTCGCCCGCCAGAAAGCCGAAAACGCCCATGGTCATCACCAGCGGAATCAGAATCTGCATGGTGGTGACGCCGAAATTACCAAGACCAGCGTTCATCCCCAGGCCGTAGCCCTGTTTGCTCTTTGGATAGAATGAACTGATGTTGCTCATGGAGCAGGCGAAGTTCCCGCCCCCAATACCGGAGAGCAGCGCCAGCGCCTGGAAAACAATGAACGGCGTATTGGGGTTCATCAGGGCAATGCCGGTGCCGGCCGCCGGAATCATCAACAAGGCTGTGGTGAGGAAGACAGTATTGCGGCCCCCGGCAATCTTGATCATGAACGAGGCAGGAATGCGCAAGGTGGCACCAGACAGGCCGGCGATCGCTGAAAGCGAGAAAAGCTGCTCTATGCTGAAGGCGAAGCCCAGGTTCTGCATCTGAGTGGTGATCATTCCCCACATCAGCCATACCGCAAAACCCAAAAGCAGGCTGGGGATGGATATCCACAGGTTTCGGGAGGCAATATGCTTGCCTTCCTGCTCCCAGAATTCATCGCTTTCGACATCCCAGTGCTCGATATCGGCGTTGGTTTTCGCCATAACAATGCTCCCTCCATTAGCGTGCCTTGATCCGCATCGGGCGCGGCCTTTGGGCCTATTGAGGTCATTGTGCAAAGTGGAGCACGTGTTCATTCATGATATTTATCAAGATAGAGGTTGTGCAGGCGCAGGCGTATTGATTACGTCTTGTTCGAACGGAGTTTTGGGCTTTTTAGCTCATGTTTTTCAATAAGATACGGTTGGGATATCACTAAAGAGGTAATCATTCCCGCAGCCGGCGCAGGAGAGGTAGCCATTCATTTCCGGCGATTGGCACCACTTTCACTCCCGCCGGAGCTGTCCAAAATCATCCTGATTGGTTGACGGCTTGGCGAGGTGTGCCTAAAAGAGTAATTAGGAGTTATTATAACAGAACAGACGCTGCCTCCAGAGGCAAACGCCTTCGTCAGAGAACAAGGAGATTCACCATGAACGTTTCAAGTTTGTTTAAACTTCCGTTTTCCAGCAATGGAGGCTGGGGCGAACTGCAACGCAGGGGTCTATCCATACCCGTGCTTGCGTGGTTTGTTGTGGTGCCCATGTCGCTCCTGCCCCCGGTTTTGCTTTATTACGCCGGAACCCATTACGGCGATGACTTCATTACCGGCTTCGCAGGCAAGGAATGGCGTTTCATCACCACCATTCTCTTCCTCGCGGAACTGCTGACGTTTTTTGTAATGGGGTGGTTGATTCACGCGGTGGTCGAAAGCCATAAGCTGGAGATCAGCTATAACAACGCCTACTTGCTGGCAGCGATTGCACCTTTGCCACTTTGGATATCTTCACTGGCGTTGCTCGTGCCGGCCGTTGTAGTCAGTTTAATTGCGGTTCTGGCCGCTATGGCGCTCTCTTGCACCCTTGTGTATCAGGGCCTGAGATCACTGTGCCATCGCAGCCCCGACGATGTGCTCGCCATGTCGGTCACTTACACGGTTATGGCGGCGTCTCTGCTCGCCTGGGGCGTGCTGATGGCTATGGTCTGGGCGTTTTGAGAGCCGCTCGACAGTTAGTCAATCCTTTAGGGCACCGGTTTTAAGTCGGGAGAAGGTCGCAGGTACTACGCCCAGCCAAGAGGCTAGCTGGTTGTCCGGCACTCGTCTTACAAGCTCCGGGTACTCTTCAAGCAGCAGTTGATAACGTTCTTTTGCAGACAGGGTGTGTTTGCGGAATTCTCGCATGCTGGCCAGTTCTGCCAGCTCTTCGGTCAGGGCCATTGCAAATCGTGGCCAGAGCCCTTCGCTGTGAGACTGAATAGCAAGGCGGAAAGCGGCAAAATCCGCAACCCAAACGGTGGCGGGCGTAACGGCCGTCAGGCAAAGCGTGTTGCGCACTGTGCGGCTGCGGCCAAACACCGGCCAGACCATATCGCCTTCGGTAAAAAAGTGATGCACGGCAACCTTGCCGCCGGGCGACTCACGGAACAAACGCATGATGCCGTACTGAATCAGGTAAACGTTGGCCCAGGGGGTGTCGTGCTTTTCCATCGGGGCATCGGCTTCGACTCTTTTCTGGCGAAAAAGATGCGTCAAATCGGTTAAAAATTTCGTATCGGGCGTGTCTGGCTTTTCGGTCAGCCTTATGCCGAATACGCGGCTCAGTCCGTTGAGCAAGGCCACTGATTGCGGCGCTGTTTCGTATTGGATAATGTCCGGGTTGGCTTCTCCCAGCATGCAGGGAGAGGAAGACACGTTGGGTCTTACGATGCGGGTCATGGTGTCGATGCTGCAAAAATAATGTATGGATTAGCGTAACAGAAATACCGGCTGAGTTAACCAATATACAGTATATGTGTTTTACTGGGTAATCGAGTTGCACACAGACTTTGTACTTTGGGGTGGTCTCGTTGGCGCGTGGAGTTACCTCTGGGGGGGTAGGTGGTAGACTCCCCGACTTGCTTTTCTGAATCCGAATGCCCGGAGCCACCATGGCCGCAGCGCTGGCGTTGTTTATCAAACTGATTCCGCTCTACGTGACGGTCGCTCTCGGCTGGGTGGCGGGACGCTATCTGGACGCGAGTGGACGGCACATTGCAGGCATCATGCTCTACATTGTGACGCCCTCAGTGGTGTTCTCCGGGGTGATGGCAGCGCCGCTTTCACCCGAGGTAATCTTCCTGCCGTTTCTGGTGTTCGGGTTTGCATCGGTGCTGGCAATTGTTCAGTTGAGACTGGCGCGGCGGGTGCTCACAGATGGCAGCGCCAGCATCATGCCGCTGTGTGTGGGGTCGGGCAACACGGGCTATTTCGGGGTGCCGGTAGCACTGCTGCTGTTCGGTGAGGAAGGCTTGGCGCTTTATATTGTGTGCATGCTGGGTGTCACCCTGTTTGAAAGCTCGGTGGGGTACTATCTGGCAGCTCGCGGCCGGCATGATCTGAAAGAATCTCTGTGGCGGGTTGCAAAGTTACCTTCGGTTTACGCATTTCTGGCGGCAGTAGCGCTCAATCTTTCAGGCATCGGCATTCCAGATGTGTTTATGCCGCTTTTTGACAATCTGCGCGGTGCCTACAGCATCCTGGGCATGATGATTATTGGCATGAGTATTAGCAGCTTCCGTGGGCTGGTCGGCAACCTGCGGTTTACCGCGCTGGCATTCTTCGGCAAGTTCGTAGCCTGGCCATTGCTTGCAACCGCCTTTTGGTGGCTGGACTCTCAGGTTCTGGGGGTTTATGAGCCGGCGGTACACAAGGCGATCTTCCTGATTTCAATTACGCCCATCGCAGCCAATACCGTGGTTATTGCGACCTTGCTGGATACCTCTCCCCGGCAGGCCGCAGGCACGGTAATGCTGAGTACGCTCTTTGCACTGGTGTTTATTCCGGTGATGGTTTCATGGGCTTTCTAGCACGTTTCTCAATCTTACGATGCCGACGACGAATGCCCGTATGAGTTATCGGATTTCCGGGCTGGCGCCGGCGACTGATACCTGTTTTGCCTCATCAATGTCTTTCCGGGCGTGCCGCATCACGCTGACGCCCGCCGTTATTGCCAGAGTGCCCATAATAGCGGCGACGATCAGATCCGGCCAGGCGCTACCGGTTCCGAAAACGCCCAGAGCGGCTGCAATTACGGCGAGATTGCTGATGGCGTCGTTCCGGCTGCACAGCCATACCGAGCGCATATCAGAGTCACCGTCCCGAAACGTGAATAGCACAAACACAACGCCCAGATTAGCGACCAGAGCCAGCAGGCCAATCGTTCCCATAGTAAAAGGTTCGGGCGTGATGCCTTGCTCCATTACCCACAAAGCGCGTGCCCAGACAACGGTGCCGAAGACGGCCATGGTAATGCCTTTCGCCATGGCCGCGCGGCCGCGCCAGAGCATGCCCAGTGACAGAACCGAAAGTGACAGAATGTAGTTGGCGCTATCGCCAAAGAAGTCGATGGCGTCTGCCATCAAGGAAACCGAGCCGGACTGCAGGCTGGCAACACCCTCCACAAAAAACATGGCCAGGTTCACCCACAGGGCAATCCAGAGTGCGCGACGAAAACCCGGAGCCGGGGAACGTGGTTCGGGGCCAGAGCAACTGCAAGCCATAAATCCTCCTTCATAGACGAGCTCGTATTTAGAGCCCTGTAGTAACTACAGTGTCAACGTTAAACAAGCGCCTTTAACGCAATCTCAACTTTTGCCTGGCCCGTGGGTTCCCGGCACGTGATTGCCGTGGTCGCTGCGCGTGTTGTGTAGATCGTCCAACTCGGAGCTGAGCCCGCCCAGAATACCGCAGTCCTGAACGGTGCCGGCATCCGAGCAGGCTTTTTGCAGTTGCTGCAGGTTTTTTTCCAGATTTGCGAGTTCTGTTAACCGGTCGCGTACGTGGTTCAGGTGGCGGGCCAGAAGGGCATCGACTTCTTGGCAGTCAGCTTCGGGATTTTCGGAAAGCCGAAGCAGTTCCCGAATCTCATCCTGAGCCATGTCGAGATTGCGACAGCGTTTGATGAATAACAGACGATCAAGGTGGACGTTTCGATAGGCCCGGTAGCCGCTGGCGTCGCGATCAGGCTTGGGTAACAAACCGATTTTTTCGTAGTAACGGATAGTCTCCACGGGCACCAGAGAGCTTTTGGATATTTCGCCGATTTTCATCGTATGTGCTCTTCCTGGTTATTATCGTGTTGGGATGGCATCGTTTTGGTTCCGTACAGATACACGGTCGTTTTTGTGAGCGCTAACATCCGGAGGTATTCGGGCAGCCGCTCGCGGCCCGCTCCCACTGAATGGTCACATGCTGGATGTTGAAATCGTGATTCAGCATTTGGGTAGCCTGTTCGATCACTCGGTCATCGTCACCTGATTCCGGTTTTATCAGGTGCACAGTTAGCGCATTTTCCGTGGTGCTGAGCGCCCAGATATGCAGGTGATGCGCCGACTCCACGCCGGGCAATGATTGCAGGTATTCATAAACGTCCGTCGGGTTTATACCCTTGGGTACCGCGTCTACGGCAAGGCTGACGGAGTCTTTCAGCAGTCGCCAGGTGCCGATAAAAATCACCACGGCGATCAAAAGGCTGACCAACGGATCAATCCAGCGCACACCTGTAACCATGATGACGGCGCCTGCAATCACTACGCCCACGGAGACCAGCGTATCAGACGCCATGTGCATGAACGCCCCGCGAATGTTCAGATCGCCTTCCTGGCCTTTAATGAACAGAAGCATGGTAGCGCCGTTGATCAGCACGCCTATGCCTGCCACAACAATCACCGTTAACCCCGCCACGCTGGCAGGGTCGTTGAACCGGCGAATGGCTTCCCAGGCGATACCGCCCACGGCGGCAATCAGAAACAAGGCATTGAACAGCGCCGCCAGAATGGTGGTTTTCTTGAGGCCGTAGGTATTACGGTCTGTTGTCTTGCGGCCCGCTAACCAGCTTGCGGCCCAGGCCATAACCAACCCCAGAACATCACTAAGGTTGTGCCCGGCATCTGCCAGCAGTGCCAGAGAGCCTGCCAGCACGCCGTAAAAGGCCTCGATAAGCACGAATGCCAGGTTTAGAAAAACCGCAATGGCAAACGCACGGTTGTGCGTATCGAAGTGGTCCGCGTGGTTGTGACCGTGGCTATGGTTGTGCATAAACGTGCCCTGAACGGGTGAAATGAATGTTGGGCAGTAAAAGCCCTGTAGTAACTACAAGGTCAAGCCGCATTAATTCCGATAAAACCTGGCAGCCAAATCTGGCAACCAGCCTAATTGTCGAATAGAGAAAGCTGGTTGTCATTCGCGTTCTTTTTGCCGGCGCCTGAGCGCGGGCGCTTTTGAATCGGGCCTTTGCGGCTGCCGTGTTTGTCCAGCACGCGGCTGGTTTCGTTACGGCTGACGTGTGCTTGGCGAAAATCACCCATGGCCTTGCGCGCGACGCGGGCCGCCTGCTCATGATCACAAACCGGTGAGATGTAGGTGTTGCCGCCAAATCGCTCTTGCTGGGCGCGGGTCATCAGCCAGGGGGTGTGAATCCAGTCTGCCGGCAGGCCAGCCAGTTCGGGAATCCAACGGCGGATAAACTCCCCTTCAGGGTCCAGTTTGCGGCTCTGCAGTTCCGGATTGTAGATTCGCAGGGCGTTTATACCGGTCAGGCCCGACTGCATCTGAACCTGGGGGTAATGAATGCCCGGTTCAAAATCGGTAAACAGTTTTGCCAGATGCAAGGCCGGATCGCGCCAGTGTTGCCACAGTTGGTAACTGGCGACCGCCATGAGCATGGCGCGCATGCGAAAGTTGATCCAGCCGGTGTGGTGCAGCGCGCGCATGCAGGCGTCTACCAGAGGCCAGCCGGTTTGGCCCTCCTGCCAGCGTTGCAGCCTTTCGGTGTTGTCCGTGCCCGATTTCAGGTTTTCCAGTTCCCGGTGCATGGCGCGGAATTCCATCTCTGGCTCGTCCTCAAGCTTTTGAATGAAGTGGCAGTGCCAGTGCAGGCGGGAGCGAAAGCTGGTGAGGCTTTTCTGTTTGCGGGGCAGGCTGCTGCCGTGCTGCCCCGTGGCTTTCGCCTGCTGATATATTTCGCGCAGGCTCAGGGTGCCGTAAGCAATGTGCGGGCTTAGGCGCGAGCAGGCTCGAGGCGCGGTATTCGGGCTTGAAATGTTGTACTGATAACCCACGCAGCGCCGTTCCAGAAACGAAGCCAGTAGCTTTTCACCTTGTTGGCTGCCGCCGATTTGACGATCAGGGCAGGGGCGAGCGTCGCGGGCATTGGGCGCACCGCTACTTGCCTGAGCTGGCTGAAACGCCGCAAAGCCCTCCAGAGACGGCACAACTGCGGGAGCCCGAAGCTGATCGGTTTTGATAATTTGGTTCCAGGCGTGGTCCCACAGATCACGGTCTTTCAGCCGCCGGACCACACCAAACTGCTGCCATTCGAGGAATTTAACACCGTGCTCCTGACACCAGTCGATCGTGGCGAGGTCACGCTCATAGGTCCACTGGCCTCCGGTTTCCTGATGACAGGCTACCCGCTTTACGTTGAAGTGTTCGCGCAAAGCCCCAAGCGCATCGGTAACCTTGCCGTGCCAGATCAGCAGCCGGCTGCCGCGCTTTTTCAACTCCCGATTCAGCTCCACCAGAGACTCTTCGATGAACAGCCACTGGCGTTGGGACGTGTCGGGCAACTGCCAGTATTCCGGCTCGATAACGTACAGCGGAATAACGGATTCACCCAGTTCCGCAGCATAGTGCAGCGGGCCATGATCCCGCACTCGAAGGTCGCGTTTGAACCAGACCACGGTACTCAAAACGTTGCTCTCATGGGGCAGTACTCCGGTTGCGCCGACAGTGTTCGCTGCAGTAGCGAACACTCTCCCAGTCTTTCGCCCACTTTTTACGCCAGGCGAAAGGGCGCTGGCAAACTGGGCATGTTTTCTCGGGAAGGTGCGGTTTTTTGTGCATTGGGCCAATATGGTTTTAACTGATTGATACCGCTTTTACGTAGATGAAACGCCAAAGGACTGTTTATGGACCGTGTGAGTGACCGCTTGCCTGCGCCTTCTGTGCTGATTTTTGATTGGCACGGAACCTTGGTAGACACCCACGACGCCATGTTCAGCGCCATGGAAGATACGCTGCCACAGTTTGAAGAGCTCGGGCTAGTGGAGCACCTGCTGTTGGAACACCAGTGCCGCAATGCGGATGACGCAAGGCTGGTTCGCTACATTCGCATTTTTCGGCGTTTGCACCCGCGCATTCTTGCGGAGCGGCGGGTATCGCGAACCGACATTTTCAACGCGATTTTTGGTGACAACAAAGAGGCCAGGCTGATTGCTCATCAAGCTTACAACCAGGCTTATCGGCGGTATTTTGGACAAGTGAGGCCCTTCCAGCCAGGGGCCTACGAGTACCTCTGTGCACTACGAGCAATGGGCATCCGCCTGGCGGTCGCAACGAACAGAAACCGTGAGTTTCTCGAGAAGGAACTGAAAATCGTTGATGAGGGACGCTGGCAGCATCTTTTTGACGCCACCGTGTGCGCCGACGACGTCACGGAATACAAGCCGGATCCGCAGGTCATCAGCGGCGTTCTGAAGAAGCTTGGCCTGCCGGCGGATGCCCACGCCTGGTATATCGGTGACAGTTACGTAGACATGCTCACCGCGAGCCGCGCCGGGGTTTCCGGTATTTTTTACAACGGTGCCCAATGGGAGGCGGAGCGCATACGCAGCTGGTTTTCCCACCGTGATGCGCCTCTGGCCGTGCTGGACAGTTTTGAAGAGCTGATGGATCTTCTGGCGTTGATAGAGCGCCATGAGCCAGAGGCTTTCCGATGCGCTCCGGCAGAAGCTCGCCCACGCCCTTTCCCTGCGCCTGATCGACCGGAGCCCAGAATAGAGCCTGATTGGCACCCGGCTGTGGTCAGGCTTATACGCCCGCACGTGGTGCTGTTCGACTGGCACGCAACGCTTGTGGATACGCTCGATGCCATGTATCACGCGGCGGATGACATGTTCCCGGACTTCCACAAACTCGGGCTGATGCCGCGAATGGTCGCGCCGGAAGACAGCAAAACGCCGGAAGACGCAAAACTGGTGGCCTACGTGCGCGAGTTTGCCCAACTTCATCCCAAGGTGAAGGCCGATCGGAAGATCTCGCGCACGGATATTTTTGAAGTGCTGTTCGGTGAGGATCAGGAAGCAAAGCAGGTTGCGCACAAGGCGTTCAATCACCACTACCGTAATCACTACGGCACAGTAAAAGCGTTTGAAGCAAACGTTCGCGCGGTGCTGGAAGGTTTGCGACGCCTGAACATTCAGGTAGGCGTGATTACCAACCGCGACCGGGAGTTTTTCGAACATGAGCTGGCCGCAGTTGAAAGCACCGGCTGGGTGGACCTGTTTGATGTAGATGTTTGTGGCGACGACACACCACTGCGTAAACCCCACCCGGATCAGCTTTTGCTGGCGGTGCAGAAACTCGACTACCCGCCTGACCCCAGCGTCTGGTACGTGGGTGACAGCACCACCGATGTGATTGCGGCTAAAAGGGCTGGCATGACCTCAGTGTTTTTTAACGGTGCGCAGTGGGATCAGCCATGGTTGAACCAGATATTTCCGGCCACCCACAAGCATCCGGACAAACCCGATGTGGTGGTGAATGATTTCTCGGAATTCTGGGCGCTTGTGCTTGCCTGTGAGGTGGGCCCGCCCTAAAGGTCTATGGCCTTCTCAATATCCAGCCCCACTGCAATCACTCCGATGGCTGCGTCGCCGTCGTCGGGAAAAACCGGCACGCTGACGATCACCTGGAACCGTGCGGTTGATTGATCGTAACGAATGGGCGAAATAAACAATGTTTTCCGCAGCTGTGGGTCGTCCGACGGTTCGCTGCCAATAACGTTCAGAAACTTTGGCTCGTCACCCTGCCAGAAATCCGAGGTGAGCTGGCTCATGGCGGCGATTGTTCCCATTTTATTGATCAGCAGAACTTCGGTGACCAGGCCTTGATGGGATTGCTGCCAGGTTTTCAGGATGTGTGATGCGGGGAGTGACAGGATATGCGCCGCCAACGGCGGCGCTGTCATGGGTGCTGAGGCCTGCCACTTGCTGTCGATTGCCAGCACCTCGGCGAGAGTTTTTGGCTGCGGCCCTGCGTTCAAAGCGCGTTGCAGGTCTAGCCGCAGCGTCAGTTCCGCTAATAATCGGTTAGTCAGCGCTTCAATATGGCTCCGTTCCCAGGTGTTAAGTGTCAACGTTTTTTTCGTGCAAGCCGGGAGAGCGTGATTGAATGCGGGCAGGAATTCGGGATGGTTTTCCTGAAAGGTTTTACTCATATACAAGTACAGCGGGGCGTAGCGAAGGAAAAGCGAATGCAGGCGGTCTGTGTTGGTTTTGTTTGTGGTATTTAATCCGTCCATCACTCGCTTGTCCATCAACGCCATATCAATTCGTCCGCGCTCAAGCAGTGCAGCCAATTGGCCGGGTGAGGTAACACGCAGGTAGATGTCGTAGCCGTTTGCTTCGAGCCAGGCTTCTTCGTTACTGCCGTCAACGGCCCCTATTCTGGCCTGGTCTGGCCTGATCTGCGGGTCAAGCATGAAGAAATACCACTGCTCCAGGGCCACGGGATCGCTGCGGGTGGCGATGGCATCCAGCTCTGCGGAGGGGCCCACTGCAAAATAGCCGTCTACGCTGTTCTGTTCGAGCGAGTACATCGCTCTTTTCTGGGGTGCAGGGGTGACGTGCACTGGCCGTCCAGCCTGCTTTGCTGCACAGGTGACGGTTTCAACCGTCTCACCCTCTATGCGTGCCTTTTCACGCCCGTTGAGCATAGTGGTCTGATAGGGCGGGGCTTCAAAGGTTACGAGGTCCAGGTCGGAGGGCTGTGCCTGACAGACTTGGAACATAAACGACGCTAGCGCGCCAAGCACAAGTGGTCGGTATCCCATGGTGACCGTTCATTCCATTCGTCAGCGAGATTCGGAGTATAACGATATACGAGACTAGCAGTTGAAATGGTTTTTTTCCTCCGGTTTTGATGCGTACACACAGCCGTCATGTCAAAGGTGTTCCAGCTGCGCCAAAACATCGTTGGCCCTGGCGAGCAGAGCTTCGCGCCTTTCGGGCTTCTGCTTTTCCCAGTTCCGGTACATCATGCCCATGCGCGGGTTGCGCTCGAAGTCAGCCCGGTGCCGATCAATGAAGTGCCAGTAAAGTGAGTTGAACGGGCAGGCATCTGGCTCTGTGCTTTTGTTAACGTTGTAGTGGCAGTTGGCGCAGTGGTCAGACATGCGGTGTATGTATTTGCCGCTGGCGGCGTAAGGCTTTGAGCCCAGGTAGCCGCCATCGGCGTGCATCACCATGCCCAGCACGTTGGGCAGCTCTACCCAGTCGTAGGCGTCGGCATAGACCGCAAGATACCAATCGCAGATTTCTTCCGGTTTTACGCCTGTGAGCAAAGCAAAGTTACCCGTAACCATCAGCCTCTGAATGTGATGGGCGTAGGCGTTGCGCCGGGTGGCATCGATCGCTTTGTGCATACAGCGCATTTTGGTATCGCCGGTCCAGTAGAACCAGGGCAGGGTGCGGGTATTGCCAAGACGGTTTTCCTTGGCGTAGCCCGGCATGTGTAACCAATAGATGCCCCGCACGAACTCCCGCCAGCCAACGATCTGGCGAATAAAACCTTCTACCGCATTAATCGGCGCCTGCCCGGCGTACCAGGCTCTGGCAGCCGCTTCACATACGGCGAGGGGGTCCAGAAGGCCGCAGTTAATGTAGGGCGAAAGAATGGAGTGGAACAGCCAGTCTTCGTTGTCGGACATGGCGTCCTGATAATCGCCAAAACAAGGCAGGGCGAACTCGATAAAATAATCCAGCGCTTCTTGCGCATCCGCCGGCGTCACCGCGAAGTGAAAATCGTCGGAGGTGCCGAAATGGTCAGCGAAGTGTTGTTCAATCAGCTCAATAACCTCGCGGGTTATGGCATCCGGCTCTATTCTGAACGGCGCGGGAGCCGGCGGTTTGCCGGCCCATTTTTCCCGGTTGTCCCCGTCGAAATTCCAGTTGCCACCTTCAGGTTTGCCATCGGGTGTCATCATCAGGCCGGTCTTGCGGCGCATTTCCCGATAAAAGTACTCCATGCGCAACTGCTTGCGTCCCTCCGCCCAATCGGAAAATTCCTGCTTGCTGGCAATAAAGCGGGTGTCGGTGCGAATGTCTACAGGAACGTCCAGGCGCTGTCGCCACTGGCTGATCTGATCGTGGAGGCGCCATTCTCCACATTCTGTTGTAACGATTCGATCCGGGCGAACGTCTGCCATCACGCTTGATACAACGCCTTCGAGGCTTTGTTGGGCGTTGTCCGGGTGGTAGCGCTGGTAGTGAACTTGCCAGCCGTCTTTTTCCAACTGCCGGGCAAAGTGGCGCATGGCGCTGAACAGCAAAATCAGCTTTTTCTTGTGGTGGTTGGTGTAGCTGGCCTCCTCATGAACCTCCGCCATAACGATTCTGTCGCGCCCGACATCAGCTCCCTCAAGCGCGCTGATGTCGGTTGTCAGCTGATCACCAAGAATCAGTATCAGATTTGCCATGAACGGTGAGCTCCGGTGTGTGGCGGATTGTGCCCCTGGGGTCATGCAGGCATTTACCCAAAGCAGATAGTGAGGATACGCCTTGTGCACAAGGGTGGTTCAGGCACCGGGCTGATAAAATGTGGATATCCGCGAAGATGGCCCGCATCACATTACACGCTCAGAGTTTTTACTATGGTTTCCAATCCCGCACCGCAGACTGCCGAATCCACCCTTCCGGAATTCATCTGGGATGATGCGCTGATCAAACGTTATGACCTCAGCGCGCAGCAAGGTGATTACCAAGAAGCGCGACAATGCGATGCCCTATGTTGAGCGGCTGCTGAAGGAAGCGGCCTTGCAGTCAAAATTCTTTGGCGCCGAACGCCCGGTAAAATAGTTGCACCGGGGCGGCGGTACGCCCACCTGGCTGCCCAAGGCTGTGATGCAGGAACTGATGGAAGGCTACGCCGAGCTGTTCAACCTGCAAAGCGGTGATTGAAATGTTGCCAGACAGGCTGTCGGTATTCAGCTATGCGCACTTGCCAAACCGGATGACAGCCTTGCCGTGGCGCAGCGCGCCGGCCGCCTGCACCGGAACTTCCAAGGCTACACCACCCACTCGGATTGCGATCTGGTGTCGCTGGGGGTGTCTGCCATCGGCCAGACTGACGACGCCTACTTTCAGAACAACCACGATCTGCCTGCTTGGGAGGCGTCCATAGACGCCGGCGAGCTGGCGATTACCAAAGGCCTAAACCTGAGCCGGGACGACCGTTTGCGACGCTGGGTGATTGGTCAACTGATTTGCCAATTCCGACTGGACCGCCTCAGGCCTTATGCAGGCCGCCTTCCACCGCCCATACGGCGACCTCCACTCGCGAGCGCAGGCCGAGCTTTTTCAGCAGATGTTTTACGTGTACTTTTACCGTGCCGTCACTGATGTCCAGCTTGCGACCGATCATCTTGTTGGAAAGGCCCTCTGCAATCAGCCGCAGGATGTCTTTCTCCCGCGGTGTCAGGCTGTCGAAATCCGGTCGGGACGTCTGTTGCGGCTTGTTGGAACGCAAGGCCTCTGCAAGCAGCGTGGTTAGCCGGTTGCTGATCACCATTTTACCCACTGCAGCCTGGTGCAGTTGGGTGATCATGTCCTCCGGCTCCATGTCTTTCAGCAGATAGCCGTCGGCGCCAGCGCGCAGGGCCGCAACAACGTCGTCTTCCTGATCAGACACGGTGAACATGATGATTCGTGAGCTTACGTTCAGTTCGCGCAGTTTTTTCAGTGCCTCAATGCCGTTCATTTCCGGCATGTTGAGGTCCATCAGAATCAGGTCAGGCTCAAGCTCGATGGCCAGCCGGATGCCGTCAGTGGCGTTGCTGGCTTCGCCTACCACCGCAATGTCATCCTCCATCTCTACGAGTTGCTTGATACCTTGACGCAGCAACGGGTGGTCATCAATCAACACTATGCTAGCGGGTTCATCCGACACTGTTTTATTCGACACGGTTTCAGACGATATTTCAGACATAATGCCTCGATCCCTCTCTCGGTTGCGTAGCGGCACGGCAGGGTTGCCGCTTTTGTCGTGATCAGGTACTCGACATTTCTGATGGAATCAGGTGTCGGCTTTTTGGGACGAACGTCAGGATAACTTCAACACCGCCTTCATCGCGATTTTGCACGGCAACCTGACCGCCCAGCGTGCGGGCGCGATCCCGCATGATAATCAGGCCGTAATGATTGACCGGCTGATCGCCCTTCGGTAAGCCCTTGCCATTATCTCGTATTTTTGCCGTTACCTGGGGAGATTCAAACAACACATCCACGGAAATTTCTGTGGCATCGGCATGTTTGACGGCGTTGGCAAGGCCCTCTCGCACAATCTGCAGCGTGTGAATCTCTTCGTTGGGGGACAGTGCCTGGGGTGGCAGATTGTAATGCAGCCCCACGGGTTTACCCAGTTGCCCTGAAAACTCTTCGACGGTTTTGCGCAGCGCGGCGGCCAGGTCCGGCGTATCGAGCTTCAAGCGGAACGTGGCCAGTAACTCCCGGAGTTGGCGATAGGCACTGTTCAGCCCCGTACTCAGCTCGTCCAGTATCGCAACATGGGCGTTTTTCTGGTCGCCCTGAATGTCGAGCCGGCGCAAACGGGCGACCTGCATTTTCAGATAAGACAGGGACTGCGCCAGGGAGTCGTGCAGTTCCCGGGCGATGACCGTGCGCTCTTCGGCCAGCGTAAGCTGCTGTTCTTCGGTAATTTGGCGCTCCAGAAAAATGGCGGTTGCCAGTTGATCGCTGAGTGTTTCCAGTAGGCGGCGAGTCATGTCCGAAAGGCCTTTTTCGGCTGGGTACCACACTTCCAGTGTGCCAAGGAGCAAGCTCTGCGTTCTTATCGGTAACAACAACCGGCGACCGTCGTATTCGTCTATGGGCAGCTCGTCATAGACTTCCGGAGTGACCAGGCAGGCATTGCAGTGGTGGTCCCGGCAGTAAAAGGGCCTTGCCGTTGAGGCTGTCGTAACCGCCTGCACGGGTTCCGTTGACTCTTTGTCGTGAAGGTAAAGCAAAATCGGGCCTATGCCCAAAAGCTGCTCCAGCTCCTGCAACATGGGAACCGCGCCATTGCAAAGATCGTGGTTGGCAAACAGGTTGCGGCTGGCAGTATGGAGCAACTGAAGGGCGGCGTGGCTCTTTTCGAGTTCCTCGGTCTTGCTGCGCCCGCGCTCTTCAAGGTTGGAATAGGTCAGTGTGAGCTCGCTGTTCATCTTATCAAACGCGCAGCCCAACTGCGCCAGTTCGTCGTTACCCTGCAAGTTTGCCTTGCGGGAAAAGTCCTGTTCGCCAACAGCGGTTGCAATGCTGACCAGTTTGCGCAGCGGCCGGAGAACCCGATTTTTCAGGTCAATAATCAACGCAATAATAATCAGTACGGAGAACGCGAGGCTGGTCAGTTGAATAAGATGCAGCAGGCTGATTCGCGCTTCGGTACGCCGTTCGAGCATGGTCACCAACTGGCTGACGGAATCCACGTAGCGTTCGGTGGCAGCAAGCATGTCTGCGCCGACCGGCGTGCCTTGCGGGTGGTTCTCCAGGCGTGGTCGTAAGGTCTGGTCCCAGTAGGCGCGGATCGCACTGTACTGCTTTGCCAGCGGATGATCGGCGGTGTTCGGAATCGTCTGGGTAATCAAGCTGTTCGTGAGGTTGGATTCATAACGGGCCGCAAGGCGGCTAATGTTGCCAGCAGACGCGTTACCTTCCGCAGGCTGTGCCACTTGAGCCAACAGCCTGAAGGCGCCCATCCGTAATGCGCCAGACAGGTTGATTGCGGTGGCATTGCCTTCAATGCTTTTTGAAACCGCATACGTTGCGGCCATGCTGACAATGGAGATCAGCACCAAAGCGCTGACAATAATAGCAATCCGCTTAACAAGAGGGCTTCTGGATTTCATGACGTCTCGTTTAGGCAATCGCCAGGGTTTGGTAGCTCCTAGAGGATAGTCAATTACCCCAATGGTTGATATCCCCTCATAGTCTTTGATCCAAATCGGGGTAAAAGCCGACACTGAAAGATCGTAATTGTTCTTCTGCTTATGTGCGCTTCTGTTGCTACTTACGGAGCCAGAAGATGCCTCTGTGGACCTGAGCACCAAAATCTCAGGCAGGATTCTGTTTGGATAATTAACGCAGCCGCGCAGTTTGAGCTGCAGGTGGCGCCCGGCGCCAGGCGCTTCTCCAACCAGAGATATAAGCGGTCTACCTCCTCGGTGGTAGAGCCCGGGTATGTGGTAGTAACCCCGCAGATTTAAGGGTTTTTCTCCCACACAATGGTCCCGAATCGGAAAGCGATCCGGTAGACGGGCTGAGGGAGAGAGACCATGAGTCATTTGATCGACAAGCTGAGCTATTTCAGCAAAAAGCGCGAACCGTTTGCGAACGGCCACGGCGAAACCCACGAAGAAAATCGTGACTGGGAAAACACCTATCGCCAGCGCTGGCAGCACGACAAAATTGTGCGCTCCACCCATGGCGTAAATTGCACCGGCTCCTGCAGTTGGAAGATTTACGTCAAGAACGGCCTGGTCACCTGGGAAACCCAGCAAACCGACTACCCCCGTACCCGCCCGGACTTGCCCAACCATGAACCC
Organism: Marinobacter antarcticus; assembly: GCF_011049865.1. Taxonomy (GTDB): domain Bacteria; phylum Pseudomonadota; class Gammaproteobacteria; order Pseudomonadales; family Oleiphilaceae; genus Marinobacter; species Marinobacter antarcticus_A. The sequence goes on along the minus strand of NZ_DRGY01000133.1, from coordinate 7,505 downwards.
CGTGGCTGCCCCCGTGGCGCCAGCTATTCCTGGTATATGTACAGCGCCAACCGCCTGAAATACCCGCTGATGCGAACGCATCTGATGAAACTCTGGCGTGCCGCCCGCGTTCAATTTAACGATCCGGTAGAGGCCTGGGCGTCTATTGTTGAGGACCCCACGAAAACCGCCGAGTATAAACCGCGCAGAGGTATGGGTGGCTTTGTTCGTTCCAGCTGGGACGAAGTAAATGAATTAATCGGTGCGGCCAACGTGTATACGGCCAAAAAGCACGGCCCGGACCGAATCATCGGGTTTTCTCCGATTCCGGCCATGTCGATGGTTTCCTACGCGTCCGGTGCCCGCTACCTGTCTTTGATTGGCGGCACCTGCCTCAGTTTCTATGACTGGTATTGCGATTTGCCACCGGCCTCGCCCCAAACCTGGGGTGAGCAAACCGACGTTCCCGAATCCGCAGACTGGTACAACTCCAGCTACATCATTGCGTGGGGCTCTAACGTGCCCCAAACCCGGTCGCCGGATGCGCACTTTTTTACAGAGGTTCGTTACAAGGGCACCAAAACGGTTGCCATTACCCCCGACTTCGCCGAAGTGTCCAAATTATCTGACGAATGGGTAAGCCCCAAACAGGGCACAGATGCCGCGCTGGCCATGGCCATGGGGCACGTGATTCTCAAAGAGTTTCACATTGATAACCCCAGCGCGTACTTCACGGATTATGTGCGTCGTTATACCGACATGCCTTATCTGGTGATGCTGGAGAAAAGGGACGACGGCCGATATGTGCCGGGCCGGTTCCTGCGCGCCAGTGATCTGGTTGGCGGGCTTGGGGAGGAAAATAACCCTGAGTGGAAGACCATTGCCATCAATGAAGCGTCTGGGGAGCTCACAGCACCGAACGGGTCGGTTGGCTATCGCTGGGGTGAGAAGGGTAAATGGAACCTGAAGCAAACAGCCAACGGTGATGATGTAAGCCTTCAGCTGTCGATGCATGATAAGCACGACCACATAGTCGACGTTGCCTTTCCTTACTTTGGCGGTATTGAACACGAGCATTTCAGCTCGGTGGAAATCAGCGATACGCTGACCCATAAACTGGGTTGCCGGAAAGTGGATCTGGCAAACGGCACGGCAGGCCATGTGGTGACGGTGTATGACCTGATGATTGCCAACTACGGCATCAGCCGGGGCCTTGGCGATGACGACGGCGCTACGTCTTACGATCAGATCAAGCCTTACACGCCGGCCTGGCAGGAAAAAATCACCAGCGTACCCGCTGAACAGATGATTCGTATTGCCCGGGAGTTTGCCGACACCGCCCATAAAACCAAAGGCCGTTCAATGGTGATTGTGGGCGCCGGTGTGAACCACTGGTACCACATGGACATGAACTACCGTGGCCTGATCAACATGCTGATCATGTGTGGGTGTGTGGGCCAGAGTGGTGGTGGCTGGAGCCACTATGTGGGGCAGGAAAAGCTGCGCCCGCAAACCGGCTGGCAGCCACTGGCGTTTGGTCTGGACTGGTGTCGTCCGCCCCGGCAGATGGCCGGTACGTCGTTCTTCTATGCGCACTCAGGCCAGTGGCGCTACGAGAAACTGCGCGTAGACGAAATTCTCTCGCCGCTGGCAGACAAATCAAAGTTTGGTGGCAGCCTGATCGATTACAACGTTCGCGCTGAACGTATGGGCTGGTTACCCTCCGCCCCGCAACTGAATCGTAACCCGCTGGGCATTGCGGCCGAGGCAGAAACGGCCGGGATGGAGGTGCCAGACTATGTGGCGCAATCCCTGAAAGACGGCTCGTTGGCGTTTGCTTCAGAAGACCCGGAGGCGCCGGAAAACCATCCCCGCAATATGTTTATCTGGCGCTCCAATCTGTTGGGTTCGTCCGGCAAGGGCCACGAGTACATGTTGAAATACATGCTTGGCACCAAGAGTGGTTTGCAGGGCAAGGATCTGGGCGACGATGGTGTAAAGCCTGAAGAGGTGAAGTGGCATGACGAAGCGCCCGAAGGCAAGCTCGATCTGCTGGTAACGCTGGATTTCCGCATGTCGACCACCTGCCTGTATTCGGATATCGTTTTGCCGACGGCGACGTGGTATGAAAAGAACGATCTGAATACCTCAGACATGCACCCGTTCATTCACCCACTGACCGCAGCCACCGATCCCGCGTGGGAGTCCCGCAGCGACTGGGAAATTTACAAAGGCATTGCCAAGTCCTTTTCCAAAGCGGCTGAAGGCCATCTTGGTGTGGAAAAAGATGTTGTCACGCTGCCACTGCTTCATGACGAGCCGGCTGAACTCGGCCAGCCGTTTGATGTGAAGGACTGGAAGAAAGGCGAGTGCGACCTGATCCCCGGCAAGACCGCACCAAAATTCATAACGGTTGAGCGGGATTATCCCAACACCTACGCCCGCTTCACCTCACTGGGCCCTCTGCTGGACAAGTTTGGCAACGGCGGTAAAGGGATTCACTGGAATACCGATAAGGAAATCGAACTTCTGGGCCAACTGAACCACAAGCATCTTGAGGGTGCCAATATTGGCCGCCCCAAAATTGACACGGCCATAGACGCCGCCGAAGTGATTTTGGCACTTGCCCCGGAAACCAACGGCCAGGTGGCGGTGAAGGCCTGGGCGGCGCTGGGCGAATTTACCGGTCTGGATCACACCCACCTTGCGTTGAACAAGGAAGACGAAAAAATCCGCTTCCGGGACATTGTGGCCCAGCCGCGCAAGATCATCTCCAGCCCGATCTGGTCTGGCCTGGAAGATGAACACGTCTCCTACAATGCCGGCTACACCAACGTGCACGAACTGATTCCCTGGCGCACTCTGACCGGTCGGCAACAGTTCTATCTTGATCACGAGTGGATGCGGGCCTTTGGCGAAAGCCTGGTGCTGTACCGGCCGCCCATCAACACCAAAACAGCCGCACCGCTGTTGAACGCCAAGCCTAATGGCAACCCCGAGAAAGCGTTGAACTTCCTGACGCCGCACCAGAAGTGGGGCATTCACAGCACCTACAGTGACAACCTGATGATGCTTACCCTGTCTCGCGGTGGGCCGATTGTATGGCTGAGCGAAGACGACGCAAAAGATTTGGGTATTGAAGACAACGACTGGATCGAGCTGTTTAACGCTAACGGCGCTGTCGCTGCGCGTGCCGTGGTAAGCCAGCGGGTAAGAGTTGGCATGGTGATGATGTATCACGCCCAGGAGCGGATTGTGAATATTCCGGGCTCAGAAGTAACCGGCACCCGTGGCGGTATTCACAATTCGGTTACCCGGGTGTGCCCGAAACCCACGCATATGATCGGCGGTTATGCCCAGTTTTCCTACGGCTTTAACTATTACGGGCCGGTAGGTTCCAACCGCGACGAGTTTGTTGTTGTGCGCAAAATGCACAACGTGGACTGGTTGGATGGCGAAGGCAACGACACTGTTCAGGAGGCTGTAAAATGAAGATCCGTTCCCAAGTTGGCATGGTGATGAACCTGGACAAGTGCATTGGTTGCCACACCTGCTCAGTCACCTGCAAAAACGTATGGACCAGCCGCGAAGGCATGGAGTACGCCTGGTTCAACAACGTCGAAACCAAGCCGGGTATTGGCTACCCGAAAGAATGGGAAAACCAGGACAAATGGAAAGGCGGCTGGATGCGCGAGCCCAGTGGCAAAATACGACCCCGCATTGGCGGCCGTTTCCGGGTGCTGGCAAATATTTTCGCCAATCCGGACTTGCCAGAAATTGACGACTACTACGAACCGTTCGATTTTGACTACCAGCATTTGCACACCGCCGGCGACAGCAAGCACCAACCGGTTGCGCGGCCGCGTTCGCTAATCTCCGGCAAACGCATGCAAAAAATCGAGTGGGGCCCGAACTGGGAAGAGATTCTGGGCACCGAGTTTGCCAAGCGTCGGAAGGATAAAAACTTCGACAATGTGCAGGCGGATATATACGGCCAGTTCGAAAACACGTTCATGATGTACTTGCCGCGCCTGTGCGAGCACTGCCTGAATCCTAGCTGCGTGGCGAGCTGCCCCAGTGGCGCCATCTACAAGCGTGAAGAAGACGGCATTGTGCTGATCGACCAGGACAAGTGTCGCGGTTGGCGTATGTGTGTGTCCGGCTGCCCGTACAAGAAAATCTACTTCAACTGGAAAACCGGCAAGTCTGAAAAGTGCATCTTCTGCTACCCGCGAATTGAAGCCGGTATGCCCACCGTGTGCTCCGAGACCTGCGTTGGCCGCATCCGCTATCTGGGCGTGCTGCTTTACGATGCCGACCGCATTGAAGAAGTGGCCAGCACCCCGGGCGAACATGAACTGTACGAAAAACAGCTGGAAATCTTTCTCGATCCGAACGATCCCGCAGTGATCGAGCAGGCAACCAAAGATGGCGTTCCCATGAACGTTATTCAGGCGGCCCAGCGCAGCCCGGTCTACAAGATGGCGGTGGACTGGAAACTGGCGCTGCCTCTGCACCCGGAATATCGCACCCTGCCGATGGTTTGGTACGTGCCGCCCCTGAGCCCAATTCAGTCGGCTGCCGAAGCCGGCAAGGTTGAGTTTGACGGTGTTCTGCCGAAAATCGAGAGCCTGCGAATCCCGGTGAAATACCTTGCCAACCTGCTCACCGCAGGCGATGAGAAACCGATTGTGCGGGCGCTCAAACGCATCATGGCCATGCGCCTCTACAAGCGGGCAGAAACCGTCGATGGCATAGAGGATCTTCGGGCACTGGAAGAAGTAGGCCTTACCAAAGCCCAGGCGGATGAGATGTACCGGTATCTGGCCATTGCCAACTACGAGGATCGCTTTGTGATTCCCACCAGCCATCGTGAGCTGGCAAAGGAAGCCTTCGCTGAACGCGGCGGCTGTGGCTTCAGCTTTGGTGACGGCTGCAGCGGCAGCGACAGTAAATTCAACATGTTTGGCGGTCGAAGCCAGACCACCACCATGGTGCAGAAGCTCACGACCGTGAAACAGGTTGATCCGAAACAGCTGCAGGATTAAGGAGGTAATACGATGCAACTTTTAAAAGTACTGGCACGAATTCTGGAGTACCCCTGCGCTGAACTTCAAACCGCCAAAGACGCCATGGTTGAAGCGGTTCTTGAAGACAGCCGGCTGCCACGGAAGAACAAGGAGCAACTGCTCCAGTGTATTGATCGGTTGTGTGACGGTGATCTGCTGGAGCTGGAAGAGGCCTACACAGGCATTTTCGACAAAGGCCGCGCAACCTCACTGCTGTTATTTGAACACGTGCACGGCGAATCCCGCGATCGCGGGCAGGCGATGGTTGATTTGATGGAGCAGTATCGGGCCAACGGTTTGGAAATAGACGCCAAGGAACTGCCGGACTACCTGCCGCTGTTTCTGGAATACCTGTCTACCCGGCCCTGGGAAGAAATCCGCAACTGGCTGGAAGATATCCACCACATTCTTGGCCTGCTTGGGGAGCGATTGTACCAGCGCGAGAGCTTTTACCATGTCGCGATGGACTCACTTCTGGAGCTGTCAGGGCGGAAAACCGATCGCCAGGAGTTGGCCCGGATAGTGGCCTCGGAAGAGCGTGACGATACGCCCGAAGCCCTGGACAAGGTGTGGGAAGAGGAAATGGTGAAGTTCGTGGATGACCAGGGTAGCTCGTGCAGCACCGGAGGCGTTGTTGGCCAGCGCCGCCGTGAGCTGGAACAGACCCAGACCATTCATCTCAGTGACCACCTGATGACGGATGTGACGCCGGCTCAGGCGCGCGCTGCCGTGAGAGACGCCTGACGGCATAGGGGGGGGAGACCAGGATGATGTCTTATCTGAACACATTGATTTTCGGGATTTATCCTTACATCGCCATAGCCGTGCTGATTATTGGCACCTGGGCAAGGTACGACCACGGGCAGTTCACCTGGAAGGCGCAATCCAGCCAGATGCTGCGCAAGAAAAACATGGTGCTGGCAAGCGTGCTGTTCCATGTGGGCATTCTGGTGATTTTCTTTGGTCATCTTGTTGGTTTGCTGACGCCACACTTTGTGTATGAGCCGTTCATGAGCGCCGGTACCAAACAGATACTGGCGATTGTGGTGGGTGGTATTGCCGGCGTGATGTGTCTGATTGGCGGGGTCATGTTGGCCCACCGCAGGTTGACGGACCCCAGAATCAAAGCCAGCAGCACCTTCGCCGATAACATGATCATCATTGTGCTGGTGGTTCAGGTGGTGTTGGGGCTGGCGACCATTCTGCCAACGTTAGGCCACCTTGATGGCGCCACCATGCTGCAGTTGGCAGGCTGGGCGCAAAGCATTCTAACCTTCCAGGGCGGGGCAGCCGACTACATGACGGGCGTACATTGGATCTACAGGCTTCATATGTTCCTGGGCCTGACAATCTTTGTACTGTTTCCGTTTACGCGTCTGGTTCACATGCTGAGCGTGCCGCTGGAGTACTTTGGGCGCAGATATCAGATTGTGCGCAAGCGGGCGTAGCTGAAAAAAGAACCCCCTGTGCCCCGGCGGGAGAAGGTCGGGGAATGGGGGCAGCATTGAACACATAGACGGAGACTTACCATGCAACTGATCCCCACCGGTGAAGCCGAACAACCCAGAAACCAGTTTCCGCCAGTTTACGTGGGTGACACCGTGATAACCGAAGAGGACATCGCCCGGGAAATGCAACATCACCCGGCAGAGGAAGTCGCTCAAGCCTGGCATCAAGCGGCCAGGAGCCTCGTTATCCGCGAGCTTCTGCTGCTGCAGGCCAAAGCCCTGAAGCTGCCAGCCGGTCTGGATGAAGAGGCCACCATCGCCCGCGTGCTGGAGCAGGAACTGGAAGTGCCAACCCCAAGCGACGAAGACTGTGAGCGTTTCCATGCCGCCAATCCGGGTCGCTTTCGCAGCCAGACGCTGATGGCGGTCAGCCATATTCTGCTGGCCGCGCCGCCCGACGACCCGCAAGAGCGCATTCATCAGGAAGAAGCCGCGCGACAGATATTGTCGTCGCTGCTGGAAGGTCGTGCCCAGTTTGTACCGCTTGCCAAACAGTACTCTGCTTGCGAATCGCGTCATCAGGGCGGCAGCCTTGGCCAGATCAGCAAGGGCCAAACGGTGGAGGAATTCGAGCGCCCGGTTCTGACCCTTCAGGAAGGGCTCAATCCGGAGCTGATCGAGAGCCGATACGGCTGGCATATTGTGCGTGTGGATCAGCGTGTTGATGGCGAGCAACTGCCGTACGAGTATGTAAAACCGAAAATTCGCCAGTATTTGAGTGAGAGCGTAACCCGGCGGGCATTCCGCCAATACCTGCAAGTGCTGGCGGCAGACACGGGCGTGGAAGGAGTGGATCTCGAATTGTCCGATTCGCCGCTTATGCAGTAGTTGGCATAGCGCTGATTTGAGAGCCCACGGGTATACCTCCAAAGAGGGGCGATTTTTTTGGAGGAGCCCTATAATATATTAAAGAATTATTTTGAATACATGATTTAAGAGGGGGGTACGG